>NZ_CP076562.1:2587429-2908239 GCF_022174665.1 Eubacterium sp. MSJ-33
CTTTGGTATAATAAGGACAATAAAACAACAAAGAACAATAAGAATTGCTGGGTAGTTCGGAAATCATTTGAATATGTGGATGATTGGTTTTTCTATGACTTCGTGAACATATACGATATGTTTGGAACTTAGAAGTACTTGATATTCTGCTTGATTTCAGCAATGTTTGAACACGATGTTCAAACAAGCCGCTGTTGAGACATGGATGTCGAATCAGCGGCGGTTGCGTGCGAGATGAATATTGGAAACAGAATATCGTAGTACTTCTTAGTTTCAATGCATTGTATATGGAATGAAGTGATAGGAAAACCAATCCGACACATAAACTTATATTTTCAACCTACCCGGCAGGTGATAACAAGTGGGGTGCTACATGGAAAAATATAAAGTGCTTCTGGTGGATGACGAAGCAGAAGTCATTGAAGTAATTGAACAACGCATACAATGGGACGACCTTGGATTTACCGTTGTTGGTAACGCAACCAACGGAGTGAAAGCACTTGAACTGGTTGAGAAGCTTCAACCGGATGTCGTGATTACAGATATCAAGATGCCATATATGGATGGATTGGAGTTATCCCGCCGTTTAAACCGGGACTTTCAGAATATTCACATTATAATATTTACCGGATTTGATGAGTTCGAATATGCAAAGGAAGCTGTGCATCTGGAAGTTGAGGAATATATGCTGAAACCGATAAATGCAACAGAACTGTCTGATTGTCTGAGACGTCTGAAGGACACGCTGGACCGGGAACGGGAAGAAAAACTGAATGTAACACGTCTGGAGAACTATTTCAATGCAGCACTTCCGGTACTGCAGAATAACTTCTTTGTATCTCTCATTGAGGGACGGGTGACAGAAGAAAACTGTGGGAAATTTTTTGCCGCGTATCAGATTGATATGAAAGGACCATATTATGGATGTGCAATTTTCCACACTTCGGAACATCATGTGCCGGACGGTATGAATCCGTTGCTGCTTGCGATGTCTGTTGAACATGAGATCAAGGAACGGCTTGCGACAGAGTGGAAGAGCCAGGTATTCTCTTATCTTGGAAATACACTGATGCTGATAGAGCTTTCATCGGAGGACGCGATTGTGCAGTTTACGGATTCGTGTGATCGATTCTGCAAATGGGCTTATCGTGTGATGGGGGCGGTGGTTACGGCAGGTATCGGTCGTGTATGTGACAATATGGCAAATATTAAAACGTCTTACGATGGTGCCAGAGAGGCAGTATCATACAGGGTACTGTATGGAACGAAACGTGCGATCAATATTGCCGAGCTTGCACCGAAGGAACAGGAAACAACCTTGCAGCCAGAAGATACAAGAATGCATGATTTGTTCAAAGCCATTCATTTAGGGTTAAAGGAAGAGATTGAGAAGGTCGTTGTAAATGAAATAGAAAAGCTGCACAGCAATGCACAGACGGTCAGTCAGTATAATCTTGCAATCATGGAGATGGTGGGAGCATTTTACAGGTTTTGTGCAAATAATTTCCTTGATTTTAATGATTATCTGCACGGAATCCAGAATCCTTACGAGACGATTCCGCAGATGGATGAGAGTACACTTACGGCATGGATGCAGGAAGTTTCCGTAGAGCTTGGGGAACAGTTGAAAAATGCTCGAAACAGTACATCGAGACGGCTTGTGACAGATGCACAGAATCTTGTACGTGAGCGTTATATGGAGCCGGATTTGTCATTGGACACAATCTGTTCTGTGCTTGGGGTATCGAATTCGTATTTTTCGTCGGTGTTCAAGAAGGAGACAGGAAAAGCGTTTATTACGTATCTGACGGATTACCGGATGGATCATGCGGCAACACTGATACTGGAAACAAATGAGAAAAGCTATCAGATTGCTGAGCGAGTGGGATATCTGGATGCGAATTATTTCAGTTATGTATTCAAGAAACGATTTGGCGTGTCACCATCGAAGTATCGGGCACAGCATACGAATCAGTAAGAAAATAATAGGGGAAATGGATTGAAAACAAGAGATATGGGAAAATTGCAAAAGAAGGAAAGCTGGCTTCAAAGGTGGATGAAAAAGCAGGGCTGGATGCATCATAGAAGATTTATCGGACTGGATATACAGTCAATCATTATGGCGGTTCTTACTGCACTTACGTTGATTACGACAATTACAATTGGCCTGCTTCTGTATAATCGTTTTAAAATGGCGATGAAACAGACGGCTGTGTCGAATGCAGAGAGCATGGTCGAAAGCACAGTGGATAAGCTGGATGCGGAATTGTTGAATGTCCGTCAGATAATGAATGCAGTGAATTACAATATCATTCAGGAAAATGATATCTCCAGCGATGATTTTAACCGCCAGTTTAGCCTGCTTTATGAAATCAACACAGATAAGGTTCAAAGCATGGCGCTGTATGACAGCGATGGTGCACAGCTTGTGGCAGAACCGGTTTCAGAACGCAAGAAGGGCGTAAAGGCATCCGAACAGGACTGGTATACAAATGCAGAGGAGGATATTGAAAATGTGCATTTCTCCCTGCCACATATCCAGAATCTGTTTGAGGATGGCACATACCGGTATTACTGGGTCATTTCCCTTAGCCGTTCCGTGGATATTAACGATGGAGAAAAACCGCGTAGTGGTGTATTGCTGGTAGATATGAAATATTCTGTGATATCAAATACGATGAAGCGGATTAATGAGTCTTCAAACGGTATTTATTATTACCTTTGCAGCCGGGATGGGCAGATGATTTATCATCCAAGACATGCAGACATCGACCGTGGATATTTTTCGGAAAACTGTGAGAAAACATCTCAATTAGAAGACGGAACGTATGAGCTTTCCCTGAATGGAAGACCGGGAAATGTTGTTGTGAGTAGTGTGGCATATACCGGCTGGAAGCTGGTCGGTGTGATTCCGGATCGTGTACAGACAGTAAATATCAACCGGTTCCGGTATTATATTATCACAGCCATCCTGATTTTGATGATGATGCTGCTCGAAGTAAACCGGATCATATCAAGAAAGATCTCACGTCCAATCCTGCGGCTGAATGAGTCAGTCAAGGCATATGAGACAGGTGGGGATACGGATATCTATATTGGTGGTTCTTCGGAAATCAGGCATCTCGGATATTCGGTCAAGAAGTCCTATGAACAGATAGAGAATTTGATGCAGGAGATTATCCGGGAACAGACTGAACGCAGAAAGAGTGAGATGGATGCACTGCAAAGTCAGATTAATCCGCATTTCCTATATAATACGCTCGAGTCGATTACATGGATGGTTGGGGCACAGAAGAATAAAGAAGCGGTTCTCATGATTTCGGAGCTTGCCAGACTGCTTCGAATCAGTCTGTCGAAGGGCAGAACCGTAATCCGGATTGCGGATGAACTGCAGCACAGCCGAAGTTATATGAATATCCAGCTTGTGCGCTATAAAGAACGGTTTCGTGTGGACTTTGATATTGATGAGGAAGTCAATGATTACTGTACGGTCAAGCTCATCGTGCAGCCGATTCTGGAAAATGCAATCTATTACGGTGTTGGGAATATGGATGAGGATGACGGCGGTATGATTACGGTACGCGGCGAGAAAAAGGGAGATGATATCTATCTCTCTGTCGAAGATAATGGTATGGGCATGAGTGAGGAGACGGTTGAAAATATCCTCAAGGATAACAATAAAGTGCCAAAGCATGGTTCCGGTGTAGGACTTATCAATGTGCACAACCGGATTCAGTTGATGTTTGGAAACGAATATGGCCTTCAGGTTTACAGTGAGGCTGATGAAGGAACGAAGATTGTGATACACATTCCGGCAATTCCTTTTACGGAGGAGAACCGGCAACAGCTCGAGGCGCAAAGCTATAGAAATGGGAGGGTTACAGATGAAACGAGATAAATTAACTTTCCTCATTGCAGAGCTTATTCTGATTGCTCTTGCAGCCTTCTTCATACATAAAATCTTTCAGGAGGATGTCGCTCAAAAGCGTGTAGCGGTTATCCTGCAGAATTCCGGTGACACCCGATGGGAGGGTGTGATCAATGGATTAAAGCAATCTGCGAAAAACAATAATCTGCATCTGATTATCTGCAATACGGATGATATAGTAAGCGCGCAGGACGAGCGGGAGTTGATTGCGGAACAGCTTGAGAATGATGTGGATGCATTTATCCTGTGCCCGGCACCGGGGGCAGATACAAAGGAGATGCTGGACTGGCTAGGAGAACAGAAACCATTTGTGCTGATCACGGAGGATGCATATATGAGCAACCCGGAAGATACAAGCGGGTATGCGACGGTGAAATCGGATAATTACGAGATCGGTTATACACTCGGAACACAACTGATCCGAAAGGATGGAGAGCAATTAAGCGGAAAAACAATCGGTGTTATTGCCGGACGTGCCGAGACTGAGGCAAGTGTCAATCGCATTCAGGGATTGAAGGATGCAATTTCCGGGTATGACTGCGAGATTGCATGGGAATATAATGATGAGAACGATGCCGATATCTGTGCGGTTGTGGATGCAAAAAAATCGGTTGATTATATGGTTGTCATGGATACCGGTGCATTGGATACCCTTGGGGAAATGTCCCAGAATGGTGAGTATAACGGCGCAAAAATCTACGGTGTCGGAACAAGTATGAAATCCATATCCTTATTGGATGGGGGACACGTGCAATGTCTGGTTATTCCCGACGGATATGGGATTGGCTATGAGAGTGTTCTGGAGATTTCGCATAAGCTGACCAAGGCGTTTTATTCGGTAAAAAGCCATGAGAAAGAAGTGAAGGTTATCTATAAGGAAGATTTATTCTCCGATGAGATAGAAAGGTTTTTGTATTCGTATGAGTAGAAGAGACGTAAAGAAGAATATTATAGTATGGTTGTGTGTGTTGGTATTTTTGATTTCACTGACAGGCTGCGGAAATCAGGACACAAAAACCGATCATACGTTGCGTGTCGGTGTCGTGACATATACACCGGACGACCCGTTTATCAATGCAATGACAGATATAATAAAAAGTAATCTGAAAGCAAAAGAGAGCAATACGATGAAGGTAATCGTATCTGTAAGAAGCGGTGACAATGATCAGCAGGAGCAGGATGAGATCGTTGAGGAAATGATTGATGCCGGATGTGATGTTTTATGCGTGAATCTGGTTGACCGGACGGTACCGTCGAATATTGTCCGGATGGCCCGGCAGAATGATATTCCGGTTATTTTCTTTAACCGTGAACCGGTGCAGGAGGATCTCCTTCAGTGGGATAAGCTTTTCTATGTAGGATGTGATGCAGCACAGTCCGGTGAGATGCAGGGGGAGATTGCGGCGGAGTATATCAGGAATCACCCGGAGGTCGATAAGAATGGCGATGGGAAGATCCAATATGTGCTTTTAGAAGGGGAAGCCGGACATCAGGATGCTATCAGCCGGACAGACCTTTCGGTTAAGACGATGATTGAGAATGAAATAGAACTTGAAAAACTCAGTTATCAGTTTGCAGACTGGAATCGTGCACAGGCGGAAAACCGGATGAGTCAGTTGATTGAACAGTATGGTTCCGAGATTGAGCTGATTTTATCGAATAACGATGAGATGGCACTTGGTGCTGTAGAGGCGTACAAAAACGCCGGATATAAGGAAGAAGAACGACCGATTATCTTTGGAATCGATGGTCTGACCGATGCATTGGAAGCAATCGAATCCGGTACGATGCAGGGAACGGTTTATAACGACAAAGAGGATCAGGCGAGGATGATTGCACTTTTGACGGTCGCATTGTTTCAGAAAAGCGATATCGAAGGGTATGGACTGGAGGATGACATCTATTATATGTCACAGTATCGTAAGGTAGATGGGAACAATGTAGATACCTTTCTTGAAAAGTAAGGAAGGCTGCAACTGGAATTATGCAGAAAATGAATGTGCAGATGAACGCACGGATGAATGAATGCACGGATGCGCGGATGAATGGATGCACGGATAGACGGATGAAGATGCTGATTGGCAGTATAAAGGAAACGGAGAATGGATATGCAGGAGACATGGTTAGAGCAATTTTATAACGAAATGGACGCGGAGAAGCGGTTGGACATATTGAATACGAATGCAGATAAAACTGTGAATGTAAATGAAATGGTAAATCATTCCGCCGGAAATCCGGAAGAAGTGAATGCAGCATTTATAAAGAAACTCTGGGTGGCACGTTACGGAAAGCGCAAACCGAAGACGGATGCATTTGTCGGGTATCTGATGCAGCTCAAATACATTGCGGAGAGTGGGGCAAATGATATCGGCGGACAGAAGCGTAAGCAGGCAGTTGAGATCGTCTCCGGATTGTGCCTGTTTGATGCAGACAAACGGCCGGAAGCCGAACAGGAAATCCTGCTGTCTGAGATGACGCATGCATTCCGGAAGTTTATTGATGTAAGCAGAAACGGCAGAGGCTTTACGTCGATTGTTTTCGGTATGGGGCAGTTATCCGATGAGGGTGTGGCGAAGAAAATCGCAGAACAGATCAGCTCGATTGCGTTTAATGCGCCGCATATGCTGCATATGGAGAAGGAATTTGCATTGCTGCAGGAGGCCGCGAAGCGGGCATTCCGGATGGAATACCCGAATCGGGAACATTTTCTGAAGAAACTGTAACTTTCGGATTAACAGGAGGACGATTTATGATTGTGCCACGTTATTACGAAGATTTAGATTTTTTACATGAAAATACAATGCAGCCAAGAGCGTATTATATACCAGCTTCCCACCGAATGGAGGATCTGGTGGAGCATCGGGAGGTATCCGACCGTGTACAGATGTTAAACGGCATGTGGAAATTCCGGTATTTTGAGAGCATCTATGGTGTGAAGGATGCATTTTATGAGAGTGGTTATGATACATCGGATTTTGATGAGATTCCGGTGCCGGGTGTCTGGCAGATGGCAGGCTATGACACACATCAGTATACGAATATCCGCTATCCATTTCCGTTTGATCCGCCGTATGTACCACAGGATATTCCGTGTGGTGCGTATGTGCATACGTTTTCTTATGCGAAGGATGAGAAAGCACCGAAGGTGTACCTGAACTTTGAGGGCGTGGATAGCTGCTTTTATGTATGGGTGAATGGCACCCATACCGGATATAGTCAGGTGTCCCATGCAACGAGCGAGTTTGATGTGACAGACGTGATAGAAGAGGGCGAGAATACGATCGCCGTACTTGTCTTGAAATGGTGCGATGGTTCGTATCTCGAAGATCAGGATAAGTTCCGGATGAACGGTATCTTCCGGGATGTCTATCTTCTGAAACGGCCGGAAAAGGCGGTACAGGATTACCGCATTACGACGGAAATCACGGAAGCGTGTGCGAAAATTACATTGGATATCAGCTACTATCAGGAGACCCCGGTCGCCATATCTGTGGAGGATGCGGCAGGGACTGTGGCTGCACAGGCAGTAATCAACAAGGCGGGAACTGTGACATTGGAGATTGCGAACCCGGAGCTTTGGAATACGGAACATCCGTATTTGTACACACTCATTCTGCAAAGTGCGGATGAGACAATCGAGGATGCAATCGCTTTGCGCACGGTAGCAATACAGGATCGGGTGCTATATTTCAATGGACAGGCAATCAAGCTGCGCGGTGTGAACCGGCATGACTCGGATCCGGTCACAGGGTTTACAGTTGATGTTGCAAAGATCAAGAAGGATCTCACGTTGATGAAGGAGCATAATTTCAATGCGATTCGTTCAAGCCATTATCCGAATGCACCATATTTCTACCAGATGTGCGACCGGTATGGATTCCTTGTGTGCGATGAGGCAGATATCGAGGCGCATGGACCATTTATGCTGTACCGCAAGGAGGATACAGACTACAACCGCTTCAAAAAATGGAATGAGAAGATTGCAGATGATCCGGCATGGGAGCAGGCGATTCTCGATCGCGTGAGGCGCATGGTTACGCGGGATAAAAACCGCTTCTGTATCATTTTCTGGTCGATGGGAAATGAGAGTGCGTATGGATGTAATTTTGAAAAGGCTCTTGCATGGACAAAGAAATACGATCCAGCCCGTATCACGCAATATGAAAGTGCGCGGTATCGGAATTACGACGTGACGTATGACTACTCAAATCTTGACCTGTACAGCCGGATGTATCCGGCACTTTCCGAGATTGAGGAGTATCTGGAGAAGGATGGCAGCAAGCCATTTCTGCTTGTGGAATATTGTCATAGCATGGGAAACGGTCCCGGCGATCTGGAGGATTATTTCCAGATAATCCAGAAGGATGCGCGGATGTGTGGTGGATTCGTCTGGGAGTGGTGTGATCATGCGATTGCGCACGGACAGGCGGAAAATGGGAAGACGAAATATTATTATGGCGGCGATCACGGCGAGACAATCCATGATGGAAATTTCTGCATGGATGGACTGGTGTACCCGGATCGTACACCACATACCGGATTGCTTGAATATAAGAATGTGTACCGTCCGGTGCGTGTTGTATCTTATGATGAGAAGACCGGCAGACTTGTATTGCATAACTACATGGATTTTGATGATATAAGCGACTATGCAGACATCTTGTATGAAGTAACTGTGGATGGTCTGTGCGTGCAAAAGGGTGTGCTGGATGAGGTATCGATCGCACCGCACAGCGACGGTGTGATGACGCTCAAGTTGGACATTCCGCAGAGCGGCAAGGTGTATCTGAAGCTCCGGTATCAGTTGAAGAAAGAACTTCCATTGCTCCCAGCAAAGCATGAATTAGGATTTGATGAGGTGTTGCTTGCCAATGCCGATGGCAGAAACCGGGCGGTTGTCAAATGGCTGACAGAAGCAAAAGAGAAAAATGAGATCAGTGTCAGTGAAACCGATACAGAGATTACATTAAAGGCGAGCGATTTCGCATATGCAATCAGCAAACGAACCGGACTTTTTACGAAGCTTCAATATGCAGGACGGGACTATCTGAACCATCCGATGGAGCTGAACATCTGGCGGGCACCGACAGATAACGATATGTATATCCGCGCGAAATGGGAGAATGCACATTTTCATGAGGCGTACACAAGAGCGTATAAGGTGGAGACAATCCAGAACCGGTATGGTGTGATCGTGATGAGTCATGTCGGCGTTGTGGCACCGACCGTACAGAAGATTCTGGATGTCGAGCTTGTATGGAAGGTGGAAAGCTCAGGAAGAATAACTGCATCCATGGAGGCAAGCAAGGATGCAGAGTTCCCGGAGCTTCCGAGATTTGGCGTGCGAGTATTCTTCGACAAGAACCTTTCCGAGGTTTCATATTATGGCATGGGCCCGCAGGAGAGCTACCGCGACAAGCACAGAGCTGCAAGTCATGGATTGTATCGTAGTGCGGTGAAGGATCTGCATGAGGACTATATCAAGCCACAGGAAAATGGCAGCCATTTCGATTGTGATTATGTCGAATTGCACAACGGTCGGTATGGAATTGTGGCAGTTTCTGAGACACCATTTTCATTTCAGGCGTCAAACTACACACAGGAAATGCTGACGCAGACAAAGCACAATTATGAATTGGAAGAATTGGACAGTACGGTATTATGTATCGATTATGCGTTAAACGGCATCGGTTCCAACAGTTGTGGACCGGAGGTGCTTGCGGCATATCGATTCGATGAGAAGGAATTTCAGTTTGGGTTTACATTCGTTCCGTATGTGAAGGGATGATTGAACGCATAAAAAAGCTGGGACTTTTATCCCAGCTTTTTCATGTCTATGTAATTACATGCACAACAAATTACCCTCGCAACAATAATTCCTTCTCTATCATCTTTCCGTCACGGTAATAGAATCTTGGAACGCGCTTGCTGACGGCACACGTTAGTTCGTACGGAATCGTGTTTGCCAGAGCTGCCATATCGTTGATCGAATTTTTCTTTCCGAAGATCTCAATCTCGCTGCCGACATCGACCTGCATCTTGTCAGTCAGATCAATCATGCACATATCCATGCAGATCTTTCCGCGTTGGTAAATCGGACCTTCCTCTGACATCAGGGTGCAGCGATTAGACAGGGCACGGAAAAATCCATCGGCATAGCCGTAAGGGATAACGCCCATACGTGTCGTTTTATCGGTCACATAGATTCCACCGTAGCTGATTGCAGTACCGGCCGGGTATGTCTTGATCGTGCTGACAGTCGTCTTTAAGCTCATGACAGGCTGAAGTCCAAGTTCTTCTGCAAATTCTCCATATCCATATAACAAAAGTCCCGGTCTTACCATATCAAGCCATGTTTCCGGATAACGGGCAACCGCACCGGTATTGGCACAGTGGCGGATGGCGAACCGTCTGCCGAGCTTTTCCTCGACGCTTTTGATTACGTCGGTAAATAACTGGAACTGATGCTCCGTGTAGGCTTTGCATGCATCCCCCGGCTCATCGGACACAGCAAAATGTGTAAAGATTCCTTCCGCGTAAAGCCCCGGAAGCGAGCAGCCCTCGCAGATACCTTCTACACCGGTATCGAAATAATCCCCGTCACACAGATAGCCAAGTCGTGACATTCCGGTATCAACCTTGATATGAATCTTCAATGTACCACCGCATTTTACGGCTTCTTCACTGTATTCAAGTGCTTTTGCTTTGCAGGTAACTGCTTGTGTAATATTGTACTCGATCAGACGGCTGACCTGCTCCTTTGGTGTATGTCCAAGAATCAGAATCGGCATGGTGATGTCGTTTAAGCGAAGTTCTACCGCTTCGTCGATGCTGCTGACCGCCAGATAGTCGGCGCCAAGCTCCTGCAGCAGGCGGCTTACCTGTACAGAACCGTGTCCGTAAGCATCTGCTTTGACAACACCTAAAAACTTGACATTTGCACCGATTCGATCGCGCAATGTTTTGTAATTATGAGCAAGGGCGTCCAAATCAATCTCAGCCCATGTTCGCTTCAATGTGGAATCCATGTTTCGCACCTCGATTATGCATTATTTTTATTAGTTCCTTATTTTAGCACAAACCGGAAGAGGATTCCATAGAATCAATCTTTTAAGTGTAAAATATTGGCGTAAAAAGAAAAAATAGAAGGAAATGTTCGAAATATGTGGAATACTATAGACAGAGATTTGCGCATATAAGCGAAACTATAGTTCGGGGAGGAAAAATGAATGGAATCACATATTTTGGCACCGGGGTTGAATGAATCAGAGCTTATGAAGAGTCTTGCATTATATGGATGCCCTTGTTTTAATTTACATATTTATAATGCGGTAGGTCTTGCCAAGGAGGCTTTGCTTCGAGATGGGATTTCAGTGAAAACGCATGTTGTCAATTCAGAAGAGGAGCTGGCTTTGATTATGAAAGCTTCTCAGGGAATCAGCTATTTTGGTACTGTGTCATACGCAGATGCACAGAAGATCGTATCCGCAGTTCGTACAATGCGACAGATGGTCGGAATGGGAGATGAAGCAGAAAAAATAAAAAGATGTCTTGAGCAGGGAGAGTTTGAGAAAAAAAATCAGGCACTTTGGGCTGTGTATGAAAACTATATAGAATTGCTGGCACAGAAAGACTGGATGGACCCGGTTGGGTTGGTACGAAAAGCAATTCTGGAGTGCAACGCATGGGAGACACCGATTGGGGTTTTGGATGGATTTCCACTTACACCGCTCGAGCAGGCACTTGCAGACAAATTATCCAACGGACAGGTTTCGATTCTTACATTTCATGGTTTGTATCAAAAAGAACGATCAAAGGTAAAGATAAAAGATATAAAAATGTGTTATGGCATGGCAAATGAAGTGGAAACAATCCTGCAGGATATTTATGATTCAGATGCTCTCGACCGTTGTACAATTGCAGTGACTGAGTACCGGGAATACAGTCAGTTGATTTACGATTATCAGAGAATGTATGAGATTCCTGTTACTTTTGGGCGTGGCATTCCCATAACAAACACGTTGGCATGTGTTTTGCTGCGCCAGTATGTACATTGGATTACAGACGGATTTTTTGGCGCTGCCGCCCTGTTAGATATGTTAAAACACTTATCCTTTAACTTTAATGTTATGATGGATCGATTCATGGAGCCTGAAGAAGATGTAAACATGCATATTCTTTTTGATGTGCTCGGAAACATACGGTTTACGAATGATTATACTATGAATCAGAAACGTCTTGCCGATTTTCGACAATCACTTCAGTTGGAGTCTTATCTATATACAGACGGAGATAATGATTCAGAAGCGTATAAACAATTACAGGAGAAAATACTTACACTTCCGTATTTGGAGATTATGGCAGAAGAACTGGCACTTCCGGTAGAAGAATTTATTGCGAAATATACATGGTCAGATGAACCTGATGAGGAAGAAAATATGAGCTACAATTGGCAGGTTAATCAGGAAGCTGTGCGGGTAATTCAAGAGAAATTCAGATCTGTGCGGCAAGCAAATCCGGAACAGTCGATATCGGATGTAGCATCAAATCTATATAGGGAAATGGTAGGAGTACAGTCACCCGTACCGGGTGCCGTGCACGTGACAGATATTACCGGAGCGATGTCATGCCTTAGACCGAAGATTTTTGTTGCTGGTCTGGCAGCTTCCAAATACCCGAAATATCAGCAGGAGAATTTCCTGCTTTTAGACGAGGATATTGCACAGTTTGGAGCAGAAGCATCCGGAATGTTGTCGACAGAAAAAACGAATCAAAAGAGAAGTAATCTGTTGCGTCTTGTATCCATGGCATCGACGCTTGGTAGTGATGTAAACCTTTCCTATGCGGGAATGGATGTGTCTGAACTGAAGAAGGATAATGCATCGTCTATGATTTTTGAACTTTGTCAGGAAGAGAAGGGCAGCAGCATTACGAATGAAGAACTGAATGCGAGAATCGTTAAAGTTGGATATTTCGAACCACGTATCACAGCAACCAGACTGGTTGGGCAGGCATATAATGCAGACAATATAATCCAATATGTGGGTGAGGAAGAAAATCCCTCTTCTGAAAAGGTATATACAGTGGATGAATGGGTTCAAAAAAAGAAGGATGTTCAGGTTATGGAAGCACCGGAACGGACGTCTGCTTTTACAGTGATTTCCGATGAAGAACTTGAACAACTGCTGGAGAAAGTCATCGGGCGTTGTGCGGGAAAAACCTATACAGATGAACAATATAGAAGTATCGCATCCGAAGAATTTGATCGGTTTATGATCGAACATCCACCGATAAATGAGATGGATGTAAAAAATGTCAGGGCAGAGTGGCTGAAAATGATAGAAAGTACATATTGCTCTGTGAAATTACCGGACGTTTTTGTTCCGAAAGTTATGAGTATGACTCTGGCGGATGGAAAACAGATCAGTGGAAGACCACATTTGTTGAAAAAGAAAGATGACGGATATGGATTTATCGTATATGAAGTTTGCCGGTGGAAGGAAAAGGAAGTAAATTATAATAGGGAAACCTTTGCTGAGCAGAAAAAAAAGTCTATGAAAGGGCAGTTTGAGATAGCTGCCGGTGAGAAGCTGGCAGTATATAAGGAACTTCTGGAAAAAAACGGATATCCG
Source organism: Eubacterium sp. MSJ-33 (assembly GCF_022174665.1). Taxonomy (NCBI): domain Bacteria; kingdom Bacillati; phylum Bacillota; class Clostridia; order Eubacteriales; family Eubacteriaceae; genus Eubacterium; species Eubacterium sp. MSJ-33. Next base: position 2,600,990 of record NZ_CP076562.1, read on the forward strand.
GTAAAGTATGGAATAGTGAGAAATCTTCGATTAAATGATAGAATGAAGGTTTAGTGTAAGGCAGAGGAGAAAAATATGGATAATATGGACAGTTTAAAAATGGATGAGATATCCAGAAACCGGATTATCTCAGATATGGATAACAACTTTTTTGTAGAGGCGGGAGCCGGTTCCGGGAAAACAACCATGCTTGTAAACCGGATGGTTTCCATGATAGAACATGGAAGGGATATCCGGCAGATTTGTGCGATTACATTTACAAAGGCAGCGGCGAATGAGTTTCGTGGCAGATTCCAGAAGATTTTGCTTGAGCGAAGCACTCCGGAATGTAACTACGTTGATAAGGGATATGCTGGGCAGCTGCCAAAGCCGACAGACGAATCACGGGAGCGGTGTGCATATGCATTAAAGCATCTGGATGACTGTTTTATGGGAACCATTGATTCCTTTTGCCAGATGCTGATTGCAGAGCATCCTTATGAGACCGGCGTTCCTTCGGATGCATCTGTTGTTTCCGGAACAGAATTAGCGGTTGTTTATAAACATGAGTTTGTGCGTATTTGTGATGGTGAATATGGAGAAGAACTTCGTAATCTGGCAGATAGTTTCAGCGCTCTGCACCATATGCCGGAAAAGGCGTTTGTAGATGGAATCCGTATTCTCATGGAACACAAAGATGCGACGATTGCATATACGGAGAAGACAGACTATGTACCGGGCACACTTGATCTGGAGTATCAGACACAGATCGAACAGATCCGCCGGGAAAATCCGGAGGAATTTACATTTCGGGGGATGTGGGAGAAAAAACTGCCGCTTGTGATTGGAAAGATGTGTCAGTTAAATCTGCAGGAAACAGAGGTCTATAAAACATTACAGAACCTGCAATATAATGTGACGATGACTTTTTTGATGAAGGCATCGAAGTGTATCGCTGAATATCTAAGGGAAAACGGGTATATGACGTACTTTGATTATCTGTTTTATCTTCGAAATATGTTGCGTGAGGATGCAAAAAATGGGGGACGGATGATTTCCTATATTTCCAGACGACATTCCTATTATCTGATTGATGAATTCCAGGATACAAATCCGATTCAGTCAGAGATTTTCTTCTATCTGACAGCAGAAAATCCGGTTGCAGACTGGATGGCGTGTGAGCCAAAGCCGGGAACACTTTTTATTGTGGGAGATCCGAAACAGTCAATTTACCGCTTTCGAAATGCAGATGTAGGATCTTATCTGAGAGTGAAAGGATTGTTTGAGAATATGAAACACGGAGATATTCTGTGTCTGTCCAGAAATTTCCGTTCGCGAAAAAAACTGTGTGAACATTTTAATGCAGTGTTCTCGAATACATTTGAACCGGGAACGAATCAGTGTGCATATACGCCGATTCCTGTTATGGAGGATCCTGTATCTGAATTTACAGGAGTGTATTCCTATATCTGTCATTCACCTCGTAGAGAGGGTGATAATATGAGAGATAAATATCAGGTATGCAATATCATAAAAAGATTAGTTGGAAATGAGGCATTTCAGATTCTGGCGGAGGATGGAGTACATCTGCGTACTATCCGGTATAGTGATATTATGGTTATTCATAAGTCGAAGACGCAAATGGGAGCTATGATTGATGAATTTGCAAGACAGGATATTCCTGTGCGAGTGGAAGGAAAGGTACTGTTTGAAGAATGTGCGGCGTTGAAGAAAGTCCTTGCAAGATATAAGGAGAGAAAAGAAAAAGTGATTTGTTCCCCGGCGAGTCTATTTTCAGAGATTATGGAGGAAGAGCAAATCTTTGAACATGTGGAAACAGATGGCATGGAAGTCCTCTATTATGTTTTGGAGCTGCTTCGTAAGGCAGAAAGCAACGCAGAGATTGTAACACTGGAAGATGGAATCACATATATAGAGAAGCTGATGCAGCCGGGAGCCGATCAGGAACGATGCTTAAGTCTTTCGGATGACAAGGATTGCGTGTATATGGCAAACCTGCACAAGGTCAAAGGATTAGAGGCGCCGATTGTGATTCTTGCATATGCATGGCCTTGTCAGCAACCGCCGAATACACATATAGAATACCGGGCTGATGGAAGCGATATGTATGTATTTCGTGTACATAATGAAGGCGTTAATTATCCGTGGAACAATTGGAAGAAGGAAATTAGTTTTTCTACAGAAATATATAAAAAATATGAAGATCAGGAGTTAGCAGCACTTGATGCAGAAGAACAACGGCTTATATATGTGGCGGCGACACGGGCAAGAAATGTATTGATTGTAAGTAATATCGAGGTAATCAAAAAAAATGGTATAGATTATGAGAGTGTGTGGGAGCCATTGCTGAACAATGTAAATGATTTCTTTTATATGGCAGACTGCTATGATCCGAATTATACACTTGCGGCAAAGGACAGACCAAAAACGCAGGCAGCAGATCTGTATAAGCGTGCCAAGGAGACGTGTGTTTTGAATGACCGAACGGCAGAGACAGCGGGGTATGAAATCATTACACCGAGCCGTCTGGAGCTTGATACGGACATACCGGTGGAGGATGTGTTGGATCTGCCGGAACGGAATACTGAGCGGGAAGCTGCAGAAGATATTTGCGCGAACTCATCGGATGGCATCACAAGGGAAGAACGGGGATATTTGCTTTCGCGCGCCAATATACTGGGTACGATGCTGCATCGCCTGATGGAAATTCTCGTGAATTCGAGAAATAAAATCCCAATTGATGATATGACAATACAGATTCTGGAAGAATGTCTGCCACCGGAAGATGAGGAGAAAAAAGATATATTTGCCAAGGCAATCGCTATGACAGCGAAAAACATTCGAAATGGCGGTTGTGCACAGAAAAATGATGCACCGCAGGATATCCTGCATACATTACTTGCGGCAGATGAAGTATACACGGAAGTTCCGTTTTGCTATTCGGAAAAACAAGGAGACCAGACACTGGTCTATAACGGAATCATGGATGTTGTTTATTGCGAAGAAGGAAACTGGCATATCATTGATTACAAGACCAATTATGATGGAGAGCATCTGGATAAGAAGTATAAGGCACAGCTTGACGCTTACATCAAGGCGTTGAAGCAGACAACGGGGCATGATGCGGATGCAAAAATCTACCATATTGAACTATGAGTTCATTGAGAAGTGAAAAAGGGAATGTTAGAATACGAAAGGTGGCGAAAAAAACAGGTAATTTTGTATTGGTTGGATACATAGGAGGAATTGACTATGAGTGAGACTATGAAGATGATTGCGAACATGAGAAGACAGACTGGTCTGCTTGATGCGGAGCAGGAACAGCAGCTTGGCGCACGCATGGCGGCTGGGGGTGCCGATGGAGCGCGGGCACGTGAGGAAATGATCAACGCGAATCTGGGGCTTGTTGCCTTTTGCGTGAACGACTACAAGAAGTACGGCGTGGAAGAGGAGGATCTTCTCACCATGGGTATCACGGGGTTGATTCGTGCGGTCGATAAGTTCGACTATACGATGGGATACCGGTTCAGCACCTTTGCTGTGAACTGGATTCGTCAGGCAATCTTCCGCGGGATGAAGGAGAGTGACAAAACCATTCGTCTGCCGGAGTATATGGCGAGCAATATTGCGAAGATACGTCGGGAAGCAGACAGGATCAAACAGCAGACCGGAACCGAGGCGACGCTGGAGGATCTGGTGCGGACAACCGGCATGTCGGAGAAGAAGATCCGGCAGTGTCAGGAATATGGAGCCAGAAACATGGTGTCACTGGATGATTTTGTCGGAGATGAAGGAGATACCACAAGGAATGAGCTGATCGCAGATGAGACAGCGACGAACCCGGAGAAAGCAGTCCTTGACGAAGGAATTGCCGGTGCAGTACGCGCCGTGCTTACGATGCTTCCGGAGAAAGAAGCGGCAGTTCTGACAATGCGTTATGGTCTGGATGGGAATGAGCCAATGACGCTGGAACAGGTGGCAAAGCATCCACAGTTTGGCCTGACAAGAGAGCGTATCCGTCAGATTGAGAATCGGGCAATCAATCGTATTCGCCATAGCTACAAGATGAAGGAACAGCTTTGTGAATATGCATCCTAGTATACATACATATGTAATAACAGCATCTGAAAATGGTGCTGTTATTTTGTTTAATAATGGAAAAAAAGAAAGGTTTGTGTTACAATCAGGAACAGATTAGACATAAATGTGGGGTAGCAGTATGAAAAAGAAAATGAATGAATTTTCTATCCATGATCTGATGATGAACAATGTGAAGATGCCGATATCATCTTCTGTACTTGACAAGATTATGGAAGAGAAAATGAATGCAAAGGTGGAACCGGCACCGAAAAAAGAAAATACAACGGAAAAAAACACAGATTCAGAGACAGCGCATGTAGAAGAACAAGAGAAGAAAGCACATCCGGTTACAAAGCTTGTATTGTATCGACATTATACGACGTATCAGGGAGTTTTCTCGATATGGCCGAAAGAAGGCACGACGATGGAGGATTGTTTTTCCAAGGCAATTCTCTATGTGATGAAATGGTTCCGAAGCAGACTTGGAGACGGTGACTTCGAAGCATATGAGGAGTTAAAAGGATTACAGACGGATTACCCGGAACCAAAGGACAGCCGGAAGTTTGATGTTGCGAAGGTTGGAGAACTTCGGGCACAGGTGCTTTTGGATGTACATACACTTTATCGCGATGATTTGAAGGATTGGACGTTCCGATTGCTGGAGCCGGATAATAACAATGATCAAAGCGGGATGCTTGGACGAACCTTTGTTACGAATATATTTGTCAGACAGGAAGAAAAACAGGTTGTGCTTGGTGTGAAGGTTACATGCCGGGAACCGGCCAGCAACGGGGGTGAAGCTTCCGTTTATCGTCCGGGATTTATCAAGAATATGAATGAAGACGGACATCTGGAGATGGGAGAATATGGCATTCCGAGAAAGTATTCTTTCACAACAGGTGTATTCCGATTGAATGGAAAATCCAATCAGGATTGTACAGAGATGTTTGAATCGCTTATTGATAACAAAGAAAGACAGATGCCGATTGTATTCTGTCCGGTAGAGTATTATGAGCAAAATCAGGTACAGATGGAAGGTATCGCGAAAAGTCTTCTTGGATTTGCACATGTTGTTACCGTGGAAAACGGTGTGAACAAATTGTTTGGCACCAATATGAACAGACAGGAATACATTGACACGATTGCGCAGCATCAGGTAATCCTGCATAAGGAAAATCATGTGTTTGCAGAGCAAGTCGAACCGCTTTATTTTGATACGGAAGAAGAGACGATACAGGTACAATTGCAGGAGTTTGTAAAGCAGGAGCCAAAGCGAAAGCAGTTCTCATTTGGAACCTATCAGTTTTATACTGAGGCAAGAAAGGCATACCAGAAAGCAGAACTCGAACGCAGGGACAAGGATTCCATCTATGCCGCACGATATGAGGAAGAAAAAGAAAAACGCGAGAGGTTAGAGTCTGATTATCATGAAGTAAAACAGGATATTGCGGGGCTTGAAAACAAAAATCAGGCATTGCAGCGGGAAGTAAAGAAAAAAGATGAAGCCATCCGTGTTATAAGCAGTGAGAAAGACAAGCAGTGGAAGGATATGGATCAGCTTCGGATGGAACTCGAGCAACTGAAGGAGAAGCATGAAGCTGCAGTTACAGAAGTTCCGGACACAACAGCGATTGAAGAAAATTATAAAAAGATTATCAAGCCATTGATTGATTGTCCGCAATACAGTTCTTCCATTCGATCAGACGTGATTGCATGGATTAAAAAATATTATGATGATACACTGATCGTACATCCAAGGGCAGAAAAAGCGTTGGCAGATGATAACCGGAATCTGGACTGGAAGCGTCTTTGCCTGATTATTCATTATATAGCAGGATATACAGTCCATCTAAATGAGGGTGGAACAACCCGGGATGAAAATATCGCTAGGGAATATGATCCGATGGAATGCGCCATTTCCGTTGATAATACCTCTTCCGGGGATTCCGGAGCAACAGAGATATTTAAAGATAAATATACAATCAATATTTCGGCCTGGGATTCCGGAAAATCAGATGTCATATTAGACAAACATGTAAAATATGGCAAAGGACAGGACAGCAATATGATACGTGTATATTTCTATTATGATGCAGATATCAAGAAGAGTATCATCGGATATATGCCGGATCATCTGCCTACAAGGAAGGACTCACATTAGGAGAATATGGGAGGTAGCAGAATGATTACAGGAGATGTAATATTTGATCTGCCATTTTATAATGCAAAGGGAATATTAACCGGCGGGGATATCTATGGCCCCCGTTACCGGATTGCCAAGATTGCGGTGGAACAGGAGCCGGAGGAAGAAGGTGGCGAGCCATCTTCGCAGGATTTTTTCGAGGTATGTATCTGGAATGCAAGTACCTGCTATGAGAAGACACCGGAAGAAATGATTACCAGAAAGACATTTTCGTTTGACGCAGAGGGCAGAGAAGCCGTGCTTGCATGGTTGAATGAGATGATACCGGAGAAAAAGTTATAAAGGAAATGACATAAGAAAAGCTCAGCCGATGATCGGCTGAGCTTATTTTAGTTATAATGTTATTCGCCATGAAATTCAAGTGTGTAGGTGTGCACGGCTTTTGCATTCGCTTCCAGCTTCTGTTCGCCCGCTTTCTTGGACAAATCATCTTCAAATCCAAGATCATCTGTCCGTCCAATCCAAGGCTCCAGACAGACATACGGACCTTCCGGTTTTGACCAGATTCCGACATATGGGAAGTCTGTGCAGGTGAGCGTAACAAATGGCTTCTTGTCCGCATCGACGAGTCCGACACTCGAAAGCTGTCCGTCCTCGAAGACCAGAGCATCCTTGTCAAACATTGTATCTGTAACAGGAACATAGGCAGAACCATTGTTAAAAGGATAGGTTTTGCTTGTGTCTGCCAATCCGGAACCGTTCGGATCAAGCAGGAGATAGTGCCGCGGATTTGCATCCGGCAGGGCAATGGAGTATTCGCTCCGCGCATGTCCCGGTGCAATCTGGAATCCCGGATGACCACCGATGGAATATAGCATTTCATCGGAACCAAGATTTTTTACTGTCCATGAGACGTGCAGAAGACGTGGATTTTCAGGATCCAGTTTATGTGTGATCAGAAGTTCAAATTTAAATGGATAGATCCGTAACGTTTCATCCGAGTATACAAGCTTATGTGTGATGGAATCTGCGGTTTCTTCGGTACAGGTAAATTCTGCATCACGCGCAAAACCATGCTGTGTCTTCATGGTATAGGAGTTTCCGTTGTAGTGGTATGTATTGCTATTTACTTTTCCGACAAATGGGAATAGAACAGGTGCATGTCGGTTCCAGACTGCCGGATCCGCACACCAGATCCGTTCGAAATCCTGTGCCTTATCATAGACGCTTGTCAGTTCGGCACCATGGTCGGAAACCGTAACCCTCAGATAATTGTTTTCAATCGTATGTAACATGTGGTTATTCCTCCTGCAAAATGGATTGTAATATAATTGTTTACCAGTCGGTTGTCCCGGCTGAAACATTTATTTCGGATATAATGAAGCACGCTATCGCGTGGTGACAGCTGATAAATTAAAATAGATTTTCCTTTGTCAGAATCTCGTCGATGATACTCAGGATATTCTGGAATTCATCGCGGAACCTCAATCTGGTTTCGTCCAGACGGGATTTGCTCCAAAGTGTCTTTGTGAGTTCGAAAGAATTTTTCCCGTTATTCAGTGCCAGCGTGACTTTGCTGTTCTCAAATTCAATCTTTGTGTAGCCGTCGACCTTCTCGTCTGCAGCAACAATATGTTCCATGAATTGTGGCGTGAGAATATAGAAGGCAAGCTCGTCATTGGAAGTGATTACCTTGAACTGCTGGTTGAATGGATCGCTCTCCATCTCAACCTTGTTCTGGTTCATGCCGAGAAATTCTGCTGCACCGCTGACGATACCGGAGAGAAACCCATTTTCTTTGCGTGGATTCTTGCGCTCACAGATACGAACAAAACCATTGATATTGGTATTCGTGTCAAGCGTGATGACATGTCCGAGGAAGTTTGTGCGGTAACGCGTTCTTTTCCGTCCGTTTTTATCCCGGTAGGTATCCTTGTACTGCAGATGCAGATCGCAGAAAGTAAATGGAACACTACGATAAGTGCCGGACACATAATCGGAGCCGGTGATGCGGTCATATCCTGGCAGGAGCGGGCAATTTTTAACGAAATCGTTATTGATATGCTCGTTCGGTGAATATTGGTTGATCTGCACGTGTTCGGCGAGAATATCCCGGATGATGTATTCACCGAGATACTCCTTGAGCTTTTTCAGCAGCTTGTTCACCTGCTTTCCGGTCAGGATAAAGAGCGGAATGCATAAGAACCCAAGCACAACCAGGCAGATACCCTTTGCAGTCTGTTGTTCCCAGCACGTAAAGCCCCAGAAAATCAGTGCTGGAATAGCGATAAAAATAAGTGGATGGATAAAATTCAGGAAGCGGATGGTTCGCTGCTTCCCGGAAATCTTAGATACGATCTGGTGATCATTTGGATTTAAAGTCATGGTGTACCCCCTCTCATCGTGTGTAATGTTTATAATAAAATATTATACAGAGAGACATCCTGTAAATCAATACTGGCGGGTTGAGAATATGCGATTTATTTAATAAAAAAGTGTGACAAAATGATTGCGATTTCGTACTTATTATGATAGGATAAATTAGATTGTGAATTAAACACGAGTATATGTTCATAATATGGTTGAACGTTTCTACCAACTACCGTAAACAGTTGACTACGAAAGAAAGTTTCGTGGTCTTTTTTTATGTTTTTAGGGAGGTTTTATATGACATACAACATAATTATTATTGGTGCCGGTCCGGGCGGTATTTTCTCCGCATATGAGCTGGTGCAGAAGAATCCGGCCTTGAAGATCGCCGTGTTCGAAGCTGGACACGCCCTCGAGAAGCGGCATTGCCCGATCGACGGAGAGAAGATAAAAAGCTGTATCGGCTGCAAAAGCTGCTCGATTATGAGTGGGTTCGGCGGTGCCGGAGCATTTTCCGATGGGAAATATAATATAACAAATGATTTCGGTGGGACACTGTATGAGTATATCGGCAAGAAACAGTCATTGGAACTGATGGAATATGTCGATGAGATCAACATGCGTTACGGCGGCGATGGAACGAAGCTTTACTCGACGGCAGGCACCCGGTTCAAGACAGTGTGCATCCAGAACGATCTGCATCTGCTTGACGCATCGGTACGTCATCTGGGAACGGACATCAATTATGTCGTGCTTAGCAACCTGTACGCCTATCTGAAGGACAAGGTCCAATTCTTCTTCGATACGCCGGTGCAGTCCGTTGTCACAGAAAAGGCAGGCGGCTATACCGTTATCTGTAAGGATGAATCGTATACCTGTGAAAACTGTATCATATCTGTTGGTCGAAGCGGCAGCAAATGGATGGAGAAGATTTGCAGCGAGCTGGAAATTCCGACAAAGTCAAACCGCGTTGATATCGGTGTGCGTGTAGAGCTTCCGGCGGTTGTATTTGCACATTTGACGGATGAGCTTTATGAAAGCAAGATTGTGTACCGAACAGAAAAATATGGCGACCGCGTGCGGACCTTCTGTATGAATCCAAAGGGGGCGGTTGTCACAGAAAATACAAACGGAATCATTACAGTCAATGGTCACAGCTATGAGGATCCTGCGAAGCAGACAGAAAATACAAACTTTGCATTGCTTGTGGCAAAGCATTTCTCCGAACCATTTAAGGATTCAAATGGTTATGGTGAGAGCATTGCCCGGCTTAGCAATATGCTGGGCGGCGGTGTCATTGTACAGCGTTTTGGAGATCTGATCCGGGGACGCCGTTCGACGCAGAGCCGGATTGAGGAGGCATTTATCACGCCGACGTTAAATGCAACGCCGGGAGACTTAAGTCTGGTGCTTCCGAAGCGTATTCTGGACGGTGTCATCGAGATGATCTATGCGCTGGACAAGATTGCACCGGGAACAGCAAACGAAGATACCCTGCTTTATGGAGTGGAAGTCAAATTCTACAACATGGAGGTTGATGTGAACGAGAAACTGGAGACACGACACAAGGGACTTTACATCATTGGAGATGGTAGCGGAATCACCCATTCTCTGTCCCATGCATCTGCAAGTGGTGTTTATGTGGCGCGGAATATCGCAGAGAACCTGTAAAGGGAAAAGCTTAGAATATTGACGCAATGGCACAGGAATTGTATAATCAACGCGAAAAGACCATGTGGAGTGGAGATGATGATAGATGACCATGGATGAATTACAACCGGGACAGAGTGCTTATATTACGGCGGTCGGCGGAGAAGGTGCCTTGCGGCATCATCTTCTGGATATGGGATTGACGCCGGGAACGGAAGTCACTCTGCAGAAGATTGCACCGATGGGTGACCCGGTACAGATGAAGGTGCGCGGATATGAGCTTACGCTGCGATTGAGTGAGGCACAGAAAATAGATGTGGATCATGTGCATGAAAAGGAAGCGGAAGCCCCAAAACAGACTGTGCGTTATGAGTCGATTGAACACCCGGGAGTTGGAGAGTTAGGACAGGCGGATCCTACCCATATACATGATGAAAAGACGGCAGTTCCGAAGGGCAGTAAGCTGACATTTGCGCTAGCCGGCAATCAGAACTGTGGCAAGACGACATTGTTTAACCAGCTGACAGGAGCCAATCAGCATGTCGGGAATTTTCCCGGTGTGACGGTTGACCGGAAGGATGGTACGATTCGGAATCACCCAGAGGCAACGGTGACAGATCTGCCGGGTATTTATTCGCTTTCCCCGTATTCGAGCGAAGAGATTGTGACGCGGGAATTTTTGATCGAGGGCAAACCAAGCGGCATTATTAATATTGTGGATGCGTCGAACTTAGAACGTAACCTGTGTCTGACAATGCAGCTTATGGAACTTGGAATCCCGATGGTGCTTGCACTGAACATGATGGATGAGGTGCGGGCGAACGGCGGTACGATCCGTGTAAATGAGCTTGAGCAGATACTTGGAATTCCGGTGGTGCCAATCTCAGCTGCGAAAAATGAAGGTATCGATGAACTGGTAAGCCATGCCATGCATGTGGCAAGATACCATGAACCGCCTGGAAGAATTGATTTCTGCCCGGACAGTAAGGATGACAAAGATCCGGTTGGATCGGTGCATCGCTGTATCCATGCAGTTGCGCATATGATTGAAAATGATGCGAAGGAAGCCGATCTCCCTGTGCGTTTTGCCGCAACAAAGCTGATTGAGAAGGATACACCGATTGAAGAGGCACTGCAGCTTGCAGAAGATAAGAAGGAAGCATTTGAGCAGATTGTGTCAGTCATGGAGAAGGAAACCGGACTTGACCGGGAAGCTGCAATCGCCGATATGCGGTTTCAGTTTATCGGGAGATTGTGTGAGAAGACGGTTGTGCGTCCGCATGAGAGTAAAGAACACCGGAGAAGCGTAAAGATAGATAAACTTCTGACAGGAAAATATACAGCGATTCCGTGCTTTATCGGGATTATGGCGATTGTTTTTGCCATGACCTTCAGTCTGTTTGGTGCGTGGTTGTCCGATGTGATGGCACTTGGCGTTGATGCGGTCATTGGATGGATCGACAAGGGACTTGTCGCTGCGCAGATTAATCCGGTGGTACGTTCTCTTGTGGTGGATGGTATCTGTCAGGGTGTCGGAAGTGTCATCAGTTTTCTTCCTACGATCGTGATCCTGTTTTTCTTCCTGTCGATTCTGGAAGATACCGGATATATGGCGCGGGTTGCATTTGTCATGGATAAACCGCTTCGTAAGATTGGATTATCGGGCAGAAGCTTCGTGCCGATGCTGATTGGATTTGGATGCTCCGTGCCTGCAATCATGGCGACACGGACACTCTCGAGTGAACGTGACCGGAAGATGACGATCCTGCTGACACCGTTTATGAGCTGTAGTGCGAAGCTGCCGATCTACACACTTATGATCAGTGCATTTGTGCAGCGGCAGTATCGCGTGTTTGCGATGGTTGGACTCTATCTGATCGGGATTGTGTGTGCAGTGATCTATGCACTGATTCTGAAGGTAACGAAATTTAAGGGTGAGCCGGTTCCTTTCGTCATGGAATTGCCGAACTACCGGCTGCCGTCTGCAAAAAGCGTGCTGCATTTAATCTGGGAGAAGGCAAAGGGATTTATCCAGAAAGCATTTACGATTATCTTCCTTGCTTCAATCATCATCTGGTTTTTACAGACCTTCGATCTGCGGTTCAATGTAGCTGCATCGGCAGACCAGAGTATGCTTGCCTTAATTGGAAGCCTGATTGCTCCAATCTTCAAGCCGCTTGGATTCGGGGACTGGAGAGTATCCACGGCGCTGATCACGGGATTTACTGCAAAAGAGAGCGTGGTATCGACGCTTACGGTTCTGCTCGGTGGTGATGTGACGAGCGTAGCAACGTTATTCACTCCATTTACGGCAATGGTATTCCTGATCTTTACGCTGCTTTATACACCATGTGTGGCTGCGATTGCTACAGTGAAGCGGGAAATGGGCGGCACGAAAGCAGCAGTGATCACGGTTATTGTGCAGTGTCTTATCGCATGGGTTGTTGCATTCTTAGTCCATGCAGTTGGACTGGCATTTGGCATTGCGTAATTCGTCCGGGCATTTGTACATACAAAGCGGAAATGCTTCCATGTGGAAAGGCACTGTTAACCGGCTGGGGAAATCATAATTGATAAATAATATCAAAAAAACGCTTGACATTCATTTACGATAGGACTAGTATGTCGGTAAACAAAGAGCAAATGCTGAGAACAGAACAAGGTTTTCGAAAGGAAATACTTCAGAGAGCTGTCGGCTGGTGTGAGACAGTGTAGGATTTCGGAAATTATCCTCTGCGAGCAGTGCACTGAATTCCTTTTTAGGACATTAGGTGTCACCGGTTTTCTACCGTTACATAGAAGCTTATTTCACAGATGACATGTTGAGATGATGCAAAAGTTGCAAATATATCGATATGCGGTCTGTAAGATGAGAATGAGTGGTCGCATATGCGGCAAATAAAGTGGTAACGCGGAAGTTTAAACCTTCGTCTTTATGTAAGACGGAGGTTTTATTTTTTGTGAGCTGATGAGATTTTTCGTCTGGCTGCAGGATGTATTTACTCTTTGTAAATATTTAGAAGGGAGCCGCCGCGTGGCGGGTGAGGAAGTATGAATGGTTTAGTAATTGTTTTAATCGGAATTGTAGTGTTGTTCGCGGGCTATCTTTTCTATGGCAGATGGCTTGCAAAGAAATGGGGACTTGATCCGAAGGCTGAAACTCCGGCAGTGAAGTACGAGGATGGAGAAGACTATGTTCCGTCATCCAAATTCACGGTATTTTCACATCAGTTTTCATCCATCGCAGGTGCAGGCCCTGTAACCGGACCAATCCTTGCATCTGTATTCGGCTGGGTGCCGGTATTGCTCTGGCTGTTGATCGGTGGATTGTTCTTCGGAGCCGTACAGGATTTCGGTGCTTTGTATGCATCTGTAAAGAACGAAGGAAAATCAATGGGTATGATCATCGAGAAGTACATTGGTAAGGCGGGAAGAAAGCTCTTCATGCTGTTTTGCTGGTTGTTCACATTGCTTGTTATCGCAGCATTTACGGATATGGTAGCCGGAACCTTTGTGGGTAAGGGTGTTGCAGATATGGCGAAGGAGACAAGCTATGCAAATGCATCCGCCGCTTCTATCTCTATGTTGTTTATCGTAGCAGCAATCGTATTTGGTGTAATCCAGAAGCATGTAAAGAATATGAACGAAGGCGTCAGAGCGGTCATTGCAATCGCACTTTTGGTAGGTATGTTTGCACTTGGTATGCATCTTCCTTGGTATGCTACAAAGACTGCCTGGATCTACATTGTTATGGCATATCTGTTTCTTGCATCGGTTATGCCAATGTGGTTACTGATGCAGCCGCGTGATTACATGACGACCTTCATGCTGCTTGGCATGATCGTCGGTGCAGTTGTCGGTGTTGTCGTAGCACATCCGACGATGCAGCTTAATGCGTATAACGGATTTAATGTCGGTGGAAATTATCTGTTCCCAACATTGTTTGTCACGATTGCCTGTGGAGCCGTTTCCGGATTCCACAGTCTGGTATCTTCCGGTACATCATCAAAGACAATCCGGAACGAGAAGGATATGCCGATGGTTGGTTATGGCGCTATGGTTGTAGAATCATTGCTTGGTATCATCGCATTGGTTGTTGTTGGTGCTGTTGCAGTCAATGGTACAAAACCGGATGGAACACCATTTGCAATCTTCTCCAGCGGTGTTGCAGGTTTCCTTGAGAAGCTTGGTCTGCCGGTTCAGCTCGCAACTGTATTTATGACAATGTGTGTATCTGCACTTGCACTGACATCGCTTGATTCGGTTGCACGTATCGGACGTATGTCTTTCCAGGAGCTGTTCCTCGGCGATACAACCGATACATCAAAGATGCCTGTGTGGCAGAAAATTTTGACTAACAAATATTTCGCAACTGTGGTAACATTATTCTTTGGATATTTACTGACACTTGGTGGATATACTAATGTATGGCCTTTGTTTGGTTCTGCAAACCAGCTGCTTGCAGCACTTGTATTGATCGCACTTGCGGTATTTTTAAAGACAACCGGAAGAACCGGATGGACACTGTATGCACCAATGTTCATCATGCTTGCTGTAACATTTACTGCATTAGTACAGAAGACAATCGCACTTGTAAAGAACATCGCCGGCGGGAATGCAACGATGCTTGTTGATGGACTGCAGTTTATCGTCGCAATCCTGTTGATGGTACTTGGTGTGCTGGTTGCATTTAGTTGTCTGAAGAAGCTGTTCACGAAGAAAGCAAAGGCTGAAAATTAGGAGAATTGCGAATTAATATAATAAAAATCGTACGTATATTACATATCAGATTTGTATAATATAGGATGTATTGAAACTAAGAAGTACTAAAGATGTTCTGATATAAGTTTTGATAACGGACGCAACCGCCGCACGGGAATCGCCCACTCGCTTTGCTCGTCGGCAGGTTGTCGGGCGCATCCTAAATAGGAATCTGCGATTCCTATGCGCCCTCCGCTCGCCGTCCATGGGAGGGTATCGTCTGCTCGCTTATAGCGAACAGACAGGTCGATGTTTCTCATCCTAAATGCGAATCGGAGATTCGCATGAGAAACATCTCTCAGCGGCGGCTTGTTTGAACATCGTGTTCAAACATTGCTGGATATTTACAGAACATCAAGTACTCCTATGTTCCAAACATATCTATATTCCACAAATCTGATATGTTTATATACGTACGATATTTACAAATAGATTTCGTAATAACAAATTTTTGACTTTGGAAGGAGATACAGGATGTGTACAGCAGCGACGTATAAGACGAAGGATTTTTATTTTGGACGGACGCTTGATTATGAGTTTTCGTATGGTGATGAGGTGACGGTGACACCGCGGAATTTCTGTTTCCGGTTCCGGCACATGGGTGAAGTGAAGACGCACTACGCTATGATCGGTATGGCGTATGTGGCAGATGATTATCCGCTCTACTATGATGCCGTAAATGAGAAGGGACTTGGTATGGCAGGCTTGAATTTTGTTGGGAATGCGAAGTATCAGGACGTGCAGGCAGGCCGTGAGAATGTGGCACAGTTTGAGTTTATTCCATGGATCTTGAGTCAGTGTGCAACGGTGTTCGAGGCACGTAAGGCATTAGAGAAGATGAATCTCGTTGGAACGCCGTATAGTGAGAAGCTGCCATGTGCATCGCTGCATTGGATTATTGCAGATAAGGATGCCACGATCGTGGTAGAATGTGTGGAGGATGGCTTGCATGTCTATGACAATCCGGTCGGAGTGCTGACCAACAATCCGCCATTTCCGGTGCAGATGTTCATGCTGAACAATTATATGCATGTATCACCAAGCCAGCCGGAAAATCACTTTGCGAAGGAGCTTCCGCTTGCAGCGTATAGCCGTGGTATGGGTGGACTTGGACTTCCGGGCGACCTTTCATCGGCGTCACGGTTTGCGAAGGTCGCATTTACAAAGATGCATGCAATCTCCGGAGAGTCAGAAGCGGAGAGCGTGAGCCAGTTCTTCCATATCTTAGGTTCCGTAGAGCAGCAGCGAGGCTGTTGTGAGGTGGAGCCGGGAAAATATGAGATTACGATCTATACGTCCTGTGTCAATGCGGACAAGGGAATCTATTATTATACAACCTATGAGAATCATCAGATTCAGGCGGTGGATATGCACCGGGAAGATCTGGATGGAGATACACTTCACAGGTATCCGCTCATCAATGAGGAGCAGATTCATGTGGTGAATTAGTAGTCAATAGTCATGGTTACAGAAATGATCTAATTTTTGTGGAAGTTGGAGTTTTAGGCAGTCGATGAAAGTCGGCTGCCTTTTTCGGTGGTTTGAGTGGTAAATTGGGGGAAAAGTTGGAAAATCCCCCAAATTAAAAAATAAGGGTTGACAGCAGACAGATTATACGCTAACATAACGGTGTTATGTGAGGAGCCTTCTACAGGCGAAGCCTGTATCAGGATAGAGCGAAAAGGAGCAAGAAAAGTGGAAAAGGAAACAAGGGAGTTGCTGTTGGCGAGTGCCAAGCAGGAATTCTTGGAAAAAGGATATCAGGGAGCTTCGCTTCGATCAATCTGTAAGAATGCAGGGGTGACGACCGGCGCGTTGTATTTCTTCTTTCAGGATAAGGAAGATTTGTTTGCGGCAATAGTGGAGCCGGTTTTGGAGAAGCTAAAACATATGCTGCAACAGCATATGCGTCAGGAACTCATGGAACTGCAACAGCTTCCGGATGCAAGGGAAGATAACATGCAGGATGATATGTTTGCAAGTACGCAGATTATCCATCTTCTATATGCGAACTATGATATGTTTACCTTGATTTTGACGAAGAGCCAGGGCTCGCGGTTTGAAACATGTATCGATCAGTTTGTTGAGATACTGGAACAGGGATATCGCGTATTTGCGGATGAACAGGCAAAGCAGATGGGGGTAGATCCGCCGGATGCCTATACGATCCATTGGGTCTCTCATGTACAGATTAATGCATTTACCCATTTGCTGCTGCATGAGAGAGATGAGCAGAAAGCGCTACAGCACATGGAACACGTCCTGCCGTATCTGGTTGGCGGCTGGTACGCAATGTTCCAAACCAAATAAAGTGAATGAGCTATGCCATGCATAGCTTTTTATAAGCCTAGAACATAACAGCGTTATGCTAGGGCAAGATAATTCAAATACATACAAGGATTATCGAAATAGGCGAATCTGTCGTTGGAAGCGGATGATTATGTAGATGAAGCAGTTCCTATCAACCAATTCGTGCGCAGGCCGTTGGAACACGCCAGCACTTAACGAGCTGCACCGAAAGCATGTAGGTGCAGAGAGTTTAGTGCCTGTTGCGTGAGGAAGTGAGCGAGAGCGTGTCTGCGCAGAATTGAGTAGGAGGAACTGCTTCGAAAAAAGGAGGACAAAGAAGATGTATGTTGCGGTATCAGATGTAAAGAAAAGCTACGGAGAGGGTGGCAGCTATATGCAGGTGTTGAAGGGCGTGTCGGTAGGCATTGAAAAAGGAAAGATGTGTGTGATTCAGGGAACGAGTGGTTCCGGTAAATCGACACTTTTGAACTGTATCGGTGGACTGGATGTGGTAGATTCCGGTTCGATTCAGGTCGACGGACAGGAGATGGTAGGCCTTAAGATGGATGCGCTCTCCGATTATCGTAGAGATTATCTCGGATTCATCTTCCAGTTTTACAATCTGGTTCCGAACCTTACGGTGCGCGAGAACATTCAGGTGTGTGAGTATCTGACCAATCAGCCACTGGATATGGATGAACTTCTGGATGTGCTTGGACTCACCGAGCATCAGAACAAATTTCCATCCCAGTTGTCCGGCGGGCAACAGCAGCGTTGTGCAATAGCCCGTGCACTCATCAAGAATCCGAAGCTTCTGCTCTGCGATGAGCCAACCGGAGCGCTGGATTCGAGAACTTCCCGGGATATCCTCATTTTGTTAGAGAAGATCAATGCGCAGTATGGAACAACGATGATCATCGTCACACACAACAACGCAATCAAGGATATGGTTGATCAGGTGATCGTTCTGAAGGACGGGCAGATTAAGAAGAATTACTACAACGAGACGAAGGTGCCGGCAGCAGAATTGGAGGATTTGTAAGATGCAGAAAGTATTACGCAAACGAATTTTCAGAGATTTCAAAGAGAATTTGCCGCGCTATCTGGCACTCGCATTTTTGCTGATTCTCAGCATGTATATGGTTGTGAGTATTGTTGGAGCAGCAGAGACAGTTATGCGTGGCACAACAACCGAGGCGAAGAAGCAAAACGTCGAAGATGGTCAGTTTTCCCTCTTTGTTCCGATGAAGGAGAGTGAGTGGGACGCATTGACGGATAAGGGAATTACATTGGAGAAAATGTTTTTCTTAGATTATGATGTCGATGGGGATAAGACACTTCGTGTGTTCAAGAATCGTACCAAAATCGACACGATTGCGATTCATGCGGGCAAGCTCGCACAGGCAGACGATGAGCTTGTGCTTGAGCGGCAATATGCGGAGAAAAACGATATACACGTAGGAGATACAATTGTTCTTGGTGACCGTACATATAAAGTAAGCGGTATCGGCACGGTGCCGGATTACGACAGTCCATTGAAATCACTCGGCGACACAGTCTGTGACAGTCTGAACTTCGGTCTGGCATTTGTGACAGATGAGGCGTACACGATACTTCAGAAGGAAGGCAAGAGTGAGAAGTCCGAGGAATATTATTATGCATACAAGTTAAATGATGCGATGACCGATGACGAATTAAAGGCAGAGTTAAAGCAGCTGTCCTTCTCCTCCGACGATGTGGATGATGCGTATTTTCAGGAGTATTGGGACCGGACGCTCGGCAGGGAAGAGGAATTTCGTGATGGAATTAACGAGCTTGCCGATGGGGCAAAGGAGCTTGCGGATGGATTGTCAGAGCTGACAGACAATAATCACGATCTCAAAAAGGCATCCGACCAGATATTTGCAGCCTATCTCGAACAGGCAAACAGTAAGCTCTCTGCCTACGGAGTTGAGATTTTGACCGCAGATAATTTCGAGGAAGTATTAGATAAGCAGATTCGGTCCACAAACAATGCAATGCTGCAGCTTGGGCTTGTGAATGCGAAGAGCGAATTGCAGAAGCTGAAAGCATTTTCGGATGGTATCTATGAATATACAGATGGTACTGCGGACGCAGCTGACGGTGCAGCTGATGTACAAGATGGCGTGCAGGAATTAAAGGATGAGACAGAGAATATGCTCGATGAGATATTCAATGCTGATGCGAATAATCTGCTGTCCTTCGTAACTGCAGAGGACAATGTGCGTATCCATGCAGCCAGTGATGATGTGGAGATGAACAATACAATCGGTATGATTGCTGGCGTTTTGCTCCTGGTGCTGATTGCTTATGTGCTTTCTGTATTCGTGGTACATTCCATCGATCAGGAGAGCGCTGTGATCGGAGCCCTCTATGCACTCGGTGTAAAGCGAAAGGATCTGATGAGGCATTACATCCTGCTTCCGACCTTGATTTCCCTGATCGGAGGTGCAAGTGGAACAGCACTCGCTTACACAAAGATTGGCGTGCGGTACCAGATGCAGGATACATATTATTATTATTCCCTGCCGGATATAGCAGTACAGATACGGCCATATACAATCGTATATGGTGTTGCAATTCCGCCAATCATATGTCTGGTCGTGACAAGTCTTGTTATCCGCAAGCGCCTGTCCCGTCCAGTATTGACATTGCTTAAAAATGAGCAGAAGGCTGCAAAGGGCAAGGATGTGAAGCTTGGCAACATGAAGTTTATGAAACTGTTCCGTATCCGCCAGATCCTGCGTGAGAGACGGACTGCACTTACCGTTGTATTCGGTATGTTTGTCAGTATCCTGCTGCTCGTTATGTCAATGGAAATCTATGTATACTGTCGTGCTGTACAGGATGATTATGTCGCAGATACAAAATTTGAATATATGTATACCTATAAATATCCGGGCGAGGAAGTGCCGGATGGTGGCTATGAAGCTTATGCCAAGACGTTGAAGAAGGAAATCTATGGATATAACTTCGATGTAACGGTGCTTGGCATCAAGGAGAACAATCCGTTCTTTGATGTGACACTTTCCGATTCCGCAGATAAGGTAACAATCAGCTCATCCATTTCTTACAAATATGGATTGAAAAAAGGGGATGTGATCACCCTGAAGGATGAGGAAAATGGAAAAATCTACGCATTTGAGATCGAGGCAGTGACACAGTATGCGCCAAGCTTTATGGTGTTCCTTCCATATGACAAGGCACTTGACTTGTTCGGTGAGCAGGATGATTATTATAATGTCGTATTTGCCGATCATGATCTGGGTGTGGAAAGTGGACGTCTGTATTCGACGATGACACGTGACGATGTGAAGAAAGCAGCCGGAATCTTCTCTGACCAGATGCGTTCGATGATTATTACGATCGGCGCGGTATCTGCCCTGATCTTTGCGATTGTCCTGTATCTGATGATGAAGGTTATGATCGATCGTTCTTCATTCAGCATTGCGTTGATCAAGATCTTCGGTTACCGGAATAAGGAAGTCAAGAAGATGTATTTAGATGGAAACTTCTATATCGTTTTGATCGGTGCACTTGTTTCGGTTCCGCTTGCGAAGGTACTGCTTGATGCGGTGTATGAGCCGCAGTTCGTACCGAATATCGCGTGTGGTGTCGACAAGTCCTTTCCGGCATGGCTGTATCTGGCGATGTTCGTAGGTGTGCTTGTATTGTATTTCATTATCAATCATTTACTTGTGCGGAAAATCAAGCAGATGTTACCGGCTGAAGTGCTGAAGAATCGCGAGTAAAATGAGAAAAAAACGCATGTATCTCCATTGAGAAGCATGCGTTTTTTTGGTACAATATACATATCTGAATTAAGATACGAAAGGGGATTATGACATGGGATTTTTAGAAGGTAAAGTAGCAATTATCACAGGTGGCGGACGCGCGGTTTTAAGCGACGGAAGCTGCGGTTCAATCGGATATGGAATCGCAACTGCCTATGCGAAGGAAGGTGCAAACCTTGTCCTGACCGGACGGAACGTGCAGAAGCTTGACGATGCAAAAGAAGAAATCGAACGCAAATACGGCGTGAAGGTGCTGCCGGTACAGGCAGATGTAAGTGCCGGCTCTGACAATGAAGCAGTCGTTGCAAATGTTGTAAAGCAGGCGATCGATACATTTGGAAGAATTGATGTACTGATCAACAACGCGCAGGCTTCTGCTTCCGGTGTGACGATCGCCGATCATACAACCGCACAGTTTGACCTTGCGATTTATTCCGGATTGTATGCAGCATTTTATTATATGAAAGCATGTTATCCATATCTGAAGGAGACGAAGGGCTCTGTGATTAATTTCGCATCGGGCGCCGGTTTGTTCGGAAATTTCGGACAGTGCGCTTACGCTGCAGCGAAGGAAGGCATCCGTGGACTGACAAGAGTCGCAGCAACCGAGTGGGCTGCCGATGGCATCAATGCGAACGTCGTATGTCCGCTTGCATGGACCGCACAGCTTGAGAACTTCGAGAAAGCATATCCGGACGCATTCAAGGCGAATGTCCACACACCGCCGATGGGACATTTCGGAGATGTAGAAAAGGAAATCGGCCGTGTCTGCGTACAGCTTGCGTCACCGGACTTCAAGTATATGAGCGGTGAGACACTGACACTGGAGGGTGCGCTTGGTCAGAGACCATAATCGGTTCAAAAAAGGAAAATAGAAATTAACAGTTGCCACATAATTCGCTATGATTTGCCATTGAAGAAACGAGTTCCAACGAGGAGATAAGTATGAGACGATGTGCAGATCACAAGCGAATCATTGTGGCAATTTTAATTGCAGCCTTAAGTATTCTGTGCGCATTTCACGGAAATGACAGCATTTCCGAAGTGCATCATACAGAGCAGGCCTGCTTGCAGAAGTCCCAGACGGCAATCTCCGATACGACACTGCGGAAGATCTGCGTACATCAAGATGATCGGAGAAAATTTCCTGTATTTTGCAACGTTCTTCTTAGGATTGATGCTTGGAGTTCTGTGTGATGCAAGCACGCTTTTGGATGCAACGGTTGTGAAGCTTCTAATCCTTGGTATGCTGTCGTTATTGCTGTCCGGAATCGGCGGTATCATTGGCGGCTATGTTGTATATTTCTTCAAGAAAGGAAAGTTCAATCCGACGGTCGGTATCGCAGGTGTGTCGTGTGTGCCATCTACGGCGAAGGTTGCACAGAAGGCTGCTGCAAAGGCAAATCCGGCAGCATTTATTCTGTATTATGCTCTCGGCGCGGATATCTGCAGCGTTATCACAACGGCAATCCTGATCGGTATTTACATTACGTTACTTAGTTAAATCAAAATCCCCTTCTGTGCCGGAGGCAAGCGAAACATGCTCTGGTGCGGAGGGGATTATTTGGTTGAGACAGAGTTTTGTTTGACATAAAATATGATACATAATAGAATTGGTTTAAGAGATAAAAAGAGCATAACAACTTGGAGTTTACGAGACGGAGGGAGATTATGTCCAGAAATATGATAGGGTTTGTTATATGGGCGATTGTTGGTGTTATTATTATCGGTCTTGGCGTAAGAGCATATCTTTCAAAAAAGACGGTTGGCTTTTGGGCAAACATAAGACCAATATCTGTAAATGATGTAACGGGCTACAATCGTGCAGTTGGTAAGCTGTTTGTTATTTATGGAGTGATTTTCATTGCCTTGGGACTGCCGCTCGTTTCAGGACAGAATTCTCCGTTCATTTTACTGTCAGTATTGGGAGTAATGGTGGAAACGATAGTAATCATGGCGATTTATAGTTTGTGCATCGAAAGGAAGTATAAAGAGCAATAGGTGAATTTTAAGCTTGTTACATGGTTGGTCGGAGAAGAAATGGAATTTGTAGCAGTTGGTTAAAGACCTTGATAAAGAATGGTTTATAGATTGAATATGAAAGATGTTTTGTATGGAAAATAATTCGGAAATTATTATATATAACACAGAGGATGGTCTTACAAAGGTCGAGGTATCGTTCATAGATGATAATGTTTGGCTTACGCAAGATCAAATGGCAGCCCTTTTTCAAAAATCAAAATCTACAATTAATGAACACATTAAAAATATTTATGAAGACGGTGAATTACAACAGGTATCCACAATGAAAAAATTCGGAAATTCCGAATTTTCTAAGAAACCGACCAATTATTATAATTTAGATATGATAATTTCTGTTGGATATCGAGTAAGATCGCAGCGAGGAGTTCAGTTTAGAATATGGGCAAGTTCGATTCTTAAGGAATATATGAAAAAAGGCTTTGCAATGGATGATGAACGTCTCAAGAATCTATTTTGTTTTTTAAGAAAGTTCAAAATAAAATTCATTTTGCAATTTCAGGAGAAACGGCAGCAGAAGTAATTTATAACAGAGCAGATGCTGAAAAAGAGTTTATGGGATTGACTTCTTTTGGTGGTGACCAACCCACTCTTAGAGAAGCAAAAATTGCTAAGAATTATCTTGACGAAAAGGAACTACATGCTATGGGACAATTAGTGTCAGGATATCTTGATTTTGCAGAACGTCAAGCAGAGAAAGAAATTCCTATGACAATGGATGATTGGTCAAAGCATTTGGATAAGATTTTGATTGCAACAGGGGAAAATTTACTAGAAGGAAATGGCTCAATTTCTCATATAGAAGCGATGAAAAAGGCTGAAACTGAATATAGAAAATATAAAGCAAGGACAATTAGTCCCGTTGAGAAAGATTTTCTGGATAGTGTAAGTCAGTTGACTAAATTTACGAAGAAATAGTCACTTCAACAAATCGCAATTGATGGAGGTAGTGTGAATTATGAAAAAGATTGTATGTGCAATGCTATGTATTCTGCTTGTATTTAGTTTGAGTGCTTGTGGCGGAAATGTTAATGAAGTAAATACGCATAATGTAGAATCTGAAATATATTCTGAAGAGGACATTGCAACTGCTATTGACACCATAAAAAAAGAGTTTAAGAGCAACTGGAATGGATGTACTCTTACAGAAATTTATTATGCAGGGGATGACAGTTCTAAAGACCATCAAGATTGGGCAGATAGGAACAATGCAGATGAAGTCATTGTTTTGCTATCTTCGTTCGATGTTGATTCATCTGGAGGAGATGGTTCTCTGAATCCAAATAGTACATACAATGATTGGAAGTGGATTTTAGTTAGAACAAATGGCGGACAATGGCAACATGTTGACCATGGATATTAAAATGAATTCCGGATTACCACTTCGCCCATAACAAGCCAATCAAACAATCCTTCAAAGAGATCAAGCTCTAAGGTAAGCCCCTGATTAAGCGGAATCTTATAGCGCGTTTTCGCAATCACATTGCCGTCTGCCTTGGCACAGAGTGTCCGGTAAGCATCTTCATCAATCGGAAGTTCAAATTCCTGTCTGGCTAACATACCACTGCTTTTGACAGTCAGGACATATTGGCAATCGGAGACTGCAGATGCTGCGTCGTATAAGGTTTTCTTGCGTACCCGGATCACCGGATTGGTCGTCACATATGCCTGCTCAATGCCGTAATGTGGGTATGTGTCAAGCTGATCTGGCAGTTTATGAAATAAAAATTTACGTTCGATTTCCATATTTTGTTCCTCCGTGTCTGGAATATCTGTCAAGCGTTTTTGAAAAAGTCCTTGACGGCATAGTTTAAGTATGTTAGCCTACTTTCAAAGCATAAGTTTCATATAGTAGTTGCAAGACAGCTGCTTTCTACGAATAGTCAAATTATTTATTCTTGAACATTCATGCTTTTAAATTCAATTCATTTAATTTAAGATGCAGGGGTATTCAAGGAAGATAGTTTAAGTCTGTGTTTGCAGATGGATTTCTCCTGCGAAAGCCAAAGGAGGACGAAATGTGGCAAACAGAGAGTACAAAAGTGATGTGCACCGTGTATAATATCAATCCGGGGAATAATGAGGATTTGAAGAAGCGGAGCCAGACATTGCGGGAGTATATGATATTTGTTGGATATGTAAATGAGAATCTCGCAAAGGCAAAAAAGGGCGAGAAGGATTATGAGGTTGCAATCAGAGATGCGGTGAACCGCTGTATTGCAGAAGAATAAAACACTTGAACAGATTGCGGATGAACTCGAAGAACCTGTCAAAGATATCCAGCCAATTTACGATATCGTGAAGAAATATGCTCCAGAATATGATGTGGATGTAATTACCACAGAAGTACTGGAAACACGGGAAAATAAAAAAGCATAAAACTTTAAAAAGAGGTGAAGCGGATATGAAATTTATTCGAGGTATCTACTCAGTACAGTTGATGTAAACTGTTGGCAGATTGTGCTGAGGTGAAAATAAACTTGCTAGCAGTCGTTAACTGTACTGTCCAAATGATTGAAATATAATATTAAAGGAGTACAGTTATGCGCTATATAAAAGAAATTCTAAAGAATAACAAATTATGGGTATTGGCTTACATTGGACTAGGTATATTTAATGCATTTATGGCTAATTACAAAACGGACTATTTTCAGAAGGTTATTGACGGATTGGCGGCTGGAACACTTACATTTGCAGGAGTTATAACCTACGGTCTTATTTTGCTGGTAAATTATTGTATGAATTATCTGGATAATTATCCGGAAAAGAAATTGGAGTATGGTATTTATCTGGATTTTAAGCTTTTATCGCTTAGAAAAATAAGTACAATCGATTATACGGAATATCAGAAAATAGGTACTGGAAAACTTGTTCAAAGGATTGAGAATGGTTCATCCGCAGGCAGAAATGTAGTATTCAATTTCTGGTTGCGTTTGATTCGTGATTTACTTCCTACTATTGTTTTTAGTGTATATTTTATTTGGAAGATTGATAAAAAAATTACTTACATTTTGTTTGTAGGCTATATACTTATTTTTATAATAACCAATATTCTGCTAAAGTTTCTATACAAAATAAAAGAAAAGATTTTGAACAGTGAGGAGCTATTCAATCATTTTCTGGTCAGGGGCTTTATGGAAATGCTGGTGTTCCGTATGAGCAAACAGTTTCCGAGTGAAATAAAGAAAACCCATAGTGCAAAAGAGGATATTGTATCATCAAAAGTAAAAATGAATATGATTCATGAAACTTTTTTTACAATATTTGCGCTACTTGTGGCAATGTTAGATATTGGTATTTTATTTTACGCATGGAAAACAAAAAATCTTACAGTGGGATCTATAGTTGCACTCATTGCGCTGATTGAAAATGCTTACACGCCGATAGCTATTTTTAATGTACTTTATGTTCAATATAAATTGGATAAGGCGTCCTATAAGAGATTTGAAGAATTTTTAGATTTAAAAGAGGATAATCAATTAAGAAATGGTAACGCAATTCATACGGACATTGGTGAAATATCGATAAAAAACTTGTCGTTTCAATTTGAAGAACGGAAAATTATTGATGATTTGAGCCTGTTCATAAAACGGGGACAAAAAATAGCTTTTGTAGGTGAAAGTGGCTCTGGGAAATCCACGGTGATTAAGATATTACTGGGATTACTAAAATACAATCAGGGAGAAATCTACTTAGGTGATATGGAGTTAAGTGGAATTTGCCTTAATAATTTGTATGACAGAGTCAGCTACATATCGCAGGATGTTCCTGTTTTTGATGGAACAATAAAGGAAAATCTGGTATTTGAGAAGAATGTGTCAGAAGAACAAATGCTGGACGCATTGAAGGAAGTGCAATTATCTCATTTGGTTGAGAATCTTGCGGAAGGTTTAGATACTGAAATTGGAGAGAAAGGTACTTGCTTATCAGGAGGAGAAAAACAAAGACTTGCATTCGCACGCTTGTGGTTTGAAAACCCTGAACTTGTCGTTTTGGATGAAGCAACATCTGCAATGGATAATTTAACTGAAGAAAATGTAATGAAATCGGTTATGCTAAAAATGAAAGATAAAACGGTCATTGCGATTGCGCATAGATTGAATTCCATTGCCGGTTTTGACAGAATTATTCTCTTTAGAGAAGGGAAGATTGTTGGACAAGGGACTTTTGAAGAACTATTACATACGGATTCTTATTTTAAGGAATTGTATAATGCGAATGTGCAATAATTGAACTTTTTACAGAACAAATAACATCCCCGGAGACATGGTTAACCACCAAAAATCTCCGGGGATGTTTCGTTTGAAAACAACGCTAATTATGCAGAAAGTGACTGTATAAACTGTGCGATTTCTTCTTTGCGCATCACGCTCATCGTACTGTTGTGGAAATGCGTATCATACGTCACTTCTTTTTTCACTGCAAAAGAATCCGGTAAGGTGTAGTTCTTGGCTGTTTCTTCATCCGGGAATTCCACTTCGCCCATAACAAGCCCATCAAACAATCCTTCGAAGATATCAAGCTCTAAGGTAAGCCCCTGATTAAGCGGAATCTTATAGCGCGTTTTCGCAATCACATTGCCGTCTGCCTTGGCGCAGAGTGTCCGGTAAGCAGCTTCGTCAATCGGAAGCTCAAATTCCTGTCGGGCTAACATACCACTGCTTTTGACAGTCAGGACATATTGGTAATCAGAGACTGCAGATGCTGCGTCGTATAAGGTTTTCTTGCGTACCCGGATCACCGGATTGGTCGTCACATATGCCTGCTCGATGCCGTAATGTGGATATGTGTCTAGCTGATCTGGCAGTTTATGAAATAAAAATTTGCGTTCGATTTCCATATTTTGTTCCTCCGTGTCTGGAATATCTTGAAGATTTCCACAAACTATTATATACTACATGTAATTATGGGATGGAATTGTAACATTTGTTAGATACAAATTCGTAAAACCATAACCGGTCAATGATTCCTTGTAAATTATAATGTATTTTATAATAGAAGGAAAGTGGAATTTTAGAAGATGAATATACATGTTTGCGGGTCGGAAATCAACCGGTTTCATGATGCGCAGGGCAAGGAGGATGCATATGAGTAAAGTAAATGTATATCTTGCAGATGGTTTTGAAGAGGTCGAAGGGCTGACCGTCGTAGATCTGCTGCGGCGCGCAGGCATCGAGACAGATATGGTATCCATTATGGGACGGAAAGAAATTACCGGTGCACGGAAGATTCCCGTGCTGGCAGATAAGCTCTTTGAAGAGCAGGACGATCCGGATGTGATCGTGCTTCCGGGCGGTATGCCGGGAACCCTGCACTTAAAGGCGCATGAAGGTCTGGCAGATCTGATCCGGAAAGCAGACAAGGAAGGAAAATTGCTTGCAGCAATCTGTGCAGCACCAACCATCTATGGAGAGATGGGACTTCTCGAAGGAAAGAATGCAACCTGCTATCCGGGCATGGAGGACAAGCTGCTTGGTGCAAACTGGCAGGAGCAGCCGGTCGTTGTCGATGGAAACTTCGTGACAAGCCGGGGCGTTGGGACAGCGATTGCATTTGCACTCACATTGGTTACAATCCTGAAGGATGAAGAAACAGCGAAGTCTTTGGCGAATAGTATAGTTTATAAATGGTAATTCCAATCGGGAGGACGTTATGTACAGATTAACGATAAAGGATATATTGGAAGCAACAGGCGGCGTATTGCTGTGTGGCGATGAAAATACAGAGATCAAAGATGTCTGCATCAATTCCAAGGAGATCAAGCCGGGCGATTTGTTTGTCCCGATCATCGGGGAGCGGGTCGATGCGCATCGTTTTATCGAGAGCGCACTTCACACAGGTGCGGCAACCCTGACATCACAGCATACCGATATTGTTGTATCGGAGAAGCCGTTTGTCTACGTGAGTGATACAGAAAAGGCATTGCAGGATATCGGCGCTTATGTGCGCAGGAAGTTTAAGAAGCCGGTTATCGGTGTGACCGGAAGTGTTGGAAAGACGACAACGAGACAGATGATTGCAACCGTACTTTCGGGATGCTTAAATGTCTATCAGACCGAGGGCAATCTGAATTCCCAGATCGGTGTGCCGCTGACCCTTCGACGGATTGACGAGAACGCAGAGGCAGCCGTGCTTGAAATGGGTATCAGCGAACCGGGACAGATGGAGATTCTGTCTGACATGGTGAAGCCGGATATCTGTGTCGTGACGATGATCGGTGTTGCGCATATCGAATTTATGAAGACGCGTGAGAACATCCGCAAAGAGAAGTTGTCGATTATCAATCATATGAGCCCAGATGGTGTGCTGTTCCTAAATGGCGATGATGCACTGCTTGCAGAAGTGAAAGGTGATACCGGCGTCCGTACATTTACATACGGCACTGGTGCGGACTGCGATTACCGGGCGGAGAATCTGCATATGGAAGATTACCAGTATGTATATGATTTCGTGCATGGAGACACGCGTGTGCATGTGCGGCTCAACGCACTTGGCAAGCACAATGTCGGAAATTCACTGGTCGGTCTTGCGATCGCGGATTATATGGGATTGGATCTGGAGAAGGCAGCAGTCGGACTTTCCGAGTTCAAGGGGCTTCGCCAGAAGCTGATCCGTGTTCCGGGTAAATACACGATCATCGATGATACTTATAATGCAAGTCCGGATTCCATGAAGGCAAGTCTGGATGTGCTGGAGGATCTGGAGACAACGGGTAAGAAAATCGCGGTGCTTGGCGATATGTTCGAGCTTGGCGAAAATGCAGAGCAGTATCATTATGAAGTCGGAAAATACGTGGCGACGAAGAAGCTCGATGAGCTGGTCGTAGTCGGGGATCTGGCACAGCATATCATGCAGGGCGTGAAGGACAGTAATTCTGATATCAACTGTTACAGCTTCAAGGACAACGGCGAGGTTGCTTTGTATCTGCTTTCTGTGATGCAGCCGGAAGATATCGTGCTGATCAAAGGCTCGAATGGTATGCATCTGGATGAAGTTGTAAATAATATGCTTGGATAATAAGATACATGAATTGTGACAGTGGCATGGCGATGAAAAAATTTGTGTATCCGATGAGGTTCTATGGATGCATAGGACCTCATTTTTAATGTGGTAAGCAATGGAAATGCTTGTACATATGTTGATGTGTGAAATCATGGGACTATATATAGATAAGAGCGTGCGTATTGTGCGGCTACACTTGCACGAGCCAGTGGAATGCGAAAACACATATGAAATAATCTGGCGGCATGATAGGATGTAATTGTGAAAAATCCGTAAATTATGAAAATACAGGTTGACAGTCAGAATATGGTGTGCTATATTAACAATAACAAAAATGATAATCATTACTGATTTAGAAAATGTGGATCAATCAGTTCTCGTAAGTATCATTTTGTATAATTGCAGATATTATAGCAAAGTATATCATGTGTATAAACATGTGGAAGAATGAAAGGAGATTTATTATGAAATTTGTATGTACAGTTTGTGGATATGTTTATGAAGGTGACGCAGCTCCGGCAGAGTGCCCAATCTGCCATGCTGGTGCAGATAAGTTCAAGAAAGTAGAAGACGGAGCGATGACACTGGCTGCAGAGCATGAGTTTGGCGTATATGCTTCTACTGTTAAGAACAACCCGGAAATCAGCGACGAGGATAAGAAGTTTATCTTCGATCAGCTTAAAGCAAACTTCAATGGTGAGTGTTCTGAGGTTGGTATGTACCTTTGCATGGCAAGAATCGCGCATCGTGAAGGCTATCCGGAAATCGGTCTCTACTGGGAGAAGGCAGCTTACGAGGAAGCAGAGCATGCAGCAAAGTTTGCTGAGATGTTAGGTGAGGACTTAGAGCCAAACATGACAAGTTCTACA
Source organism: Eubacterium sp. MSJ-33 (assembly GCF_022174665.1). Classification (NCBI taxonomy): domain Bacteria; kingdom Bacillati; phylum Bacillota; class Clostridia; order Eubacteriales; family Eubacteriaceae; genus Eubacterium; species Eubacterium sp. MSJ-33. The sequence continues at coordinate 2,632,009 of NZ_CP076562.1, forward strand.
AAGAAGAACCTTGCTTGGAGAGTGGACTGCGAATATGGCGCAACAGCAGGAAAGGTAGATCTTGCAAAATGTGCAAAGAAGAATAATCTGGATGCAATCCATGACACGGTTCATGAGATGGCAAGAGACGAAGCAAGACATGGCAAAGCATTAGAAGGATTACTTAAGAGGTACTTTGGTTAAGCTACAAGCCATGCAATAAAAAGAGAGAAAACATCGATGGGAGCTTGCTCACAGAGAGAGGTTTTCTCTCTTTTTATTATACGGCGCGAGCCGTCCATGAAACAGCCCGAAGGGCTGTGAATGGGGCATGGTATGTAGTCATATATGCCATACTTAACCATATTGGGGGAAATTTTGCTGTTTTGAAAAACCTACCCAATTCCGATCAGAAAAATAAACTGCAATTGGGTAAAAAAGAAAAATAAGAAAAATCTCCCCAAGCATTCAGGCAAATATATGAAAAATGATTGGGTAAAATTTTCAAATAAGAGATTTTTCCCCAACGGCAACCGGAAACGACAAAACTGCTTGGGAAAAAATAATGGATTTGAAAAAATCTCCCAATAGCATAACGAAAAACTGCGTGACGGCAATCATCATGTATGTGATTGAAGAGAAAATAACAGAAGTATTAGAGAGAAATATCGGAAGTTGACGGAGTTGGAGAAAATCATCGGATTGTCAAATGGGAAAAAATGCGATAGAATATAGGACAATTTATTGAACCGAATGAGATCGGGTGCAGATTGAGGAGACAGACGAAACAATGCGATTCCTTCAGAAACAATATAATAAAAAATGGATGCTTCCGTTGCTGACTTTTGTAGTCGGATGTTTGATTTTGACAGCATTTATACATCATTCTTATGATACAAACCGAAAACAGGTGCGGATGATTACGGAGCTGAATGCAAGCACCTATGCGGAACGACTGCGCGACGATATGAACCGCGGAGTTGCTATTGCCGATGCACTGAAAGCGATCATAATCAGCGGGAATGGGACAATTGACAATTTTGAAAAGATATCTGAGAATCTGATGTCAGATTTTGTTCAAAGCATACAAATTGCACCGGATGGGGTTGTCACAGAGATTTACCCGGCGGAAGGAAATGAGGCAGGAAAGATAGACCTGCTTCATGATGAAAACCGTGGGGAAATCTGCCGCTATGGAAGAGATAACAATTGTGTAACGATGCAGGGACCGTTTGATTTAAAGCAGGGAGGCCGTGGAATTGCAGTTCGCTATCCTGTCTATCTTGAGGCGGCGGATGGGAATCCTGTATTCTGGGGATTTACCATAGTGATTATCCGGGTTCCGGAAATTTTTGAAGAGTCGGTGCAGGCTCTTACGGAGTTTGGGTATGATTACTGCCTGACCAAGACGGTTTCTCCGCTTTCGGAAGAACGTGAGAGATTATCCTTCTCGAAAGAAGATTTGACAAATCCGGTTACATATACGTTTGAATTCGGCGGCTGTACATTTAATCTGGCAGTCACGCCAAAAGATGGATGGAAGCAAGGGAGGAAGATACTTCCGAATCTGGTTCTTGGATTCTTCATTGTATTATTTTTGACGGGATTGATGATTGTCATTCTTGTAATCGAATTCCATCGGGAGGTATTAAAGAAGATAGCAATCACGGATCCACTAACCGGACTTTTGAACCGGGATGGGTTTGATGAACAAATCAAAAGTGCAATACAGGATACCCCGGATGCGCATTGCGTGGGAATTCAGACAGACATTGATGACTTCAAATTTATCAATGATATGTATGGACATGAAGCGGGTGATACCGCGCTTCGGATACTTGCGCAGAGTATGCGGAATGCTTTTGAAAAGGATGCGATTCTATGCAGAAATGGTGGCGATGAATTCTCGGCGGTTCTGATAGGAATGACGGGGGCAGAAGCGAAGGAAAAAATCGAGAAATTCACTATGCAGCCTAGATATATCACACAGAATGGAGAGAAACGTCCATTTTATATTTCGCTTGGGTATGCAGAATATCCGAAGGATTGTGATGATGTATCGGAATTAATCTGCTGTGCGGATATGGCACTTTATGCGGTGAAATTACACGGAAAGCATAGCTGCTGTGCGTATGAGGGTAACTACAAAGTGCAGAATAGAAGCCAGTTGGGATTTGCACTTCAGGATGTGTCAAGGAATCTGCCGGGGGCATTTCTGATATACATTGCAGATAAAACGAATGATCGCATTTTATTTGCGAATCAGGAGTTGATAGAATTTGCGGGATGTAAGGATTTTGATGAGTTCCTTGCATATACGGATCAGCGATTCCGGAACCTGATTCATCCGGAGGAGCAGGATGCGGTTGAGACGAGCATCTGGAAGCAGATTGATTCGGAAAAAAGTGGAAACAATGATTATGTCAAATTCCGTTTTGCGAAAAAAGACGGAACGTATCGGCCGGTATTCGATCATGGAAGAATCGTAAAGAACCGGTATTATGGAAATGTATTTTATGTGTTGATTATGGATTGTGCTCTGATTGATTCATATTATGACAAAATGTGATTGGCAGTGCCCATACATCTCAATAAGCAAAATAGAAAAGAGGCAACAACATGGGTAAAAAAGAAGAGAAAACAAATGTGATGCGTCTGCTCGATCAGGCGAAAATCGAATACAAGCATTACTGCTATGCAGGCACGGATGCGGTCGGCGGCATGGAGGTTGTCGAGGTACTGCACCAGGATCCGGATCAGGCATTTAAGACACTGGTCACAGTCGGCAAATCCGGCGAACACTATGTGTTTGTGATTCCGGTCAATCAGGAGCTTGATTTGAAGAAAGCGGCAGAGGCTGCCGGTGAGAAATCCATCGCGATGATCAAGTCAAAAGAATTGCTGCCGTTAACCGGCTATATTCATGGTGGATGTTCGCCACTTGGAATGAAGAAGCAGTTCCGTACGTTCTTCCATCAGACCGCCAATGATTTTGATACGATTATGTTCTCGGCAGGAAAGATCGGCTATCAGGTGGAGGTAAGTCCGGAAGCACTCCGGAAGATTCTGAAATACGAGACCCGTGATCTCGTAAAGGAATAAAAAAATCGCATAAATCCCTTTACATTTGCCGATAATTAGCTTATAATCGAAACGATTATAGGGAAAAAGCGTTGAAGGAGACTACCGACAACAGGACATGACAGGGAATATGGTCACCGACTGAGAGCCATAACATGACACCATGTCTGGTGGAACACTACCGGAGCTGATAAGCTGAAGCCTACGTGGATTTACATCTTAAGAGGTCTAGGTTTATCCGAAGCATTCACGTTACGAATGAAGAGAGGAAATTATCTTATTTATTTTACAGATGGTTTCAATGCGGGTGGTACCGCGGATGTAACTCATGTACATTCGTCCCGAGGTCAAAGCACATTTGACTTCGGGATTTTTTAATGCAGAAAAGGAGATAGGAAAATGCAGGCAAACATTTACAGAGACATGACAATGGCGCAAGTATCAGAAGACCTTGTCGGAAAAGAAATCAGACTCGCCGGATGGGTAGAGAACATCCGTGACCATGGTGGCGTATCCTTCGTGGATTTACGCGATATGTATGGCGTGATGCAGGTCGTTATGCGTGATACAACGCTGCTCGATGGAATCACAAAGGAGCAGTGTATCTCCGTAGCAGGACTGGTACAGCATCGTGACGAGGAGACATACAATCCGAAGATTCCAACCGGAACGATCGAGCTGGAAGCACATGAGGTAGATATCTTAGGAAAGGTGTACAAGCAGCTTCCGTTCGAGGTGACAACCTCCAAGGAAGTCCGTGAGGACGTTCGTCTGAAATATCGTTACTTAGACCTTCGTAACCGTAAGGTAAAGGAGAACATGATCTTCCGTTCCAATGTCATCTCATTCCTTCGTCAGAAGATGACAGAGATGGGATTCATGGAGATTCAGACACCAATCCTTTGCGCATCTTCTCCAGAGGGTGCACGTGATTATATCGTGCCATCCAGAAGATACAAGGGTAAGTTCTATGCACTCCCGCAGGCACCACAGCAGTACAAGCAGCTTTTGATGGTGTCCGGATTTGATAAATATTTCCAGATCGCACCTTGTTTTCGAGATGAGGATGCAAGAGCAGATCGTTCCCCAGGTGAGTTCTATCAGCTAGACTTTGAGATGAGCTTTGCAACACAGGAAGACGTATTCAAGGTTGGCGAGGAAGTGCTTACCGCAGCATTTAAGAAATTCGCTCCGAAGGGATACACCGTCACAGAAGCACCATACCCGATCATCAGTTACAAGGAAGCAATGCTGAAATATGGTACAGATAAGCCGGATCTTCGGAATCCACTTGAGATCATCGATGTGACAGAGTTCTTCCAGAGATGTACATTTGCACCATTCCACGGCAAGACCGTCCGTGCGATTGCAGTACAGAAGAAGCTTTCCAAGGGACAGCATGAGAAGATGCTGAAGTTCGCGCAGTCTATCGGTATGGGCGGACTCGGATATCTCGAAGTATTGGAAGATGGTTCTTACAAGGGACCAATCGACAAGTTTATTCCGGATGATATGAAGCAGGAACTCAAAGATCTTGCAGGTTTGAAGGAACTTGATACGATTTTCTTCATCGCAGATACAGAGAAGCAGGCAGCTCTCTTTGCAGGACAGATTCGTACCGAGCTTGGTAACCGTCTTGATCTGCTTGAGAAGAATGCATATCGTTTCTGCTACATTAACGACTTCCCGATGTTTGAGTACAATGTGGAAGAGAAGAAGATTGGATTTACACACAACCCATTCTCTATGCCACAGGGCGGCTTAGAGGCATTAAATGAAAAAGATCCACTGGACATTCTCGCATACCAGTACGATATCGTATGTAATGGCGTGGAGCTTTCATCCGGTGCCGTTCGTAATCATGACATGCAGATTATGGAGAAGGCATTTGAGATTGCCGGCTATGATAAGAGTGTTCTGGAGGAGAAGTTTGGAGCACTTTACAATGCATTCCAGTTTGGAGCACCACCACATGCAGGTATGGCTCCGGGTGTCGACCGTATGATCATGTTGCTTCGTAACGAGGAGAATATCCGAGAGGTTATTCCATTCCCTATGAGTGGAACCGCACAGGATCTCATGTGTGGCGCACCAAACGAAGTCACAGAGCAGCAGCTCCGTGAAGTTCATATCAAGGTAAGACAGTAGTATTTTTCAGCAAAGAGAAGGCAGTTGTGATTTCATATAAATTGCTTGCTTATTACGAATGATATGTTTGCGGAAATAATCAATAGAAGAGTAGTATATTGAGATGTTCGGATTTATTATTCTTAAGCAGACCGTTGAAGCACGTTGGTACTTAATAAGTGACAATTTATTGGCACGAATTTAGTACCACTACGTGCTGAACCGAGCGGGAGCGCGTCTGCGTAGAAAATAAATCCGAACATCTCAGAACCAGCAGATTTATTGATTATTTTCGCAAACTATAATATGTAGATTCGCAAGCATTATAGGAGGAAAAATATGACGATTACAGACGAAACAATTGATTATGTAGGTATTCTGGCGAAGCTCGAGCTTTCCGATGAAGAAAAGGAGCAGGCGAAGCAGGATATGTCAAATATGCTGGAATATGTCAGCAAATTAAATGAGCTCGACACCGATTCCGTGGAACCGATGAGCCATGCATTCCCGGTCAGTAACGTATTCCGCGAGGATGTTGTGACAAATGCGGATGACAGGGATAATCTTCTGGCAAATGCACCAGAGCAAAAAGATGGCTGCTATAAAGTGCCAAAGACATTTGACTAAGGAGGCGGTATAAATGAGTAAAGATTTATTGAAATTAACCGCCGTTGAACTCGGCAAGAAAATAAAAGACAAAGAAGTGACCGTCGTAGAGGCAACAAAGGCGTGTCTGGAGCGAATCAAAGCATTAGACGAGACATATAACTGTTTCGTCACTGTGGATGAGGCAGGTGCACTGGCACAGGCGGAAACAATTCAGGCAAAGATTGACAATGGAGAGCTTATTGGACCGCTGGCTGGTGTTCCGGTTGCCATCAAGGATAACATGTGTATCAATGGCATGCTTACAAGCTGTTCTTCAAAGATTCTGAGTAATTTCGTTCCGACTTATACAGCAACTGCCGTTGAGAAATTGCAGGAGGCAGGCGCGGTTATCATCGGAAAGACAAACATGGATGAGTTTGCTATGGGAAGTACAACTGAGACTTCTTTCTATGGCGTGACAAGAAATCCGTGGGATACAGACAAGGTACCGGGCGGTTCTTCCGGTGGTTCTGCGGCAGCTGTTGCAGCAGAGGAAGTTCCGTATGCACTTGGTTCTGATACAGGTGGAAGTATCCGTCAGCCGGCCGCATTCTGCGGTGTGACAGGTATCAAGCCGACATACGGAAGAGTGTCCCGTTATGGTTTGATTGCGTATGGTTCATCGCTTGATCAGATTGGACCACTCGCCAAGGATGTAACAGACTGTGCAACGATCCTCGAAGCCATCTGTAAGCATGATGACAAGGATTCCACTTCCTATGCACAGGCAGAGGATGATTTCACATCTGCATTAGTGGACGATGTAAAGGGCATGAAGATCGGTATTCCAAGAGATTATTTTGCAGAGGGTATCGACGAGGATGTCAAGACTGCCGTGCTTGCAGCTGCAAAGAAGCTTGAGGAAAAAGGTGCGATCGTAGAAGAGTTCGACCTTGGTATGGTAGAATATGCGATTCCTGCTTATTATATCATTGCATCCGCAGAGGCATCTTCGAACTTAGAGCGTTTCGATGGTGTCAAATATGGTTATCGTACCGCAGAGTACCGTGATCTTCACAATATGTATAAGAAGACTCGTTCCGAAGGCTTTGGTGCAGAGGTAAAACGTCGTATTATGCTTGGTTCTTTCGTCCTTAGCTCCGGTTATTATGATGCGTATTATGTAAAGGCTCTTAAAACAAAGGCACTGATCAAGAAAGCGTTCGATGAAGCATTTGCAAAATACGATGTAATCTTAGGACCGGTTGCACCGACGACAGCACTGAAGATGGGAGAATCTCTAAGTGATCCGATCAAGATGTACCTGGGAGATATTTATACAGTATCCGTAAATCTTGCCGGTCTGCCGGGTATTTCCCTTCCATGCGGACAGGATAAGGATGGTATGCCGGTCGGCATGCAGCTGCTCGGACAGACATTTGATGAGAAATCAATCATCCGTGCAGCATACGCATTTGAATGTACAAAGACTTATAAGCGTCCGGATGCTCTTGGCACCGTGGAAGCGGAAAGGGGGCTTGCATAATGAGTAAAACATATGAGACAGTCATTGGTCTGGAGGTTCACGTAGAGCTTGCCACGAAGACAAAGATTTTCTGTGGATGTTCGACTGCATTTGGCGGTGCACCGAATACACATACCTGTCCGGTTTGTACCGGCATGCCGGGATCCCTTCCGGTGCTCAATAAGGCGGTTGTTGAGAAGGCAGTCGCTGTTGGTCTTGCAACGAATTGTACGATCACACAGAACTGCAAGTTTGACCGTAAGAATTACTTCTATCCGGATAACCCGCAGAACTACCAGATTTCGCAGCTTTATTATCCAATCTGCAGAAATGGTAAGGTAGAAATCGAGGTTGATGGAAATAAGAAATATGTCCGCATTCATGAGATTCATATGGAGGAGGATGCAGGTAAGCTGGTGCATGATCCGTATACGGACAGCTCACTGGTTGATTACAACCGTTCGGGTGTGCCTCTGATCGAGATCGTATCCGAGCCGGATATGCGTTCCGCAGAGGAAGTCATTGCTTACCTTGAGAAATTGAGACTGATCATCCAGTATCTTGGAGCTTCGGATTGTAAGCTGAACGAAGGTTCCATGCGTGCCGATGTCAACCTGTCTGTCCGCGAAGTGGGTGCAGAAGAGTTCGGTACTAGAACCGAGATGAAGAACCTGAATTCCTTCAAGGCGATTGCAAGAGCAATCGAGAACGAGAAGGAACGTCAGATTGATCTGATCGAGTCCGGTGAGAAGGTTATTCAGGAGACGAGAAGATGGGATGATACAAAGGAGTATTCCTATGCGATGCGTTCAAAAGAGGATGCACAGGATTATCGTTACTTCCCGGATCCGGATCTGGTGCCGGTTATGATCAGCGATGAATGGATGGAAGAGATCCGCAGTCGTCAGCCGGAGTTACGTGATGAGAAGCGTATCCGTTATAAGGAAGAGTATGATATTCCGGATTATGATATTGACATTCTCACCAATTCCAAGAAACTGGCAGATATCTTTGAGGAGGCGATTGCACTTGGCGCAGCACCAAAGAAGGTATCGAACTGGCTGATGGTTGAGACGATGCGTCTGATGAAGGAAGCATCCATCGATGCCGACGACTTAAAATTCTCAGCGAAGAATCTTGCAGCTATCATCAAGATGGTCGATGACAAAGTTATCAATGGTACGGTCGCAAAGGAAGTGTTCGAGAAGGTATTTGCAGAGGATGTCGATCCGGAAGCTTATGTCGAGGAACACGGCTTGAAGACCGTCAACGATGAGGGCGCACTTCGTACCGTCATCTTAGATGTCATCGAGAAGAATCCGAAGTCTGTCGCAGACTTCAAGGGCGGTAAAGAGAAAGCCATCGGTGCACTTGTCGGACAGACGATGAAGGCGATGCAGGGTAAGGCGGATCCATCTGAGGTTAACCGTATTCTGCGCGAAGAATTAAGTAAATAATTTTGGCTTGCGAGTGGCTTTACGGACGAACTCCAGGCTGTAAAAAAGTCCACCTCAAAAAATTCACGTTACAATTTTTGTGAGGTGGACTTTTTGCATCCTGGAGTTCTGGTAAAGGAAAAACGGAAAGTAAAATTATTTATGAAAATATTCTTCACTTAAAACGGTTCGCCTTGTGCAATGTGAGAAATTATAATAAAATCAGAGTATAAAGGTAAGCACTACGGAGAAGTAATATCTATATTTGAATAGATACTATTTTCTTTATTGAGTCAGTATGTGAGGAACACGGCGGGATGAAAAATCAAATTCATAAAAATTGTAACGTGAATTTTTTGAATTTGATTTTTCACCCGTCAGTGTTCCGCGATTTGAAGGAAAAACACTATGAAAAAAGAAGGATATTACTCGACAGGCGAGTTTATGAAACAAGCGAATATTACGAAGAAAACCATACGGTATTATGACGAGAAGGATATCCTGAAACCTTCCTTTGTCAGTGATTCCGGCGCCCGTTACTACACGGAGAAGGATCTCGCAAAGCTCCAGCAGATTCTACTGCTCAAATATCTTGGATTCTCGCTGAGCGATATCAGGGAGATGCAGGTAGATGATGCGGATAAGCATTTTATCGTGAATTCTTTGAATATCCAGCAGAAGCTGGTCGAAGATCGTATTGAGCAATTACAACTGGTGTCTAATACAATCCGTGAGGCAACAGAAGATCTGCAGGCTGACCGGGAAGTGGATTGGACAAAGCTTTTTGAATTGATTCAGGTGACAGATCTGGAGGGGATTTTGAAGAAGCAATATAAGGACGCATCGAATATTATGGCGCGGATTAATCTGCACAAACAGTATTCGGTCAATCCGCAAGGCTGGTTTCCATGGATTTATGAGCAGATGGAAGTGAAAGCCGGGCAGAAGATTCTAGAGCTTGGTTGTGGGGCGGGCGATATCTGGGTCGAAAATACAGACAGACTGCCTCCGGATGTAACCATTACGGTTACAGATATTTCGGAGGGGATGCTGCGTGATGCGAGACGTGAAATCGGCAGGGAAGATGCTGCTTTTTCTTATGAGTTATGTGAATGTGAACAGATCCCGTTTGCGGGTGATACGTTTGATCTGGTTATTGCAAATCACGTATTGTTTTATTGTGAAGATATAGAAAAAGCATGCAGGGAAATCAGACGTGTTTTAAAACCGGGAGGTATGCTTGTTGCAGGAACCTATGGCTCTGACCATATGAAAGAAATCAGTCAGCTTGTATTGGAGTTTGATACGAGAATCATACTTGCGGCGGAGAATCTGTATGACCGTTTTGGAAAAGAAAATGGAGTGGAGATGCTTGAACGCGTATTTAAACATGTAGAATGGAGACAGTATGAAGATGCAATCGAGATTGATGATGCAGAACCTTTGATCTCTTATGTTCTATCATGTCATGGAAATCAGAGTCAGTACATCGCGCATAAATACAAGGAATTTCGTGCATTTATGAAGAAGAAAACTGCTGGTGGATTTCATATTACCAAGGATGCGGGAATATTTATTGCAAAAAAATGAAAAAAACCCTTGACTATGCCCTAAGGGCACCTTGTATAATGGAGAAAATGATATTTGTATAAGTTTTTGTTTTGGATTTAAGGAGGAAAAAGATGAGAACGTATTTGGTAACAGGTGGTGCCGGCTTTATCGGTTCCAATTATATTCACTACATGTTTAAGAAGTATGACAACGAGATTCGCATTATCAATGTTGATGTGTTGACATATGCAGGCAATCTGGAGAATCTGAAAGATATTGAGAACCGCGAGAATTATACCTTTGTGAAAGCAGATATCTGCGACAAGGAAGCAATCGCGAAGATTTTTGCAGAGAATGATATCGACCGTGTCGTACATTTTGCAGCGGAGTCTCATGTAGACAGAAGTATCAAGCATCCGGAAGTGTTTGTACAGACAAATGTACTTGGTACAGCCGTTATGCTGAACTGTGCAAAGGCCGCATGGGAGCTGCCGGATGGTACATTTAAGGAAGGAAAGAAGTTCCTGCACGTATCAACGGACGAGGTGTATGGTTCTCTTCCGGACGATGAGAACGCATTCTTCTATGAGACATCACCATATGAGCCGCACAGCCCATATTCCGCAAGTAAGGCAAGCTCAGATATGCTCGTAAAGGCATATATGGATACGTATAAGTTCCCTGCCAATATTACGAACTGCAGTAATAACTATGGACCTTATCAGTTCCCGGAGAAGCTGATTCCGCTGATTATAAACAATGCATTGCAGGGAAAGAAGCTTCCAGTTTACGGCGATGGCAAGAATGTGCGTGACTGGCTGTTTGTAGAGGATCATGCAAAGGCAATCGATATGGTTCAGGAGCAGGGACGTCTGTTCGAGACATACAATGTTGGCGGACACAACGAGAAGCAGAATATTGAGATTATCAATATTATTATTGACACATTGCAGGAGATGCTTCCGGCGGATGATCCGAGACGTGCACTTGTATCGAAGGATTTGATCACTTATGTGGAAGACCGTAAGGGTCACGACAGAAGATATGCAATTGCACCGGATAAGATTAAAGCAGAAATCGGCTGGTATCCGGAGACAGATTTTGCAACAGGAATCAAGAAGACAATCGCATGGTTCTTCGAGCATGAGGATTGGATGAAGAATGTGACAAGCGGCGATTATCAGAAGTATTACGAGGACATGTACGCAAATAGATAAGATGTGCGAATTATGCGCGCATGTCTTATATAAGAATATAGTCCATGAAAGGAGATTTTTATGAAGGGAATTATTTTAGCGGGTGGTTCAGGAACAAGATTATATCCACTTACCAAAGCAGTATCCAAGCAGATCATGCCGGTGTATGATAAACCGATGATTTATTATCCGTTATCGACATTGATGCTTGCGGGTATTCGGGAAGTGCTGATCATCTCGACACCGCGTGATCTTCCGGTGTTTGAGGAATTATTTGGTACAGGTGAGCAGCTTGGAATGCAGTTTACTTATGCCGTACAGGAACAGCCGAGAGGACTTGCGGATGCATTTATTATCGGTGCAGACTTTATTGGATCGGACAGTGTGGCATTGGTACTTGGCGATAATATCTTCTATGGACAGAGCTTTTCGAAGGTATTAAAGCATGCGGCTGAACGCAAAAAAGGAGCAACTATTTTCGGTTACTACGTAAAAGATCCAAGGGAGTATGGTGTGGTAGAATTCGATGAGAATGGAAAGGCACTTTCCATTGAAGAAAAACCAGAACATCCAAAGTCAAATTATGCTGTGCCGGGACTTTATTTCTATGATAACCGAGTGGTAGACATTGCAAAGAATGTGAAACCGTCAGCGCGAGGCGAAATCGAGATTACTTCCATTAATAATGAATATCTGCGTATGGGAGATTTGATGGTTGAGACGCTGGGACGCGGGTTTGCATGGCTGGATACCGGCAATCATGATATGCTGCTCGATGCGGCAGATTTTGTAGCTGCGTTCCAGAAGCGGCAGGGTATGTATATTTCATGTATCGAGGAGATTGCATACAGACGTGGATTTATTTCACGGGAACAGCTGTTGAAGCTGGCAGAACCATTGATGAAGACTGCATATGGCCAGTATCTGGTAGATGTTGCAAACGGCTTATAAGATACAACAGGATAAATGTTTATAATAATATAAGAGAGTCCATATCAATAATAAGGACTCTCTTGTGTTTTCTATGTCTGTAATTATAGAAAGAAAAAATTATAGCACATATCCGTTTTTCTTCAGAAGTTCTCTTGCGGTGTCGACAGAATCAATGCCTTCTTTATTCTTGATTGGCGCAAATTCCTTTTCACGATCGACTTCGAAGATTAGGCAATCGTCCATTTCATGGATTAAATCCAGAGCCAGTGTTTCAAATTTATATGCGTTTGGTTTGTCTGGCATGACTGAATTTCCCTTTTCATCTATAAAAGGAACCTTCTTTTTCACTACATGCAAAGGCATGGATTGATCGAGCGTTTCTTTCAAACGCTGAATAGGGAACAGATAGTTCAGGATAGCTCCAAATCCATATGCCAGATTGCCATCCGGGAGCCTCTTATTCAGCATCTCGTCTGTCATTTCATAGTATTCGATAATGTGTGGTTTACCATTTTCTTTGCACATAACTCCGACTTTTTCTTCCGGATATGCTTTTTTTACAACCTTTGCACCACTCATCTTACCACTTTGAATGGTTGCCCCAAGGAAGACCGGATCTGCGATGCGCTGTAATACATTGTCAACAGCAAATACATTGATCCATTCCAGATTTGAGTTAAAGATACCTTCAAGTAAACCTGCCTTGTGCATAGAAGAGAACCAGCCGCCGTTTCCGTTTGGAGATAAAGCCAGTTCATATCTGGATTTTAACAAGATGTGTCCGTTAAAATCAGTAGCAGGATTTAACTCCTGTATAAAGAAGTGGATAAACGAAGGGTTATATCCAAAATAGTTATGAGCTTCAAAAAAGTTTACTGTATCCTGATAATTGATATCACTAGTCATGATATAAAGTGGAATCCATGCATCGGCAGCATGTACAACTTCTAATGTGTGCTCAATCAACAATTGGAAAATATATAATTCTTTTGTGAGTCCAACGTTGAAACATCCCTTTGGTTTATCGAATCCCAACCGGGTCCCTTGGCCGCCGGCAAGAAGAAGCAGACATAATTTACCGTCTCGGATTGCCTGCAATCCGGTTGCACGATACTTTTCTGACTCTGGAAGAATCTGATGCAGATGAAGTGCATCAATCTCTTCAATTTTGCACGTACTGGATGTTGCATCTTTATTGCTGAATGCCTGCTCAAATCCCCAGTCAATTGCGTCAATCTGTGATGTTAAAATCAGTTTTTCATCGTCATTTAAGTCGTTATAAAAGCGAAGGAGCTGTAACTGATCTTTCCCCGCAAGCAGATTCTTTCGTTCCTCAAAATTCATAAAATAAAACCTTCCATATATAATAGTTAAAATTATATTCAGTATAGCATAGGCAGATATTGTTTACAAGAATCTAAAAGAAACGAAATATGAAAACTTTTTGAATTTTTTATAAAAGAAAAAAAGAATATTGTAATTTCATGGAGAATCATGTATAGTAAGTAATAGTTTTGATTTTTGAAGTAAAATAAAATGGAAGGATAAAAAAATATGAGCAGAAAAAAGGCAGGGATGAGTGCAAATGCCAAATGGGGAATTGCATTTTTGATCGAGATTGTTGTTATGTTTTTTATGGTAGTTGGCTATATTTTCTTCTATGCAAATCGAAAATTAGACAACATCAACCGTCCGGAAAATTGGGATGATAGTAAAGAAAATCTGGATATAAATGAGGATGCGAATGAAGCCCAGAAAGGCTTCCGTACGATTGCATTATTTGGTATTGATTCCAGAAGCACTAGTTCAATGGCAGAAGGAAATCGAAGCGATTCTATTATCATTGCAAGTATCAACAATGATACAAAGGAAGTAAAGCTTGCTTCTGTATATCGTGATTCTCTGCTTCAAGTTGATTATGAAGGCGGAATTACAACGAAAATCACACATGCCTATGCATATGGCGGACCGGAGATGGCAGTACGAGCATTGAATGCAAATCTGGATCTGGAGGTAACAGATTTTGTAACGGTCAACTTCTCAGCATTGGCACAGGCAATTGATGATCTGGGAGGGATTACTATTGATGTACGGGATGCAGAGCTTGAGATGTTGAATGCATGTATCGGAGAACAAATTAGCATATCGGGCAAATATTCGGATGGTGTATTCTCTTCCGGGTCACAGCTGCTAAACGGTACTCAGGCAACTGCATGGGCACGTATTCGTAGCACGGATCAGGGAGATATCACCCGAACAGAGAGACAGAGAACTGTGATTGCAAAGATGATTCAGAAGGCAAAAAGCTCCAATCTGTCAACGGTTAATGATATCATTGACGATGTGTTCCCGAACATTTATACAAGTTTAACAAAGAAAGAACTGATGAGTCTGGCAAAGGACATGTTTGATTATAACCTCGGAGATACGATAGGATTCCCGATGGCGTATACGCCGGTTACAACAGAAGCAAAGGGAGCAGTGCTTGTTCCGGCAGATTTGACAACGAATGTATCTGCGCTGCATGAGTTCCTGTTTGGAACGACCGATTATGAGCCGTCATCGAATGTACAGAGTATTAGTTCTGCTTTGCAGAGTGAGACAGGCGTTGGGGCGCAGGAGATTGATATGAATATTTTCAATCCGCCATCAGAATAAAATTCCCATATTTAGAATATATTATATATAGAAGAAACGCATTTTTTACAGACTGCTGTAAAGAATGCGTTTTTTTTATGGTCCAAAAAGATATAAATAGTGCGTCAAAATCTGTCTTTGCTTGTTATTTTCCATAAAAATATAAAAAATGGTTTACAATACGAAGAAAGTGTTGTATTATAGGCACGTGAGTTACGAAAACAAAGTAAAAATTAAGAATTGCTTGATTTTCGTTAGCGAAAGAAAAGAACGAGAAAGGAAAGATAAGCATGACGCAGATAAGAAATGAGAGAGCACATATCGCAGAGCAAGGCATGTATGATAGTAGCTTTGAACATGATAACTGCGGTATTGGTGCGGTAGTAAACATTAAGGGAATTAAAACGCATAAAACTGTGAGCGATGCTCTTCGAATCGTGGAAAATCTGGAACATCGTGCAGGAAAGGATGCGGAAGGAAAGACTGGCGATGGCGTCGGTATTCTCTTGCAGATTTCGCATAAGTTTTTTAAGAAGGCAGCAAAGGAGCTTGGTGTAGAGATTGGAGAGGAACGTGATTATAGTATTGGTATGTTCTTCTTTCCACAGAATGAACTTCAGCGTAAACAGGCGATGAAGATGTTCGAGATTATCGTGGAGAAGGAAGGTTTGGAGTTCCTGTGTTGGAGAAAGGTTCCGACGAATCCGGGTATCCTCGGACATAAAGCTGTCGCTGTTATGCCATATATTATGCAGGCATTTGTAAAACGCCCAAAGAATGTGGAACGAGGACTTGATTTTGACCGAAAACTGTTCGTTGTAAGACGTGTATTTGAGCAGTCAAACGAAGACACATATGTGCCATCTCTTTCAAGTCGTACGATCGTATACAAAGGAATGTTTCTGGTAGGAGAACTTCGGTTATTCTATCAGGATCTGCAGGATGAGGATTATGAGTCAGCCATCGGTTTGGTGCATTCCAGATTCTCAACGAACACAACACCAAGCTGGCTGCGGGCACATCCATATCGTTTCTTAGTTCACAATGGTGAGATCAACACAATCCGTGGTAACGAAGACCGAATGATCGCCCGAGAAGAGACGATGGATTCCGAGTATTTCAAGGGAGAGTTTCATAAGATTACACCGGTGCTTGATCCGGATGGTTCTGATTCTGCAAGACTTGACAATGCGTTAGAGTTTTTTGTTATGAACGGTATGCCACTTCCGCTGGCAGTTATGATTCTGATTCCGGAGCCATGGGATTCCAATAAATATATGCCGAAGGCAAAACGTGATTTCTATCAGTATTATGCAACGATGATGGAGCCTTGGGATGGACCGGCATCTATGCTTTTTACGGATGGTGATTACATGGGCGCGGTTCTTGACCGTAACGGACTCCGTCCTTCCCGTTATTATATTACCGATGATGATTATCTGATTCTTTCATCTGAGGTCGGTGTCTTAGATATCGCACCGGAGCATGTTGTGATGAAGGATCGTTTACGTCCGGGTAAGATGCTTCTTGTTGATACGAAGGCAGGAAAGCTGATTTCCGATGACGAGCTGAAAAACCAGTATGCAAATGCACAGCCATATGGTGAATGGCTTGACAGTAACCTGACATATCTGACGGATATCCCAATCCCAAATGAGCGTGTGCCAGAGCTTTCCAACGAGGAGCGAAGCCGTCTGCAGAAAGCGTTTGGTTACACCTATGAGGAATTTAAGACAGCGATTCTTCCGATGGCGCAAAATGGAGCTGAGGCAATTGCTGCAATGGGCGATGATACACCATTGGCAGTGCTCTCTCATCAGAAATTGCCATTGTTTAATTATTTCCATCAGTTGTTTGCACAGGTAACGAACCCTCCAATCGATGCAATCCGTGAGGAAATCGTCACCTCAACGACCGTGTACCTTGGACGTGATGGTAATATTCTCGAAGAAAAGCCGGAGAACTGTCGAGTACTTCGCATCAACAATCCAATTCTGACGAATACGGATATGTTGAAGATCAAGAACCTGAATACAGAGAATTTGAAGGCCGCCGTTGTGCCGATTACTTATTATAAGAATACATCCTTAGAGAAGGCAATTGACCGAATCTTTGTTGAGGCAGATAAATTCTTCCGAGATGGTGCGAATATCCTGATCTTATCGGATCGTGGTGTCGATGAGAACCACGTAGCAATTCCGTCTCTGCTTGCTGTATCTGCAATGCAGCAGCATCTGGTCCGGACAAAGAAGCGTACTTCCGTTGCGTTGGTTATCGAGAGTGCAGAGCCTCGCGAGGTACACCATTTTGCAACATTGCTTGGCTATGGTGCTTGTGCAATCAACCCATATCTGGCAATCGATACGATCAAAGATATGGTTGATACGCATTTCCTGAACAAGGATTTCTATGCAGCAGTCAATGATTACAACAGTGCGGTCCTGCATGGTATCGTTAAGATTGCATCCAAGATGGGTATTTCTACGGTGCAGTCATATCAGGGATCACAGATTTTCGAGGCGGTCGGACTGTCCGAGGAGTTTGTAAAGAAATATTTCACAAACACGGTAAGTCGTGTCGGTGGTATCGGAATCAAAGATATCCAGCGACATGTGGAGGAGCTGCATAACTCCGCATTTGATCCACTTGGATTGTATACGAACCTAAGTCTGGAGAGTATCGGAAGTCACAAGATGCGGAGCGGAAAAGAAGAACATCTGTACAATCCGAATACGATTCATCTTTTACAGCAGGCAACATGGACGGACAACTATGATCTGTTCAAGGAGTATTCTGCAGCGATAGATGATGAAGAAAAAGCGTTCCATTTAAGAGGACTGATGGAGTTTAATTATCCGGAAAATGGTGGAATCCCGGTTGATCAGGTAGAACCGGTTGATTCTATTGTAAAAAGATTTAAGACAGGCGCAATGTCTTATGGATCTATCTCACAGGAAGCGCATGAGTGTATGGCAATCGCTATGAACCGCCTTGGTGGTAAGTCAAACTCCGGTGAAGGTGGCGAGAGCTTAGAGCGTATGCGTGGAAGCAAGGATGGTGTAAACCGCTGTTCGGCCATCAAGCAGGTTGCCTCCGGACGTTTCGGTGTTACTTCCGAATATCTGACAAGCGCGAAAGAGATTCAGATTAAGATGGCACAAGGCGCAAAACCTGGTGAGGGTGGACATCTGCCGGGTGGAAAGGTGTATCCTTGGATTGCCAAGACCAGACATTCAACACCGGGCGTAGGCCTGATCTCGCCACCGCCACATCATGATATCTATTCGATTGAGGATCTGGCGCAGTTGATCTATGATTGTAAAAATGCAAATACGGATGCGCGTATCTCAGTAAAGCTTGTATCGGAAGCAGGGGTCGGCACGATTGCGGCAGGTGTTGCAAAAGCAGGCGCACAGGTTATCCTGATCTCCGGTTATGATGGTGGTACGGGAGCTGCTCCTGCAAACTCCATCCATCATGCAGGACTTCCTTGGGAACTTGGTCTGGCCGAGACACATCAGACTTTGATCATGAATGATCTTCGTAACAAGGTAATTCTTGAGACCGATGGTAAGCTGATGACTGGTCGTGATATTGCAATCGCGGCAATCCTTGGCGCTGAGGAGTTCGGATTTGCAACAGCACCGCTTGTAACAATGGGCTGTGTCATGATGCGTGTATGTAATCTGGATACATGTCCGGTCGGCGTGGCTACACAGAACCCGGAGCTTCGTAAGCGGTTCAAGGGTAAGCCGGAATATGTCATGAATTTCATGCGGTTTGCAGCACAGGAGCTTCGTGAATATATGGCAAAGCTTGGCGTGCGTACGGTGGATGAGCTGGTAGGAAGAACAGACCTGATCAAGGCCGGCAAGCTGGCAGAGGAATACAATGTTGATTTGTCCCGTATCATAGACAATCCGTTTGCGAATGATGCACAGAATAAGATCAGTTATGCGAATAAGAATCCTTATAACTTCGAACTTGAGAAGACTGTCGATGAGACGGTTCTTATGAAGAAACTTGGAGTGGCACTCGAGAAGAAGCAGAAGAAGACCATTGAGATTGATGTATCGAATATCAATCGTTCACTCGGTACGATCTTCGGTTCTGAGATTACGAAGAAATATGGAACGACTCTGGATGAGGATACATTTGTTGTCAAATGCCACGGTAGCGGGGGACAGAGCTTCGGTGCATTTATCCCGAAGGGACTCACGCTGGAACTGGTTGGCGACAGCAACGATTATATCGGTAAGGGGCTTTCCGGTGGTAAGATTATCGTCTACCCACAGGATGGCATTCGTTATGATGCATCCGAAAATATCATCGTCGGCAATGTAGCACTCTATGGTGCAACTTCCGGCAAGGCATTCATCAACGGTGTTGCCGGTGAGCGTTTTGCCGTTCGTAACTCCGGTGCAACGGCAGTTGTCGAGGGTGTCGGCGAGCATGGCTGCGAGTACATGACAGGTGGTCGCGTGGTTATCCTTGGACCAACCGGTAAGAACTTCGCAGCTGGTATGAGCGGCGGTATCGCATATGTACTTGATATGGACAGCGATCTTTACATGAAGCTCAACAAGCAGATGGTTGAAGTAGAGTCTGTCGTTGATAAATACGATGTTATGGAATTGAAGGACATGATCGTGGAGCATGTTCAGTGTACGAATTCCAAGCGCGGCAAGGAAGTACTTGAGCATTTCGAGGAGTACCTGCCAAAATTTAAGAAGATTATCCCACATGATTACAAGAAGATGATGTCGACAATCGGTCAGATGGAGGTCAAGGGACTTTCCAGCGAGCAGGCGTTGATCGAAGCATTTTATGCGATCAAGAATCACTAAGAGAGAGGAGCGTATGACTTATGGGAAAAAGTACAGGATTTATGGAGTATGAAAGACAGACCAGCAAGGAAGTACCGCCTCTTGAGCGTATAAAGAATTTCAACGAGTTTCACGAGCCGCTTTCGATGGAAGAACAGCGCAAACAGGCGGCACGGTGTATGGACTGTGGTGTGCCGTTCTGCCAGTATGGCAAGATGATTGCAGGTATGGCATCCGGCTGTCCGCTGAATAACCTCGTACCGGAGTGGAATGATAACGTATATACAGGAAATATGGAGATGGCGTATAAGCGCCTCTCCAAGACGAATAACTTCCCGGAATTTACAAGCCGTGTCTGCCCGGCACTCTGTGAGGCAGCATGTACCTGTAATATCAACGGAGATCCGGTCTGCACGAAGGAAAATGAGCGCAGCATCATCGAAAATGCTTACGAGAAGGGCTATGTGAACTGCGAGCCGCCGAAGGTACGAAGCGGGAAACGCGTTGCCATCGTTGGTTCCGGTCCATCCGGACTTGCAGCCGCTGATCAGTTAAACCGCAGAGGACATCAGGTAACGGTATTCGAGCGTAGTGACCGTCTCGGTGGACTTCTGATGTATGGCATTCCGAATATGAAGCTTGAAAAGCAGATTATTGACCGCAAGATCGAGTGTTTGAAGAAGACAGGCATTGAGTTCGTGACCGGAACAGAAATCGCAAATGGAAAGAATAACCAGAACCCGGCAGTTGCAAAGGGCGATGAGATGGCGGTGTATCTGACTGATGCCAAAGTGAAGAACATAAAGGCGGAGAAGCTGTTAGAGGAATACGATGCAGTTGTCCTTGCGTGTGGCGCATCGAATCCCCGTGATATCAAGGTAACCGGGCGTGACGCGAAAGGTATTTATTTTGCAGTGGATTTCCTAAAGACAACAACGAGAAGCCTGCTCAACTCGAATTTTGCAGATGGTAAATATGTCAGTGCTAAGGGTAAGAAGGTACTTGTCATCGGTGGTGGTGATACCGGAAACGACTGTGTCGGAACATCCATCCGTCAGGGCGCGGCTGCTGTGACACAGCTTGAGATGATGCCAAAGCTTCCGGAGACACGTGCGGCAAATAATCCATGGCCGGAGTGGCCGAAAGTCCTGAAGACCGATTACGGTCAGCAGGAGGCAATCGCAAAGTTCGGACACGATCCACGTATCTACGAGACAACAGTGAAAGAAATCGTGAAGAACAAGGATGGTCAGGTCTGTGCGGCAAAATGTGTGAAGCTTGCATGGGAGAAAGACCCGGAGACAGGCCGTATGAATATGAAGGAGATTCCGGACAGCGAGTACACGATTGAGTGTGATCTGATTCTGATTGCAGCCGGATTCCTCGGTACTCAGAAATATGTAGCGGATGCGTTTGGTGTGAAGCTGAATGCACGTACGAATGTGGAGACAGCTCCAGGTGCGCACAAGACAAACGTAGACAAGGTGTACACGTGCGGAGATATGCACCGTGGACAGTCGCTTGTCGTATGGGCGATCCGCGAAGGCCGTGACGCAGCGAAAGAGGTTGACACATTCCTCAATGGCTACTCAAATGATTTCTAGAGGCATGTTTGCATCTTTCGAAGCGACCTTATTGTAGATAAAACCCGGAGGACAATGCAGAAAAAAATGGAATTCACTCAGATATAATATGTTTGCAGTTTTAGAATTACTTGGGACTCCTTCTATATAGTAGCAATGCTTGAACACGATGTTCAAGCAAGTTGCCACTGAGCCATGGATGGCGAATTGGCAACGGTTGCGCATATTGTCATTATATAGATTAGGAGTGCCTAGTAATTCTTAACTGCAATACAGTATATCTGAGCGAATTCCATTTTAATGTATTGAACTTCGGGTTTTACTTACAACCAACCTTCGTCAGATGCGAAACATCCAAGTAGTCCGCGATGCCATCCGCGTAGTCTGTTGGAACTTCCCCGGCGACGAGCGGTTTCAGATACGCAATCATTTCTTCGGTCACGTCGTGGTGGTCAGGCGTAATCCAGGAGACAGGCACTTCCTTCGCCTGATTGGCAACTTCGCTGACCGGTGTATTGGAAAGCTCGTATGTATATGGTGCATCGGACAGACGATGCAGACTTACCATCTGTGCGCTTTCTCCGTTCTTGGCAAGGACAACCGCGTGTTTGCCGGAGAGGAACGATTCCGTTAAGTCTGTCATGCTTGCCATGTGTCCGGCGCAACGCTGTAAGACGTTGACCTCGACCGAACGAACCTTGATGCCGAGCTTTTCCTTCACGAGGTATTCCAGCGTCTTTCCGGCACCGCTCAACTGCGCATGTCCGAACTTGTCAGCGGCAGCATCGGTAGCGGAGATGTAATTGCCATCCTTGTCGCGGATACCCTCAGAGACAGCGACGATAACATTCTTATATTTCTTCACCATTTCCTTTAAGTCTGTGATGAACTGTTC
Source organism: Eubacterium sp. MSJ-33 (assembly GCF_022174665.1). NCBI lineage: Bacteria > Bacillati > Bacillota > Clostridia > Eubacteriales > Eubacteriaceae > Eubacterium > Eubacterium sp. MSJ-33. The sequence continues at coordinate 2,654,366 of NZ_CP076562.1, forward strand.
CTTGTCGAAGGCAACCTCCGGCAGGTAGATCAGATGTGGCGCAAGGCTGAATTCATTTCTTGCAAGTACGGAAGCTGCAGTCAGCCAGCCGGCATCCCGTCCCATAATCTCGATGATATTGACACTCTCCAAGTCGTAGATATAGGTGTCGTAGGCAATCTCGCGGATGGAGCTTGCGATGTATTTGGCAGCAGAACCAAAACCAGGTGTGTGATCCGTTATGATCAGATCGTTGTCGATGGTCTTCGGCACGCCGATGATACGGATGTCATTGCCGATGGAAGCGGCGTAAGCGGACAGCTTAGCGACGGTGTCCATTGAATCATTTCCACCGATATAGAAGAATGCCCCGATATTCATCTCCTTGAAGATCGAGAAGATTTCCTCGTACATCGAAACGTCCTCGCTCATATCCGGCAGCTTGAACCGGCAGGACCCAAGGTACATAGCTGGCGTGCGGGCAAGTCTGTGGATGAACGCGTCATCCTTATCGGACAGATCCAGAAAATGTTTCTTCAACACACCCTGAATTCCGTGGATCGCACCATAGATTTTATCATATATTCCGAAGTCTCTGGCAGCGGCTACAACGCCTGCGAGAGATGCATTGATAGCGGCTGTCGGTCCGCCGGACTGTGCAACGATACAGTTCATAATTCGTAATCTCCTTGTTTTTCATTAATCTGAATTCGCAATCAAAAATGCTTTCATTTACATTTTTCTATATGAGCATAATAAAATCCTATACAAAATGATAGTAACATATTCGAGGCAGGATAGCAAACAGAAAAGTGGGCGTACAGCCTGCAAACAGCGAATGGAAGAAATGGAATATTATCGATTATGAGGAGGACCACATACGTGAATTGTACGCGAGGAGATGCATTTCAGCTTTATTATCCGATAGGGTTAGAACTCCGCGACTTGCCGGATAGCAAGATTAAGGCGTTCTATTGCCTGGAGCAGGAAAAGATTATTGTGAATGAGAAATATTTGAATCAGGAAAGCGTGATCAGGGCGGTGTATCTGGCAATGAAACATGCGTCGCTTTATCATTCGAATCTCCATGATCTATAAAATATTTTAAAAACATCTAAAAATCTCTAAGAAACATCAAAAAATTTTTAATTTTATTCTTGTAAAAAGTCATGTATTATAATAACAACAAAAGAGAAAACTACAAATCTCAAAGAGATTCATAGTTAGATAAATCCCCTCTCCCCTCTTTTTATGTGAAAGCTGCGAGTCCATCCCCTCCCCCCCCCCTCAAAAATGGATTCGCAGCTTTATATGTATAATCACATGGGCGAAACGGGAGAAAACATAGAAACAAAAGGAAGAATGTTTGCCTGCGAGAGGCAGATATGATAGAATGAGGGGAGCATATGAATGCCGGAGTGTTTGTGAGGCAACTGTATTTCAAAGAATAAAAACAGAAAGATATATAGAAACATTACATATATAAAGAAGAAAGGTGGTACACAGGTTATGAAGATTTTAGTTACAGGTGGTGCAGGTTATATCGGAAGCCATACATGTGTGGAGCTGCTCGAGGCAGGCTATGATGTTGTAATCGTGGATAACCTCTACAATGCAAGTGAGAAGGCGGTTGACCGGATAGGACAGATTACAGGTAAGACACCGGTATTCTATGAGGCAGATATCCGAGATTATGAGAAGATGACAGAGATATTTGCGAAGGAACAGCCGGATACAGTGATTCATTTCGCGGGACTCAAGGCTGTTGGTGAGTCTGTACGCAAGCCTCTGGAATATTATGAGAACAATATTGCGGGAACCTTGAATCTGTGCAAGGTTATGCGGGAAAACGGATGTAAGAATATTATCTTCTCTTCTTCTGCAACCGTGTATGGAAACCCTGCGTTTATTCCGATTACAGAGGAATGTCCGAAGGGTGTCTGTACAAACCCATATGGCTGGACAAAGCATATGTTAGAGCAGATTCTGACAGATATTCAGTTTGCAGATCCGGAGTGGAATGTGATTCTGCTTCGTTACTTCAACCCAATCGGTGCACATAAGAGCGGTCTGATCGGCGAGGATCCAAAGGGTATTCCGAACAATCTGCTTCCGTATGTGGCACAGGTGGCAATCGGCAAGCTTCCATGTGTAGGTGTATTTGGCGATGATTACGACACACCGGATGGCACAGGTGTCCGTGATTATATCCATGTTGTGGACCTTGCGAAGGGCCATGTGGCAGCAATCAATAAGATCAAGGAGAATCCGGGTGTGAAGGTATACAACCTTGGAACCGGAAAGGGATACAGCGTTCTTGATGTGATTCATGCGTTCAGTAAGGCTTGTGGTAAGGAGCTTCCATATGAGATTAAGCCTCGCCGTGCAGGCGATATTGCAACCTGTTATTCCGATGCAAGCCTTGCGAAGAAAGAGCTTGGATGGGAGGCACAGTATGATATTGACGAGATGTGCGCAGATTCGTGGAAGTGGCAGTCGATGAATCCGGACGGCTACAATACACCGGAGTAAAAACACTTAAAAAAATAATGATAAAAAGAATCGGGCAGGAGTCAGTCTGCCCGATTCTTTTTTTGACATATCACAACTTTATTCTGTAAATAAGTAAATAAATATGATAAAATACCGATATCACAGATAGAAACATCTTCTATAACAGGGGGGATTGCATGAGAAAAAGTATGAAAAATAAAGGATTTACATTAGTAGAGTTAATCGTGGTGATTGTGATATTGGCAATCCTTGCGGCGATTCTGGTACCGGCGCTGCTTGGTTATATCGATAAAGCGAAGAAACAGCAGGATATATTGAGGGCGAAAAATTGTCTTACAGCTGCACAGACAGAGTTAGTAAGTCTCTATGCGAAGGGAACACCTTTACAGAGCTATATAAAAAACTTAAATACAGAAACAAATAGAGAAAAGAACAAAGTAGTAGATATGATATTTAAAAAGGATTCGCCAATCCGCCAGCATATTTTGACGGCTGCGGATGACGACCCGTATATGTTGTTGATTGGTACGGGAAGCTTTGAAGAGTATCATAATACTCCACAGGAACATTATGCATATACGGTTTACTTTGTTGCATATTGGCCAACCAAAGAGAGTGATATTATATTTTTTGATGGAACCGGATGGACAAATGAATATCCATGGAAGTCAGATGGGGGAGATAATAACATATTTGAGGTAAATGGTCAGAAGATAAAAATGCAGTTTTCGTTTATAAAACCTGCATATGAAAATAATTTGAATGATAATTGGAATAAAGGTCTGAAGGAAAAACTTGGAATAAAATAATGCAATGTATTATATACATGGCAACAGTTACGCGAAAACTATTTCGGAAACAAAGACAAAAACTTGATAAAAACAAGTAAAAATGAATATGTGATAGAAAAAGAGAAGTGAAAATACGTTTTTGCTTCTCTTTTTCTATCACAACTTAAAAACATGTGCGATTTTCTGGATTTCACATAAAATAATTAAGCAAAATACGTATATACGCCTGACATAAACAAGTAAAATATAAAAAACGATTGATAATATTCAAAAAAATAGAGATTTCACTTGCGAAACCTGTTTGACAAATTAATTTTCTTAAGTATAATAACACCATGTTGAGTGAAAGAAGCTAGCAGACTTAACAAAAGAATTTGACGAGATGAGGAGGAAATGATTATGACAGAAGAAATTATGAATGCAATTTCAAGTGAAGTCTACGGCGTCTGGTTCCTAATCGGAGCAGCATTGGTGTTCTGGATGCAGGCAGGTTTCGCGATGGTGGAGGCTGGATTTACCAGAGCAAAAAATACCGGAAACATCATCATGAAGAACCTGATGGACTTCTGTATCGGTACCGTGATGTTTATTCTGATCGGTTTCGGTTTGTTCTTAGGTGAGGATGTGGCAGGTATCGTTGGTAAGCCAGGGTTTGACATCTTCACAAACTATGCAAATTTTGATTGGTCAAACTTCGTATTTAACTTAGTGTTCTGTGCTACGACCGCAACAATCGTATCTGGAGCGATGGCAGAGAGAACAAAGTTCTTATCTTATTGTGTATATTCCGCAGTCATTTCTGCGGTCATCTATCCGATTGAAGCACACTGGACATGGGGCGGCGGCTGGTTGTCTAAGATGGGATTCCACGATTTTGCCGGTTCAAACTGTATCCACATGGTTGGTGGTATCTGTGCTCTGATTGGTGCAGCCATTCTTGGACCACGTATTGGTAAGTTTAAGAAGCAGAAGGACGGAAGCATCAAGGTTGGTGCGTTCCCTGGACATAACTTGGCGCTTGGCGCACTTGGTGTATTTATCCTGTGGCTTGGCTGGTACGGCTTCAACGGTGCAGCCGCAACATCCGTTCCACAGCTTGGTGCGATCTTCACAACAACAACGATTGCTCCTTCCGTTGCAACAGTCGTATGTATGATCTTTACATGGATCCGTTATGGTAAGCCGGATGTATCTATGTGTCTGAATGCATCTCTGGCAGGTCTGGTAGCAATCACAGCACCGTGTGATGTCGCAGATGCGACCGGCGCTATTGTAATCGGTGCGGTATCCGGTGTACTCGTAGTATTTGGTGTATGGCTGCTTGATAACAAGCTCCGTGTGGATGATCCGGTTGGTGCAGTAGCCGTTCACATGATGAATGGTATCTGGGGTACTATCGCAGTTGGACTTTTTGCTACTGACAGTACACCTACCTATTCTCTTGCAGATGCAAATGGTGAAAAATTACTTGGCCTCTTCTATGGTGGCGGATTCAAGCTCCTTGGCATTCAGTTGACAGGTATGCTTGCAACAGCCGCATGGACAGCTGTTACAATCACAATCACATTCCTTTTAATCAAGAAGATCTTCGGCCTGCGTGTATCCGCAGAGGAGGAAATCACAGGTCTCGATGCAACCGAGCATGGCTTGGAGACAGCTTACGCCGGATTCATGACATATGGCGATCACATCAGCAGCGATGGTACAACAACGGTATCAACTCCTGCGATTCCGGAGAATGCAGTCCCTGAGGATGAGGCTGTTCCGGTACAGGTTATGAGTGGCGGCACAGGCGTTGCTTCGGATGTCAAGCTTACAAAGATTTCTATCATATGTAAGCAGAATAAGTTTGAGGATCTGAAGAATGCTTTGAACGATGCAGGAGTAACCGGTATCACAGTCACTCAGGTACTTGGATGTGGTGCACAGAAGGGACAGACAAAGTACTATCGTGGTGTTAAGCTGGATATGACATTGCTTCCGAAGGTAAAGGTGGAAGTCGTTGTCAGCAAGGTTCCGGTTGCTACAGTTGTAAAGGCAGCAAAGAAGGCGCTTTATACAGGAAGCATCGGCGATGGCAAGATCTTTGTCTATGGTGTTGAGAATGTAATCAAGGTTCGTACCGGTGAAGAAGGTTACGACGCTTTGCAGGGAGAAAACTAAATCATTTCCTTACATATAAAGAAAGGCGGTCTGCATGTTATGTGCAGACCGTCTTTTGCTCGTGCATGAACAGAGATGTTAAGAGAGAGGATTCAGGAAGCGTGGATCCTTCGTTTAATCCAAGCATTATAGATCTTGAATGGTTTCTCGAACAGGGGCTGTGCCAGTATGATTACGAGTATCACCGCGATGATAAGCCATAAAATATTTGCCCATTCGTGAAAACGTGAATATAAAAATGGATACGTCTCTGCATATTCCAGATAGAAGAGAACCGGACGATGGAAAAAGTAAATCGACATCGATTCTTTTCCGAGAACATCTAAATGCAGGATCTTTCTCTGAGGGATACTGCTTAAAATACAAACACCAATGATAAATGTAATCATATAAGCGGACAGCCGGAACAAAATTCCGATTTCCCCTGCATCATCCAGTAAAGTTTCATATGAGCTTCGGCCGGTGAAGAAACGGCGGAAGATATAGAAACTGTCAATGTTTATACGGCACACAATAAAAAATACAAGCACAATCGCTGGTGCAAGAATCCGCATAGCAGGACGGTGAAGCTGGAATTCTAATTTATCTACGTCACACATCCACCCGAGAACGAACCACGGAAAGAACACGAGGCAGCGTGAAAAAGCAAATACATCACCAATTCCGTTGTCATAGCCGGCTATTAGAGCAACTGCAACGGCGAAAACCAAAATCTTGCGTTTATCAATGTTTTGAAGCAGAAAGGCACATGAATAGAATACGCACATCGCGAAAAGATACCAGGGAACGCCATCGGTTTTCACGAGTGAAAATGTCAGATCCGGATTGGTCAGCCGTTGAAATGGGAAAATCAGTAATTTCAACAGAACATACAGACCTGCAAAATTCGCAAGTTTTTTGCAGAAACATTCCTTTGTTCTGATGGCATGTTCACACATCAGTCCGCTTGCAAACACAAATAATGGCATGTGAAAGCTATAGATGAACAAAAATAAAGATTTGCACATGTTGGAATGATAGTCAATTCCGCTTTCTAAAAAATGACCGGTAACAACACAAATAATCAAAAATCCTTTTACATTGTCCAGCCAGATGTTCCTTTTTTGCACAGACATAGAAAGAACTCCTTTTCCGTATAATAAAATAAATAATATAAAAACCGTCGTTTATAGTAGTCTTGTAAGGATAAAAAGTCAATAGAAATTCATTGTGCAAAATGTCCTCTTTTTTTCTATAAAGTGCAAATCCATTGGTAAATACTTAAGAAAATGCCAAAAAGCCTTGCAAAATAAAGGAAAGTAGCGTAATATCATGTCAACAAAAGAAATTAAAGACAACATGGTAACGCTGAAAAATATACATATTAATTACGGAGGAATGGATCATGGCAGTTAAGAAAGCAACAGTTGATGCAACTATGGCAAAGGTAGAAGCAGCTAAGGCAGCAGCCCCGGCTAAGGAAGAAGTAAAGAAAGCAGCACCTGCAAAGAAGGCAGCACCTGCAAAGGCAGCAGCTCCGGCTAAGGAAGAAGTAAAGAAGGCAGCACCTGCAAAGAAAGCAGCAGCACCTGCAAAGAAGGCTGCACCAGCAAAGAAAGCAACTCCTGCAAAGGCAGCAGCTCCTAAGGCAGTAAAGCTTTTTGTTGAGTATCAGGGTGGTCAGATTGCTACAGATGACATTGCAGCTAAGGCAGCAGAAGCTTGCGGAAAGAAAGCAATCAAGGAGTTGAATGTATACTATCAGCCAGAGACAAATATGGTATACTACACAGCAGATGGAACAGAAGGTTCTTTCTCCTTATAATTTGTATTCTCAAAACCTTTCATAAAAAGAAGCACTCGGCGAATTTTCATCGGGTGCTTCTTTTTATGTGATATTCCCGTTACGAAATATCAGATTCCTTTTGCCTTTGCGGTGCAAGCTTTCATGGCATCCATGACTGCTCCACGGAATCCTTTCTCTTCCAGAACACGAACGGCTTCAATTGTTGTTCCGGCAGGAGAACAGACCATATCTTTCAATTCTGCTGGATGCTTACCGGTTTCTAAGACCATTTTTGCGCTGCCAAGTACTGCCTGTGCAGCAAATCGATATGCCTGTGTACGTGGCATGCCATCAGCAACTGCAGCGTCTGCCATGGCTTCAATGAATAAGAATACATATGCAGGAGAACTTCCGCTGACAGAGACAACTGCATCCATCAGTGATTCCGGAACTGCTTCTGCTAAACCAAAGCTGCTGAGTAGTTTTAGTACATATGCAAATTCCTCATCTGTGACAAGCTCGTTTTTACAGACACCTGTAATCCCTTCTCCGACAAGCGCGGGTGTATTCGGCATTGTACGGACAACTTTCACAGCCCCCAAACGCTCTCCAAGCCAGGCCAGAGTCTTGCCGGGAGCAATCGTAACGATAATCTGTCCGGATGGGAGTGTCGGTTGAATCTCAGCGATAACCGTCTCGTAATATTGCGGTTTTACGGATAAGAATAAAACATCTGCCTGTGTAGAAACTTCTGTATTCGATGAAGTTGTGTGTATGCCAAGTACTTCAGCAGCTTTTGTGCGAGCTGCTTCGGAAGCGTCTGCTGCAATAATTTCAGAAGCAGCAATACCGGCGTGTGATTTTAGTCCGCCAATAATTGCGCTAGCCATATTTCCACAACCAATAAATCCAACTTTGTATTTCATGTTTGTTCGTCCTTTCTGTTTTGTTTATTTTACTCAAATGCCATCCGTGCCTGTAAGCCGAAATCGGGTCGATCGGTAATGATTCCATCCACACCTTTTCGAATCAGTTTGCTCATTTTCGCAATATCATTCACTGTCCATGCATAGACTTCCTTATGGTGCAGGTGCATACGCAGGATAAAATCGCGTGTCACAAATTGGTAATGCGGGGAGATAAAATCCGCTTTGCATACATGCAGCCGATGCATAGGGAAATATTCATTTAGCCGGTGAACAATATTGTTTCTGGGTGTGCCAATGAGAAGCCCGGCTTTTATATTTGGATCGAGTTTCTTGATCCGTAGCACAGAACGGTCAATAAATGATTTCATCATATAATCAGAATAATCATAAAATCGTTCTACCATATCGATGATTTCATGTTCATAACCGGTTTCTTTCAGCTCGATATCCAACTTGATTTTCCCACGGCACAGTTTTAGTACTTCTAATAAAAGAGGTACTCGGTAGCCTTCTTGACCGGTTGCGCTGCAGATCTCTTCATATGTAAGGGTTCGGATATCCACACCGTTTAAGGCCGGGTTGTGAAATACAATCAATTGGTGATCCTTGGTTTTGCGAATATCAAATTCTGCAAAATCTGCCTGAAGATCAATTGCAATCTGGAAAGCTTCCAGTGTATTTTCGTGCGTGGCAAGTGCCGAAGCACCTCGGTGTGCAATAATCGAAGAAATCATAGAGCATCATCTCCGCGCTCGCCTGTACGTATACGTACAGCGTCTTCTATATTATATACGAAAATCTTGCCATCACCATAACTTCCGGTAGGAATGCGTTCTGTAATCATGGCAATCAGCTTCTCGCATACATCATCCGATACAACTGTTTCAACTTTTAGCTTCGGAAGAAGATTTACAAAATAATCTCCGTTGTGATGCTGGGATTTGTATCCTTTTTGATTGCCATAGCCCATGATATTGCTGACCATGGCTCCGGTTGTGCTGCATTCGTCTAAAATCTCTTTCATGTCATCCAGTTTTTCAGGCCGGATGATCACTTCCACTTTTTTCATATTGACACCTCCTGATTCAATCGTTTAAATATTTGTACCGCGCAGTTCAATAATCGGGGCACCTTTGCCGTTGATATAATCACCGGTGATGGTCACACGTCCGATATTATCGTCACGCGGAATTTCGTACATAATATCCATCATGAATTTCTCGATGATAGCACGGAGTGCACGTGCCCCTGTTTTTTTCTCCATAGCCTTTTCGGCAATTGCCTCATAGGCGCTGTCATCAAATTCCAGATCCACTTCGTCTAAGGCCAACAGCTTTTTATATTGTTTTAAAATTGCGTTCTTTGGCTCTTTTAAGATCTTGATATACATATCTTTATCCAATGCATCCAAAGTGAAAAGTACCGGGAGACGACCAAGAAACTCCGGAATCATGCCGAATTCGCGCAAATCTTCGGTTGTTACTTCTTTAATTAAGTTATCGTTTTTATCATATTTATCTTTCAAATCTGCTGCAAACCCCATAGAAGATTGCTTATTCAGACGTTGCTTGATGATATCCTCGATATCCGGGAATGCACCGCCGCAGATAAATAAGATATTCCGTGTATTCATCGTTGTCATTGGCGTCATTGCGTTCTTGCTGCCTGAACCAACAGGTACTTCTACTTCGGCGCCTTCTAAGATCTTCAAAAGCCCCTGTTGTACAGATTCACCGCTGACATCTCGGCTGCGGGTTTCTTTCTTCTTCGCAATTTTATCGATCTCATCGATAAAGACGATTCCGCGTTCTGCTTTTTCAACATCGTTATCTGCTACTGCAAGAAGCTTGGAGAGAATGCTCTCTACGTCGTCACCGATATAACCGGCTTCTGTCAGGGTGGTTGCATCTGTAATCGCAAGCGGAACCTGTAAAATTTTGGCGATAGTCTGAACCAGATATGTCTTACCACATCCGGTTGGACCAAGCATAAGCATGTTGGATTTCTCGATTTCAATGTCATCCATTGTGTCTGTAATCACACGCTTGTAATGGTTGTATACGGCAACGGACATCGCTCGCTTGGCATATTCCTGTCCAACGACATATTCGTCAAGCATCGCCTTAATCTTATGTGGGGCTGGAACATCTGCCATCGTGAGAGGTTCTTGTTCTTTTTCTTCCTTCTTTTTTTTCTTCTTTTTTACCTTCTGGGAAGTCGGAATGTCATCAAATGGCATGAACTGGGACATGTTGATATTCGGCATCTTGGAAAGGTCTAAGAACTGCATCGCTCCGTTGTTGAAGGAGTCGAAGCTTTTCTGCATACAGTCGTTGCAGATATACATATTTCCCGGCATCCGGATAAATGGACCGGCTTCAGATTCCGGTCTGCGACAGAGATAACAATACTTTTCGTATTCGTCATCATCGTTGTTATTTTGATTATTTCCGTTGTTGTCTGGCATAATTTCCTCCTTATGTATACGCATAAAAATGCATCCTTATTATAGCACGGAAATGTACATATGACTATGGAATATTTATGCAGACGGAGATATAATGAATGAAAAGTAATATCTGTTATACATAGATAAAAACATGTAAGAAAATTTGATAAATCAGAAAATGAAAGAGTCTTATACAGGAGGAATGGAAGATGAAAAAGAGAATTACAGAATATTTGACGTATATTGATGCGCTGTTAGAAAAAGAGGATGTGGACTGGGAAAGGGAGAAGGAAAAACATCTTGTTCAGATTGCTTTTTTCGCACATGAGCGGCAGGTGCACCTGATTGTGATGGCACTGTTTGCGCTGGCAACCGTAATTTCAATTTTGTATTTGAATTTTAGTGGTTCGCTGATTATCGTAGCACTTGTGATAGCACTTCTGGTTTTACTGATTCCATATGTGATGCATTACTATTTATTAGAGAATAGTGTGCAGAAGATGTACGTACAATATGACGCTATGATGAATAAAATCGAGCCGTCATTTCATGGCTCACCTGCAGATAAAAAATAAGTAAGAGATAAAAAGGTTCCGTTTGTGGCGTAGAATCTGCACCACAGGCGGAACCCTTTTTTTATTGTTTGCTCTGATTACCGTCCACGGCATCTTCAACGCCATCTACAGCATCTTTAACGCCATTGCCGACGCCATCTGCGGCATCCTTGATACCTTCGCCAACACCTTCTGCAGCGTCTTTGACACCTTCACCGACACCGTCTGCGGCGTCTTTGACACCGTTCCCGACGCCGTTTGAATTTGTGGCATTGTTGTTTTCTGTGGTCATCTGCGTTTGTTCGGAAGTTGTTGCAGGGTCCTTACTTGTCTCGTCCGTACCACATCCACACATACAGATGGAAAGCATCATAGCGGTTGCCGCAATGGCAGCAGTTGTCTTAAATTTTTTCATAATAAAAACACTCCTTATCTAGTTTTCATTCTATAAAAATAGTATGAACCTAAATAAGGAGATTATTTTACCAATTTCCGGTAATTTTTATAAATCAATCCGATGGTGTCAGACCGGTGCAGTTGTCGGGATTGGTACAGCTTTCGCAGTTTCGCTTCTGGTCAAGCGGGTTGCAAAGCTCCAATGGTTTGATGTTTCGGTCTAAGAGACTTCCACTTACAAAATTCATGCAGACAGAATCCTCCGGACTTGCCAGTGTGCCTTTGGATACGATTGCCTTTCCATTGTGAGGAATCCGGTATTGGTTGTAATAGATAGATTTCACGATCAAGGTAAGCCCTACCGTCATTTCCGCATTTGCAATATCGAAGTTTAATACTTTAGACATCGCCATGAGATTAAGTCCCTGTGAGACCGTTCCGTTAGTGGAGAGGAAGCCAATAAAATTCAGGTTTGGTGTTGCTAAAGTCGTATCAGTATAAGTGACACCGTATGGTGCGAACAACTGTATTGTTACAGTGGATGGGTTGGTATCTTCATCGTATTCCGGATCGGTTGTTGAAGAAGGAAGATAGACAACGCCGGTGACAGGAAGTGTTGCAAGCAATCGTTTGCAGCAATCGTAGATATAGATAACAAAATCTACAGTCAGATTTGTGAGTGTCAGCTCGTAGCAGTTTGGACGTCCGGCAATCGGCTTGATTGTTACAGAAGGTGCCGCTCCTGTTGCAAAGGTAATGTTTGTAACCTCTGCTCGGATATATGCCGTTGTTGGATAATCTGCAAGCAGGGTGGCAAGTGGAATTGTCCGGCATACATTGATCCCGATTTCATCGTAGATAACAGGAACCAATACCGTGAGCAGCTTTGGATCGCCGCATTGTGGTGTTACACATACGTCAGTACAGATATCTGTCAGGCTGCATGTGCAGGAATCGATATTGTTTGCAACTGCATTGCTTAAGACCTTTTTGTTACAGCCACAGCATTTAGACATGTTCGTTTCCTTTCAAATATGCTTACAATAATATATTCAAATTATGCATTTTTGTTCGGTTGCAACAATATATTTGTAAAAGAAAGGACTGGGAGGCTGTTGTGGAAGCGGTTTATAGAAGGAAAGGGGATAAGCGGATTTTACTTTATGAGGAAGGAAATCAGATATTGGCACAGGTGATTGGGGCGGGCAGAGCAATACAATGGGGAAGTCTGTGTCGTGATTATCATTCCTGCGGAGTGAGCCGGTTATGGGAAGAAGAAATCTATGTTGCATACGTCAATACGGAAAATGTATTAATGTGGGATAAGCTTTTTACGGAGGGACGGTTGATGCTTGTAAAAGGGGAAACGTGGGGAAGTCTTTCAGATGTGAAAATTGCACCACTTGCCGGAGACCGCACACAGCTTTATGTCTGGTATCGTATGGCAGAAGCAGAAAACGGTACAGATAGTTTGTATGCGATAAATCCACTGGGAGAGAGGAAGGTTCAGAGATTGGTACATGGCACAGGGCGGATTGAACGATATGAGATATTGCAGCATGGGGAAGTCAGTTATCTTCTATATAAATTGGCAACGGAAGCAAAACCACGGATCTATGCTGTGGATGTTTCCAGATTAGGTGACATAAGTCTGTCAGAATATATATTATGTAAAGAACAGACAATGCAAGAACTTGAAAAACGATGTAAAGAGAATGATAAGAGTTATAATGAGGCAATTCGGAAAATGCAGGAAGATTATGAGTCAAGATTGAAATCTACGGTCAAAAATATGGAGCAACGCTATAAACAGCAGTATGATGAGTTGACAAAGCTGACACAGGGGATGCAGGAGGAAGGCCGTAAGTGGAGAGAATTATATTACAAAAGTGTTACAAAAGATTAAGAAAAAATAAAATTTACTTGACATAACTCATAGAATTTTATAATATAAAAATTGCAACCTTTTTTTCGGGAATGTCCCAAGGCTACAAATGGTAATTTGTATTACATAGGTAATGTACCACAATATATAGAGAAAGTAAAGGAAAATTTTATGGAAGACAAGAAAAAAACTTTAACTGAATATGAAAAAGAAATTTCCGAAGCACAAGAAATCGAAGAAGAGAACACACATAAGCGAAAAGTACGAAGTTTTAAACGAATGTTGATGGTGACATTTCTGGTTGTATGTGCGATTCCGATTACGCTATGCCTGTTTATGATGGTGAAGATGAACCGGCTGGACCACCGGATTGAGAATCTGGTTGACAAGGTAGAGGAAGGGAAAAATCTGGTCAGCACAAATATTGGATTGATTGATGAATCAACGGAGACGCTGACAAGTGAGCAGATGGCATATGGAGATCTTGGAAAAGGATCGGAAGGTGTGCATGTGGCTCTGACGGACAATGGTGATGGAAAGAATACTGTAAAGGAAGATGCGGAAGCAACAACAGAGGCAATGAATGATGTGCCTGAGCAGACATATTACAATGGGCAGAAGGTATATCTGACGTTTGATGATGGCCCGAGTACCTATACGGGTGAACTTTTGGATGTGCTGAAGGAAAACAATGTGAAGGCAACCTTCTTTGTTGTCTATAACGATAATAAGGAGGCACAGCAATACTACAAACGGATTGTGGACGAAGGACATTCAATCGGAATGCATTCTTACAGTCATGTGTATGATCAGGTGTATGCAAGCCAGGAAAGTTTTGAAGAAGATGTGACGAAAATTCATGATTACATACAGGAACAGACTGGTGTGGATACGCACCTGTACCGATTCCCGGGTGGAAGCTCCAATCAGGTTAGTAAAGTTGATATTCAGGATTTGATTGCTTACCTGAATGAAGAGGGAATTGTTTATTTTGACTGGAATTCCCTGTCCGGTGATGCAGTCGATGCATCTTTGACACCAAGCGAGTTAAATGATAATATACTTGGGTATGTACATGCAAATGCGGGTGATTCTGTAATCCTGATGCATGACCTGCAGAATAATCATGCAACGATCGAAGCCCTTCCGGCATTGATCCAGACTTTGAAGGATGAGGGATATGAGATTTGTCCAATCGATGATTCTACAAAGCCGGTGCAGCATGTAGAATATAAGGGAGACAAATAATTGAATTATTTAGAAGCGCGGAATTATATGGAAGAAAAAAACAGGCTGGGGATTGTGCCCGGCCTGACACAGGTAAAGGAGCTCTTACGGAGACTCGGCAATCCACAGGATGCATGCAGAACACTGCATATCGCCGGGACGAACGGAAAGGGCTCTATTTTTGCGTTTGTACAGGAAAGCCTGCTTGTGGCGGGATATCATGTGGGAAGATATATATCCCCGACGATCCTTACGTATCTGGAACGGTATCAGATTGACAGACGCTATATGTCAGAGACGGAATTTGCTGCTTTGCTCACAGAGGCTGCGGCAGTGATTGAGACGATGGAAAAGGAAGGGTTTGCCAGCCCGACTGCATTTGAGATCGAAACGGCGGTTGCGTTTCTGTATTTTGCGAGAAATCATGTGGACTATGTATTGCTCGAATGTGGTATGGGTGGAAGAGAAGATGCAACAAATGTGCTCGCAAAACCGGAAGTTTGCGTATTTGCACAGATCAGTATGGATCATATGCAGTTTTTAGGAAGTACTCTGACGAAGATTGCGACAGAGAAAGCCGGAATTATTAAGCCTTATACGACTGTGATTTCCGCTCCGCAGGTGCCGGAGGTATCAAAGGTGCTGCGTGAGGTGTGTGAAGCACAATACGCTTCTTATATAGAAGTGAATCCTTCGGACTGGAAAGTTATGCGGATGGATCTGAATGGTACAGAACTGATCGATTGCGAAACAGAATCCGGGGGTAATGGTATGGAAGTGGACATTCCGGAATGGAGACGATCATATCATATTCCTCTATTAGGGGAGCATCAGATTGCGAACGCGCAGACGGCGATTACCACGCTTCGTACACTATATATAGAAGAAACAGCGATTCATGCAGGTATTGCGCAGACGACATGGCTTGGACGTATGACGAAGGTGGCTGAACATCCGTATATCTATGTGGATGGGGCACATAACGTAGCAGCCTGGGAATATTTGCGTACATCGGTGGAAAAATATTTTACAAACCGCAGGGTAATCTATATAATAGGAGTACTGAAAGATAAAGAATACGAGAAGATGGTTGAGATTCTGGCACCAACAATGGCAGCAGCTGTTGTGATTACGCCGGATACACCACGCGGATTGCAAAAGGAGATTCTGGCACAGTTATTACAGGCAAAAGGTGTGCCTGTACAACTTGCGGATACAGGTGCAGAAGCCCTTCAAAAGGCGAGAGAACAAGCGGGCGAAACAGATGTCGTTCTTGTGAGTGGTTCCTTATCTTTTCTGGCAGAGTATCTGCAATTAGAAGGCGGAGATGAAAGACATGGAGCGAGTAGATAGAATTCTCGCACATCCGGAATTTCAGAAGTATATGCAAAGTATTGCGGAACAAGAACGCACGCGCATGTTCTGTCTGCATGGAATCGAGCATAGCTTGGATGTGGCTAGAATCGGATATATAAAGAATTTGGAACAGAAACTTATGTTCCCACAGGACGTCATCTATGCGATGGCATTGTTGCATGATATTGGAAGGTGTGAGGAATATGCAACCGGAAAATCTCATCACGAGGCGGGGGCAGAACTGGCACGTTCCATTCTTTTGATGTGTGGATATACGGAAGCAGAATGTACGGAAATCTGTGAAGCAATCAGCCGGCATAAGGCACCGAGTAATCAGACAAGGTCGCTTGCAACACTGTTGTACGATGCGGATAAACAGTCGAGAAATTGCTTTGCCTGTCCGGTACAAGCGCAGTGTTACTGGTCAGAGGAAAAAAAGAATCACACGATTCGATATTAAATTATATAGGGGCAGGAATGCAGCCGGAAAATTTCCGGCTGTTTTTTGTGTGGTCAGATGAGTGCCGTCCAAATAGGACCGGTAAAGAAAGTGACAAAAATCAGAAAGAAATTAAACTTTGTAAAAACAACTATAAATCGATTTATACGAAGGAAACAAAAGCAAATAAACAATATCACTAGATAAACCTTTGTACAAGCGTAAAAATAATAAGAAAATCTTTCTTTTTTTCTAAAAATTATAACTCAATTGTCAAAAACTTTAAATAAATTAGGAAATCCCGGAACTGTGTTGACAAAGTAATGGTACAGGAACATAATACACCCAAGTCAAAGGTGAACGACTTAAGAAAATTAAGAAAAATGCGAGATGAAAGAGAGGATGATGTTTATGAAGAAAAGAAAATTAATCAGCATGGCGCTTGCAGCAACATTGGCATTGACATCTCTTGCCGGTTGTGGAAAGAAAGATTCAACCGGAGATGACAACGTATTAAGAGTCGGAATGGAATGTGCATATGCTCCGTTTAACTGGTCACAGGAAACAGATGAGCTTGCCAATGGAGAGAAAGCAGTTCCAATCTATGGAACGAACATGTATGCATATGGCTATGATGTCATGGTAGCAGAAAAACTTGCGAAGCAGATGGGCAAGACGTTGGAAGTACATAAAGTTGAATGGGATTCCATCGGAATGTCACTCGATGCAGGCGATTATGATGTGATTATCGCAGGTATGGGACGTACAAAGGAAAGAGAAGCTTCCTATTCATTTACAGATCCGTATTATTACAGAGATAACTGTCTGGTTGTGAAGAAGGGATCCGGACTGGAGAATATCAAAGGTCTTTCTGAATTGGCCGGTAAGAACGTAACACTTACAACACAGCTTGGTACCGGATGGGTAAATCTGCTTGATCAGGTGCCGGATGCAAAGCTTGGTGCAAATTATGAGACAACAGCAGAGTGCTTCATGGCAATTTCAAACGGAACCGCAGATGTATGTGTCATCGATGTACCAACAGCGGAATCGGCAGCCATGACAAACGATGATCTGGCAATCATCTATCTTGATCCGAATGATAAGTTCCAGGGCGATGAGGAAATGACAAATGTATGTATCGCAACAAGAAAAGATGATACAGAGCTTCGTGATAAGGTTCAGGAAGCAATGAATGCAATCGGCTGGAATGATAAGGATACTATGGATAAGACAATGGAAGATGCAATCAGTTTGCAGCCAGCAGCTAACTAAATATCGTCGCCCAAAGGGCGATGATCAGTAAGCAGCTCGCTGCTTACATAATAATTATCGTCACCACCCCCGCAGCCTTTCGTGATTTCAGGCTGCGGAGGAATTATAAAAAACGTGTATGACAGGAGGAAATCATATGGGAACTATTCTAAGTTTATCGTCCCCGACCAATATCTTTGAATGGATGGCATTTCTTGCCAAGAAGTATTCGAACATGTTCCTGCAGGGAACATGGATTACCTTGTATGTATCTGTAATTGGTACAATCGTAGGTTTCATACTTGGTTATATTGTGGGTATTGTCGGAGATATCAAAATTCATAAAGAAGATAATCCGATTAAGAAGGGTATTATCAAATTTTTCAAATTTATTTGTTTCTTATATGTGGAGCTGTTCCGAGGAACACCAATGATCGTACAGGCGATGATCGTATATTTTGGTCTCCGCCAGGGTGGTGTGGATATTAACCCGATTATTGCAGGTATTCTCGTAACTGTTTTAAACACAGGTGCTTATATGTCAGAGACGGTGCGTGCAGGTATCAAATCTATTGATGTTGGACAGCGTGAAGGTGCTCTGGCAATGGGAATGTCACCGATGCAGGCGATGTTTTACATCATATTGCCGCAGGCATTCAAGAATATTATTCCGGAGATGGCGAATACATTTCTGACAAATTTGAAGATGACATCTGTGTTAAATGTAATCGGTATTCAGGAGCTTTTCATGCAGGCAAAGACGGTTGGTGGTACGTATTACAAGTATTTTGAATCGTATCTTGTAATTGCCCTGATCTATCTGGTGCTTTGTGTGGTATTTAACAGGTTGTTCTTATTTATTGAAAAGAAGATGGCAGGCAAAAAGGATTATGTGCTTGCTGTGGAATATATGGAAGATAAACAGTAGGAGGGTGAGCTTATGGGTAACAAGGAAGAAAGTATTATAGAAGTAAAAGACTTAAGCAAATCCTTCGGTGATCATGAGGTTTTGCGAAAGATTGATTTTGAAGTGAAAAAAGGGGAAGTGATTTGTATCCTCGGTTCGTCCGGCTCCGGCAAATCCACATTGCTTCGATGTGTGAACAAGCTGGAGACGCAGACAAGCGGACAGGTGTTGTATCACGGTAAGGAAATCCGAAATGTCCAGAAGGAGATTAACGAGTTTCGTTCTAAAGTCGGTATGGTATTCCAGTCCTTCAACTTATTTAACAATATGACGGTGCTGGAAAACTGCATGGAGGGTGCAAGAAAGGTTCTGCATGTATCCAAGGAGGAAGCATTCGACCGCGCGATTAAGCATTTGAAAGCGGTTGGCATGGCACCGTATATCAATGCCAGACCGGAGCAGTTATCCGGTGGACAGAAGCAGCGTGTGGCGATTGCCAGAGGCCTCTGCATGAATCCGGAGGTGCTGCTGTTTGATGAGCCGACATCCGCACTCGATCCGGAGATGGTCGGTGAAGTATTGAATGTTATGAAGGAGCTTGCAAGCTCCGGACTTACAATGCTGATCGTGACACATGAGATGGATTTCGCGAAGAATGTATCGTCCCGTGTGCTGTTCATGGATAAAGGCTATGTGGTGGAGGATGCACCACCAGAGGAGTTCTTCACGAATCCGAAGAACGATCGAAGCAGAGAGTTCTTAAGCAGATTTATAGCATAATAAGATTGTGAGGGAAAAAATATGGAAAATTATGTTGTTACTTTTGCAAGAGGCTTTGGTACCGGCGGAAAGGAAATTGCATCGAAGCTTGCGAAGGAGCTTGGCATCCATTGCTACGAAAACCGAATCCTGACACTGGCATCCCAGATGAGCGGACTCGATGAGAAGTTATTTCAGGAGGTCAATGAGAAGGTACGTTCGAATGGCGGTTTCTCCAGCTTCTTGAAAGGTCTGCCGCGTGCGAAAAGCTATATCAGCCGGAATGAGAAATTCGTGTCCGATGATAAGCTGTTTGAGTATCAGAAGCAGATCATCGAGAACTTGGCGGATACCGAATCGTGTGTCATCGTTGGAAAATGTGCAGATTATATTCTGCGGGGAAGACCGAATATTGTAAGCATCTATATAGAAGCGCCGCGTGATTTCTGTGTGAAGAGGACGATGGAGCATATGGGCGTGACCGAGGATGTTGCGACGGCAACGATTGTGCATACGGATAAGTTCCGTGCGGATTATTATAAGTATTATACACATGGAAATTACTGGACGAATCCGGTCAACTACGATCTGACGATCAACAGTGAGAAGGTCGGAATCGAGGACAGCGTGAAGCTAATCAAGGATTACATGAAGATCAAAGGAATGATAAAGTAACGAAAACATTTTATATATTTAGGAGGCGTTTATTATGAAATTAAAGGATCTTGGATTAACAAAGCAGGACATCAAGGATAAGGTAAGCAAGTACATGATCGATACATACGAGCGTTTTGATTTCTTGGCAGAGACAGCCGAGGGCATGTACATGTACGATGAAAAAGGAACTCCATATCTGGATTTCTATGCAGGTATCGCGGTAAATAATGCAGGAAGCAGAAACCCGAAGGTTGTTGCAGCCGTCAAGGATCAGGTCGATGATATCATGCATACATTCAACTATCCGTACACGATTCCGCAGGCTCTGCTTGCTGAGAAGGTCTGTACAACCATCGGCATGGATAAGATTTTCTACCAGAACTCTGGTACAGAAGCAAATGAAGCCATGATCAAGATGGCAAGAAAATACGGTATCGAGCATTACGGACCGAACCGTTACCATATCGTAACTGCGAAGATGGGCTTCCACGGTAGAACATTCGGTGCGATGTCTGCGACAGGTCAGCCGGGCAATGGCTGCCAGGTAGGATTTGGACCGATGACATATGGTTTCTCTTACGCGCCATACAATGATCTGCAGGCATTTAAGGATGCTTGTACTGAGAATACAATCGCAATCATGATCGAGCCAATCCAGGGTGAAGGCGGCGTTAACCCTGCAACGTATGAATTTATGACAGGACTTCGTAAGTTCTGCGATGAGAATAACATGCTGCTCCTGATCGATGAGGTACAGACCGGATGGTGCAGAACCGGCCAGCCGATGTGTTATATGAATTATGGCATTAAGCCGGATATTGTCTCTATGGCGAAGGGTCTCGGTGGCGGTATGCCGATTGGCGCTATCTGTGCAACCGCTGAAGTTGCAACCGCATTTACACCGGGTTCCCACGGTACAACCTTTGGCGGACATCCGGTCAGCTGTGCAGCTGCTTATGCGGAAGTAAATGAGCTTCTTGACCGTGATCTTGCAGGTAATGCGAAGGAGGTTGGTGCGTACTTCATGGATAAGCTGAAGAATCTTCCTCATGTGAAGGAAGTCCGTGGTATGGGTCTGATGATCGGCGTTGAGTTTGATGATACGATTGATGCTGTCGATGTGAAGCACGGTGCTTTCGATAGAAAGCTTCTAATTACAGCGATTGGTGCGCATATCATTCGTATGGTTCCACCACTGATCGCAAGCAGAGAAGATTGTGACAAGGCATATGCAATTTTGGAAGAGACAGTGAAGGCACTTTCAAAATAAAAAATATTTGTGAAGTATCGGTCCGGCTGCGGTAAATGCAACCGGACGGTATTTCGTCTTGGAAAGTAAGGTGAATTAGATTGCAGGATTTTTGTTTTTCTGTGCCACAGGAGATTATCGTTGGCGCAGGTTCTATCAAGAAATTGGGTGAATGTGCAACTAAACTTGGCGGTACACATGCCCTTATTATTTCCGGTCCTCATCTGAACAAGATGGGACTGGTGGATGTATGTAAGCAGTCTCTGGCAGATGTTGGAATCCCGGCGGATGCATTTACGGAGACCGAGGGAAACCCTTCAGTTGAGACAGTAGAAAAGGCAACGAAACTGTATCAAGAATGTGGTGCGGATTTTATTGTGGCTTTTGGCGGCGGATCTCCGATGGATGTGGCGAAAGCGGTTGGAGTCATCGCAAAATATGGCGGGAACATCACAGAATACGAAGGTGGCGGCAAGGTTCCGGGACCAATCGTTCCGCAGATTGCGATTCCAACGACTGCGGGTACTGGTTCCGAGGTAACTGCATTTTCAATTATCACCGATCACAGCCGGAATTATAAGCTGACAGTATTCAGTTATGAACTGATTCCGAAATATGCAATTTTGGATCCGGATCTGATTGCGACAGCACCTGTGTCTGTGGCAGCAGCATGCGGTATGGATGCATTTATCCATGCGTGTGAATCGTATGTTTCGTCTGCGGCATCTCCGTTTTCTGAGGCAATGTCAGAAAAAGCGATGGAGTTGATCGGCCGTTCGATTCGGGCTTATGTGGCAAATCGCACGGATGTGGATGCGGCAAGTGATATGTTGGTTGGATCTTTGTTTGCGGGCATTGCAATGTCATGGGCAAGGCTCGGGAATGTGCATGCGATGAGCCATCCGGTCAGTGCGTTCTTTGATGTGCCGCACGGCGTGGCAAATGCGATTTTGCTTCCGATAATCCTTGATTACAACAAGCTTGCGGATAAAGGGAAATACAAGAAAATCTATGAATATGTAAGTGAGACACACAGAAGCGATGAGAACTTCACGCCGGATATGCTGGTGGATGCAATCAAAGCTTTAAATAACAGTCTTTCAATTCCTGCGAAACTTACAGAAGTAGGAGTCACGGAAGACAAGATAGATATCATGGCAGACGATGCCATGAAGAGCGGAAATATCATGGTGAACCCACGCCGCTCTACGAAGAAGGATATTATAGCCCTTTACAAAAAGGCTATGTAATATCAAACCTGTCTACACGGGAAAAGGTTGTCGCGAAGCGGCAGCCTTTTTCTATTGAAGGCGTCATTTGCAAAACAACCCGCAGAGATAGTGGTTTGATGGGAAATATACTATGCGTTGTATGGAATCTAAGAATTTCTAAATGTTAAAATAAAAAAATAAATATAAAGCGGTGGTAGTTTTATAATAAAAATGTTAAAATGATAATAATTATGGACAAGAATGGAAATGAGGACTTATAAATTATGAAAAATCAGATAATAACGATTGGAAACCGTAACTTTGAGATTGGGAAACGCCCTTATGTGATGGGGATTTTGAATGTAACACCGGATTCCTTTTCAGACGGTGGAAGATACGGGAATCTGGATGCGGCTTTGAGACATACGGAAGAAATGATCAGGGATGGGGCAGATATTATTGATGTCGGAGGAGAATCCACCCGGCCGGGACATGTGAAGATTTCGGTTGCGGAAGAAATCGAGCGTACCTGCTTTGTAATTGAGGCGATCAAGGAACGGTTTGAGATTCCGGTTTCGTTAGATACGTACAAATATCAGGTGGCTCAGGCGGGGATTCTGGCTGGTGCCGATCTGATCAATGATATATGGGGTTTCAAATGGGACGATGAGATGGCACCGCTCTGTGCAAAATACCAGGTTCCGGTCTGCCTGATGCACAACCGGAAGGAAGCGGTATACAAGGATTTTATTGCGGATGTGATTGCAGACATGAAGGAGTGCGTACAGATTGCGCACGCGTCAGGGCTTGCGGATGATAAGATCATCTTAGATCCGGGCATTGGATTTGCGAAGAATACCGAAGAGAACTTAAAGTTTATGAACCATCTGGAGGATCTGGTTGCGCTCGGATATCCGGTACTGCTTGGAACTTCAAGAAAATCCATGATTGGCAACACACTGAATCTGCCGGTTGATGAGCGGGAAGAAGGTACGATGGCAACCTCCGTCTTAGGACTTGTGAAGGGATGCAGCTTCTTCCGGGTACATGACGTGAAGAAGAATGTACGTGCCCTGGCAATGACGGATGCGATGCTCAAGGCGTAATGAAATGCTCTCGAAAGTGTAGAGACAAGGATGATGTCATGGCATTAATTGAGGATATAAGACAGAGAAGGACAGAAACTATATGGATAAAATATGGATTAAAGATTTAGAGATATTTGCATATCATGGTGTCCTTGCGGAAGAAAAAAAGAATGGACAGAAGTTTTTTGTTACCATATCAATGGATGTGGATCTGCATGCGGCAGGCATGACGGATAATCTGGATAAGACCGTGAATTATGCAGAGGTGTGTGAACTGATCGGGCGGACGATGCAGGAGGAAAGCTATGATTTGATTGAGGCAGCAGCAGAGAATGTTGCGGATGCGATTTTGCTTGCATACTCACAGGTAAAAATGGTTCATGTGATTTTGAGTAAGCCGAGTGCTCCAATTCCAATGGACTTTGATACTGTTTGCGTGGATATCACAAGAGGCAGACATACTGCGTATCTGGGTATCGGTTCCAACCTCGGAGACAAGGAGGCATACCTTGACTATGCGGTCGATCAGCTGAACAAAGATGAGTATATTCAGGTGACAAAGGTTTCTTCCTATATAATAACAGAACCATACGGCGATGTGGAACAGGATGATTTCTTAAATGGCTGTCTGGAGATTGAGACAATCTACTCACCGCAGGATCTGCTGGCTGTTGTCAATGACATTGAACAGGGCGCCGGAAGAAAGCGGCTGATCCACTGGGGGCCAAGAACCTTAGATATTGATATCCTGCTCTACGATCGGGAGATGATCATGGAAGAGAACCTAAAGGTGCCGCATGTGGAGATGGCAAAGCGTGCGTTCGTGCTTGAACCACTTGCCGAAATCGCGCCATATGCCTACCATCCGGGCTACCACAAGACCATCATCGAACTACTGGAAGCATTAAATCATAAGGAAGAATGAAATATTGAAAACTATTCAAGGGAGCGGCAGATGACATGCGTATGCCATTTGCATTGTAACCGGAAGTATATAAATGAGCAGATAATTATCCGATACAATCGATGTGTAGAAATCATGCGGGACACTGGTATTTATCCTAACGCAGACCATTGGAGCACATCAGCACTTAGCGAGTAACGCATTCATTCGCAGAATGATGTGTTAGGAGCTTAGTGTCTGCTATGTGCGGAAGTGAGCGAGAGCGCGTCTGCGTATGGATAATAGCAGTGTTCTGCATGAGACATACAGGAAATGTCGGATAATTATCTGCGGATGAAATAGGGAGGTAAAAACTATGGCATACAAAATGTTTGCCGCCATCTACGTGGGAAGCAGCGAGATATCCATGAAGATCTTTCAGGTAAATGGCAGAAAATCATTTCGACAGATCGACAGTGTCAGCCGTATACTGGAACTTGGGCGGGACACCTACCGCGATGGAAAACTGAGTCAGGAATCTATCCGGATGATCTGCGAAGAACTTAACGGCTTAAAGAATAAGATGGACGAATATAAAATCACGGAGTATCGGGCCTATGCAACGAGCGCTGTGCGTGAGGCGAAGAATATGGATCTGGTACTTGACGTGATTAAACATACAACAGGCATCCGTGTGCAGGTACTGAGTAATTCCGAGCAGCGTTATATCAGCTTCAAGGGGCTGGTTGCAAAATACGAGGATTTTCATCAGGTTGTAAGCAAGAACACTGCATTTGTGGATGTCGGTGCCGGAAGCGTGCAGATTTCTCTGTTTGACAAGAATAATCTGGTTGTGACAGAGAATATCCAGATCGGTGCCGTGCGTGTCCGTGATTATCTGGCACTCATCGGACACAAATCCGGTCGGCTCGATGAGATTATGGCAGATTATGTGGATAACGATATCGTATCGTTCCGGAATATCTATCTGAAGGATAAAGAGATTAAGAATATTATTGCGGTCGGGGAGGTCGTAAGCTCCCTGAAGAAGATCGTGCCGGAGCTTTCTATCAAGGATGTGATCACGCGGGCGCAGTTCGATGCGATGTACCAGCGTGTGATCAGTATGCCGGCACAGGAGCTTGCGGAGAAATATGGCATTCCGTACGAACGTGCAACATTGATGCTGCCGAACATTACGATCTACCAGTCTTTCCTGAACAACTGTAAGGCGGAGGAAATGTATGTGCCGGATGTGGATTTCTGTGAGTGCATCGTGGCAAATTACATGGATGAAGGGAGCCGGGTCGTATTCAACCATAACTTTGAAGAGGATATCGTGGCAACGGCGAATAATATTGCAAAACGGTATCGCTGCAATTGGAATCATGTGAACCAGACTGCATATTTTGCACTGAAAATATTTGATGTGATCCGAAAACCGTTTGGCCTCGATAAGATGCAGCGGCTTCAGCTTCAGATCGCATCGATTCTGCATGAGTGTGGGAATTTCATCAATCTGCATGACGGAGCAAAGAACTCATATTATATAGTAGCAAACACTGAGATACTCGGACTCTCGCACAAGGAACGTATGGAGGTCGCAAACGTGGTGCGGTATAACCCTCTGTATCTTCCGTCCAAGGATAAGATATCGGCAGAGCTCGATGGATGTGATTATATCGTGATAGCAAAGCTGGCAGCAATCCTTCGAATTGCAAATATCCTTGACAAGAGCCACATG
Organism: Eubacterium sp. MSJ-33; assembly: GCF_022174665.1. Taxonomy (NCBI): domain Bacteria; kingdom Bacillati; phylum Bacillota; class Clostridia; order Eubacteriales; family Eubacteriaceae; genus Eubacterium; species Eubacterium sp. MSJ-33. Next base: position 2,680,565 of record NZ_CP076562.1, read on the forward strand.
CAGAAGATTGAGGATATTTCGGTGACATTGAAGGAAGATAAGCTGATTATTCTGGCAAAGACATACGAAGATATCTCGTTGGAGGCAGGGCTTTTTGAGGCACGTGCGGATTTCTTCGAGCAGATCTATGGTATCAGACCGGTACTTCGGGTGAAAAGGAGTGTGTAAGACATGGATAAAAAATTATTGGAAAAACCGGAAAATTATTATAACCGGGAAATGAGCTGGCTGCAGTTCAATTACAGAATCTTGAATGAGGCGAAGGATAAGACAATCCCACTGTTTGAACGTCTGAATTTCCTTAGTATCACGGAATCAAATCTGTCGGAGTTTTTCATGGTACGTGTGGCATCTCTGATTGATCTTGTACACGCCGATGTGAAGAAAAAGGATATTGCAGGACTGACACCGCAGGGACAGCTTGATTTAATCATTCCGGAGACGAAGAATATGATTGCGAGCCAGTACAGTACACTCAATCGTCAGATTCTGCCGGCGATGGAAGAAAACGGTTTGAAATTAGTCAAGCATTACGAGGATTTAAACGAGAAGCAGAGTAAGTTTGTAGATAAATATTTTGAGAAGGAAGTCTACCCGGTACTTACGCCGATGGCAGTTGACTCTTCGAGACCGTTTCCGCTGATCAGCAATAAGACACTGAATATCGGTGCGTTGATTCGTGATAAGAAGAAGGATGTAATTGATATTGCAACGGTTCAGGTGCCATCTGTATTGCCGCGCGTGGTTGAGATTCCGGGCGAGGGCGGATGCAGAGAGATTATTTTACTCGAGCAGATCATCGAGAAGAACTTAAATCAACTCTTCTTAAATTATGAGATTATCTGTGCATATCCATACAGAATTATGCGAAATGCAGATCTTGCAATCGATGAGGACGATGCATCTGATTTGTTGAAGGAGATTGAAAAGCAGATCAAGAAGCGTGCGTGGGGCGAGGTTATCCGTCTCGATGTGGAAGCAGAGATGGACAAGCGCCTGTTGAAAGAGCTGAAGAAGCAGTTGAATGTCAACAGTGATTATATCTATTCGGTTAACGGACCGCTTGATCTTACGTTCCTTGGAAAGGTACGCGGACTCGATGGTTTTGATCATTTGAAGAATAAGAAATACATTCCGCAGCCGGTGAAGGGCTTGGATCTTGATGCGAATATCTTTGATCAGATTAAGAAGAAGGACATTCTGTTACATCATCCATATGATGAGTTTACACCGGTCATCGAGTTTATTAAGCAGGCAGCGATTGATCCGGATGTGCTTGCAATCAAGCAGACACTTTATCGTGTCAGCGGCAATTCTCCGATTATTGCGGCTCTTGCACTCGCGGCGGAAAATGGTAAGCAGGTAACGGTATTAGTTGAACTAAAAGCCCGGTTTGATGAAGAAAATAATATAAATTGGGCAAAAAAACTGGAAAAAGCGGGTTGCCATGTTATTTATGGTCTGGTAGGATTAAAGACGCATTCCAAAATTGCGCTTGTCGTAAGACGTGAAGAAGATGGCATCAAGCGGTATGTTCATCTTGGAACCGGAAACTATAATGATGTTACAGCAAAGCTGTATACAGATATGGGTATGCTGACTGCATCGGATGCGATAGGGGAGGATGCAACCGCAGTCTTCAATATGTTGTCCGGTTATTCCGAGCCGCCGGCATGGAACAAGCTGCTTGTGGCACCAATCTGGATGAAGGATCGTTTCCTTGCTTTGATAGAGAGGGAAGCGGAGAATGCACGTATGGGCAAGAATGCCAGAATCATCGCCAAGATGAATTCCCTGTGTGATCCGGTGATCATCCGTGCTTTGTATGAGGCTAGCAACGCAGGGGTAAAGATTGAGTTGATCGTGCGTGGTATCTGTTGTCTGAAGACGGGAATCCCGGGACTTTCCGAGAATATCACGGTGCGTTCAATCGTAGGAAATTTCCTGGAGCATGCGAGAATCTTCTATTTCTATAATGATGGATTCGAGGATGTATATATGGGCAGTGCCGACTGGATGCCTAGAAATCTGGACAAACGTGTGGAGATCACATTCCCGGTTGAGGATGAGGATTTAAAGAAACGTGTTATCGAGATTTTGGAGATACAGCTTTCCGATACATTGAAGGCACACATTATGCAGCCGGATGGTTCGTATGCAAAGCAGGATCTGAGGGGGCGTGAAAAACTGGAGGCGCAGAATTATTTCTGCAAACAGGCGATGGGTTCCTTGAGAGAGGACGACAAAAAGAAAGTATCCCGTATCTTCATTCCGCGCATGAAGATCGGTGATTAATAAAAACAAAAGAGAGGAGACTTAAAAAGTGGAAAAGTTTTTTAAGATCAAAGAGAGAGGATCGACGCTTAAAACAGAGATCTTCGCGGGTATCACAACCTTCTTCGCGATGGCTTACATTATCTTTGTAAATCCGAACCAGGTTGCAGCAGAGGGCGCAAATGGATGGCTTGTCGGATTAGGAGCGGATCCGGGAACGATGGGACAGATCTGGAATTCTGTATACATTGCATCTATCATCGTGGCGGTCATTGGTACGTTGCTGATGGCACTTGTCGCAGATATGCCGTTTGCACAGGCATGTGGAATGGGACTCAATTCCTTCTTCTGTACAATTTTCGTAGCAGGATCTTTCTTCGCTGGCGAGGATGTTAAGACCGGTTATCAGGCAGGTCTTGTTATCGTATTTTTGTCAGGTATTGTATTCCTGATTCTTTCTGTAACCGGACTTCGTAAGTACATTGCGGTATCTATGCCGGAGTGCCTGAAGAAGGCAATTCCTGCAGGTATCGGTTTGTTCATCGCAATGATCGGTTTCAAGAATGCAGGTATCATCGAAGACAACCAGTACACATTTGTACAGTTCTACGATTTCCATGGCAGAATCAAGCAGATCGGTACAGAGGTTGATGGTGTGATGGTAACAGGTCTGGATGTATGGCATCAGATTGTTCCGGTTGTCGTAGCTTTGCTTGGTGTGCTTATCATTGCAATTCTTGCGAAGAAGGGCATTAAGTCAAACGTGATTATTGGAATCCTTGCATCAGCAGTACTTTATTATCTGTTTATGTGGGAAGTGCCTTCTTTTGATATGAGCAATATTTCTCAGTCCTTCAAGGATTTTGCAAATGTAGGTTTCTTAGGCGTATTTAATGGTGATGCATGGGATGCAGCTTTTAACAGTTCTTATGTCGGCGGTGTATTCTCCGGAATCATGCTGATCGTAGCATTCTGTCTTGTAGATATGTTCGATACGATCGGAACCATATATGGTACAGCCGCATCTGCAAACATGATGGATGAGAATGGTGATCCGATCAGCATGAATGAGTGTATGCTCTGTGATTCAATCGGTACAGTATCCGGTGCACTTCTTGGTACATCTACATGTACAACATTCGTAGAGTCCGCATCCGGTGTTGGTGCCGGTGGTAGAACAGGATTTACAAGTATTGTAACAGCAATTTGCTTCGCATTCTGCCTGTTCTTAAGCCCGCTTGCAAGTGTGATTCCAAGCTGTGCAACTGCACCGGCTCTGATCTATGTAGGTGTTCTTATGGCCAGAAACTTTGCAAAGGTAGATATGGACGATATGCTTTCTGCGGTTCCTGCATTCCTTGCATTAATCATGATGCCTTTAACCTACTCTATCTCAAACGGTATCGGTATCGGTGCAATCGCTTATGTTGTAATTGCCCTGTTCACAGGTAACTTCAAGAAGAAGGATATCGTGATTACGGTTATCGCTGCATTGTTCGTATGTAAGTTTATCTTCGTTACGATGTAGTAATAATTATGCAGACTTGATGATGTTTGAAACTGATGTGGAGAGTACTGCTGTACATGCATTGGTTTGTTTCGTTAGTCATAGAATGATAAAAAGGATCGTACTTGCGGGGTACGGTCCTTTTTTGTGCAGTTAATCATTATGTAGAATTGTGTGCGTACATATATTTATTGGATGATTCTCACACGTCATCCGGTAGATGAGATGGTATTATGCAATGTTCACAATCAAAATTGTGCAATTTGACGAATAATGAAAAGGAAACGGATGAAAATATTGGATAGTATTTCTTGTTGACTAATTTGCTATATGTGTTATACTTCAAATAGAACAGAAAAGAGATACAGATCCGGAAGGGAGTTGAGAAGTATGGATGCTGAAAAGTTTACAAAGAAATCATTGGAAGTAATAGAGAGTTGTGAGAAGCTTGCATATGAGTATAACAATCAGGAACTGACACAGGCACATCTGATGTATGCGCTTGTGACAGTGGAAGACAGTCTGATTGCGAAGCTGCTTACGAATATGGGAATTAATATGGATGCGTTTACCGGCGAATGTGAGAAACTGGTTGCAAACCGGCCGAAGGTATCGGGCGGACAGTTGTTTACAAGTCCGGAATTTTCCAAAGCATTGATTCAGGCAGAAAAAGAAGCAAAACAGATGGGTGATGACTACATTTCTGTCGAGCACATTTTCTTAGGCCTGCTTGAGAAGGCAGATAAGGATATCAAGCGAGTGATAAATGCGTATGGTATCACAAGAGGTAAATTCCTTGAGGTGCTGGCAAATATCCGTGGTAACCGGAAGGTGGAGAGCGATAATCCGGAAGATACTTACGATGCACTGAACAAATACGGATACAATCTGGTACAACGTGCCAGAGAACAGAAACTTGATCCGGTCATCGGACGTGACAATGAAATCCGGAATATCATCCGAATCCTGTCCCGTAAGACGAAGAACAATCCAGTTTTGATCGGTGAACCTGGTGTAGGTAAGACTGCCGCTATCGAAGGATTGGCACAGCGTATCGTGCGTGGAGATGTCCCGGATTCACTCAAAGATAAAGATATTTTTGCCTTGGATATGGGTGCGCTGTTGGCAGGCGCCAAGTATCGTGGCGAGTTCGAGGAGCGTCTGAAGGCAGTCCTTGATGAAGTGAAGAATTCCGAAGGCCACCTGATTTTGTTTATTGATGAGATTCATACAATCGTCGGAGCCGGTAAGACCGAGGGCTCTATGGATGCGGGTAATATGTTGAAGCCTATGCTTGCGCGAGGCGAACTGCATTGCATCGGTGCGACAACGCTGGATGAATACCGGAAATACATCGAGAAGGATGCGGCATTGGAGCGTCGTTTCCAGCCGGTTATGGTGAATGAGCCGACTGTGGAAGATACAATTTCCATCCTGCGTGGTATCAAGAACCGGTATGAAGTGTTCCACGGTGTCAAGATCAGTGATGGCGCATTGGTTAGTGCCGCAACACTTTCGAACCGTTATATCACCGATCGTTTCCTGCCGGATAAGGCAATTGACTTGGTTGATGAAGCGTGTGCGATGATTAAGACGGAGCTTGATTCCATGCCTGCTGAATTGGATGAGATATCCAGAAAGATCATGCAACGGGAGATTGAGGAAGCAGCTCTTAAGAATGAGACCGATCATCTGAGTCAGGACCGTCTGCAGGTACTTCGGAAAGAGCTGGAGGATCTGCGTGAACAATCCAAGCAGATGAAGGCAACGTGGGAGCACGAGAAGCAGGATGTTGAACGTGTACGAAAACTTAGAGAAGAGTTAGAAGATGTGAATAATCAGATTCAGGTCGCACAGCGGGAATACAATCTGGAGAAGGCAGCAGAACTTCAATATGGTAAACTGCCGCAGATCAAGCAGGAGTTGGAACGTCTGGAGGCACAGGTCAGTGAGAAGGACAGAAGTCTGGTACATGAGTGTGTTACAGAGGAAGAGATTGCGAAGATTGTTGCAAAGTGGACAGGAATTCCGGTTGCAAAGCTGACCGAGAGTGAACGTAACAAGACCTTGCATCTGGGGGATGAACTGCATAAGCGTGTCGTCGGACAGGATGAAGCAGTCCGTCTGGTCAGTGATTCCATCATCCGTTCTAAGGCAGGCATCAAGGATCCGACAAAACCGATTGGATCGTTCCTGTTCCTTGGACCGACCGGCGTAGGTAAGACAGAACTTGCGAAGTCACTTGCTGCTGCGCTGTTTGATAATGAAGCAAACATGGTGCGTATCGATATGAGTGAATACATGGAGAAGCACAGTGTGGCACGTCTGATCGGAGCGCCTCCGGGATATGTCGGATACGATGAAGGTGGACAGCTCACAGAAGCAGTCAGACGGAAGCCGTATTCCGTTGTCCTCTTTGATGAGGTAGAAAAGGCACATCCGGATGTATTCAATGTACTGCTGCAGGTACTTGATGATGGACGTATCACAGACTCGAAGGGTAAGACGGTCGATTTCAAGAATACGATCCTGATCATGACATCAAACATTGGCTCTGAGTATCTGCTTGAAGGTATCGATGAGAATGGCGAGATTAAGCCGGAGGCGTCGGCACAGGTTATGGCAGGCTTGAAGAATCATTTCCGGCCGGAGTTTTTGAACCGTCTGGATGAGATTATCATGTTCAAGCCACTTGACAAGGCGTCTATCAGTGGTATTGTCAATCTGCTGCTTACAGATCTTAATAAGCGGATTGCAGATAAGGAACTGACACTGAAACTCACCGATGCAGCGATGGATCATGTTATCGAAGCCGGTTACGATCCGCATTATGGGGCGCGGCCACTCAAGCGTTATCTGCAGAAGAATGTGGAGACACTGGTTGCGAAGAGCATCCTGTCGAATGAGCTTCGTGCAGGCGATACGATTACGCTTGATTATGATGGCAATGCTCTGTATATCAAGAAGTAAGCGTAATGTGTGCGGGATAGTAACTTGAGATGTTGAATGCACATAGCATAAGTCGGTTGCGAGGCAGAAAGTAAAACGATGCCGGAGAGACATATATAATTATAATATAATGATACCGTCAATATGGGAGCAATCCTGTATTGACGGTATTTTTTCGCCCGATTACGTGGGAGCATGATTTTGTACAGCAATTCTTCCTAAGTATCAGACTGTGCGCATAGCTGTTCGGTGTCAATATTGGAGCAAATGTCAGTATTTGAAGATGACTACTCAAAAATGAAAAAATGTTATGAAGCTTGTTTGGAGTAAAGAACAAATAATATTATAGTTTGTTCCAATGCTTTTTTATGATTTTTTGAATAAGTTGGAGCAACTGCGCAAGAAAACCATATCTGCACCAAGATACATGGAATGACAAGGAAAAACATTAGGAGTAATTTATCTATAATCACAAAAAGACTCCAAAGCAAGCAGACGGCAAGGGTCGGTGTTGGAGTATAATTTATTGTATTTGACATATTGCTCCTAAAAGGTTGTTCAGCCTACAAAAAAATGGTAAAATAAGCAAGGCAAAAGTGATGGGAGTTGCACATGAACGATGTTTGTGGAAAACTCTGCGAAAGGAGACAAAACTATGTGGGCAAACGAAAGTGTATTTTATCAGATTTATCCGCTTGGCTTTTGTGGCGCACCATTTGAAAACGATGGGAAACTTGTGTCACGAATCAAGAAGGTAGAGGACTGGATTCCTCACATTCAAAAGCTTGGCGCCAACGCAATATATTTCTCACCGGTGTTCGAGAGTGATACACACGGCTACAACACGAGAGATTACACGAAGATCGACTGCCGCCTTGGCACGAATGAGGATTTCAAGGAAGTGGTTGACAAACTGCATGCAGCAGGAATCAAGGTTGTATTAGATGGAGTATTCAACCATGTGGGACGAGGCTTCTGGGCATTCCAGGATGTACTGAAAAACCGCTGGGATTCCCCGTACAAAGACTGGTTTCATATCAGCTTTGATGGAAATTCCAATTATAACGATGGTCTCTGGTACGAAGGATGGGAAGGAAACTTCGACCTTGTCAAATTAAACCTTCGTAACGAAGAAGTAATCCAGCATATTTTATCCTGCGTCAAGGGATGGATTGATGAGTTCGATATTGACGGACTCCGTCTGGATGTGGCATATTGCTTAGATCACGATTTCATCCGCAGACTGCGTGCGCATTGTGACGGACTGAAGCAGGATTTCTTCTTATTGGGAGAACTACTGCATGGCGATTACAATGTATTTGTAAATGATGGTATGCTGCACAGTGCGACAAACTATATGTGCTATAAGGGCCTTTACTCAAGCTTCAACTGCATGAACATGTTCGAGATCATTCATAGTCTGCTGCAGCAGTTTGGACCGGAAGAATGGACTCGCTATAAAGGAAAACATTTCCTGTCCTTCGTGGATAATCACGATGTGACAAGAGTGGCAAGCATCCTGACGAACAAGAATCATCTCCCGCTCATCTACGCACTGGCATTTGGTATGCCGGGTATTCCTTGTGTGTACTATGGCAGCGAGTGGGGGGCAGAAGGCAGAAAAGAAGAGGGAGATCCGTCTTTGCGTCTCAGCTATGAGAAGCCGGAATGGAACGAACTGACAGACTGGATCAGCAAGCTGGCAGAGGCAAAGAAGCATAGCGAGGCATTGAATTACGGTGGTTTCCGTTCGGTTGTACTCACGAATCATCAGTGCATCTTCGAAAGAAAATCCGAGCATGAACGCGTGCTTGTGGCAATCAATGCAAGTGACCAGCCATATATGGCGCATTTTGATGCCGGATGTGGAATGGCACAGGATCTGATTACCGGACAGCCGCATGATTTCGGAGGCGGCTCTGAACTTCCTCCATATTCTGCAGCATTCTGGAAGATGGAGCATTAATGACTGTGAAATTATATAAACACCATAGATAAGAAACTTCTGCACATCCGGCAAGGGTGCAGGCTGATTCCTTCAACAAATAAAAAGTCTCGCATAAACTATACAGAAGGTGTATGTTTGCGAGGCTTTTTTATGGCAGTAAAAATCGTGATTGACGCCGGACATGGTGGATATGATGCCGGCGCTACGTATAATGGAAGAAGAGAGAAGGATGATACGCTGGCACTGGCACTTGCGGTCGGTGAGATATTGGAGGCACAGGGATACGATGTCATCTATACGAGAACGGATGATGTCTATGACTCCCCGGTGCAGAAGGCACGGATCGGAAATGAGAGTGGGGCGGATTTCTTTGTATCTATTCACCGGAATTCTTCTCCGTCACCGAACCAGTATAATGGTGTACAGACGTTAATCTATAATAATGCCGGACTGAAGGCAGTGATGGCGGAAAATGTGAACAACGAACTCGAACAGGTCGGTTACCGGAACATCAATGTCGTGGAACGACCGGACCTTGCGGTACTCCGGCGTACGAAGATGCCGGCAATTTTGGTAGAAGCCGGATTTATCAACAGCGATGAGGACAATAATCTCTTTGATACAAAGTTTTCGGAGACAGCGGAGGCAATCGCACGCGGTATCGACGAGACAATCCGGGATGCGGGCTATGCAGTGTCACAGACTGGAAATCGGGAAGGTGCGGTAAAGACTGCCATACAGAACGAAAAACGGGGAACTGCAACGAGTGCCAGTGCAGATGAAAACCGGAAAAATAAAGTATATGCCGGTACACAGGTGGTAAATGAGTATTACGGGATTTCGCGAACGGTTCCTGCATTTGCGGAAGAGGAACCGCAGACATCGACGGGTTACCAGATTCTGGTTGGAATCTACCGGGCATTCGGTACTGCATCATATCAGGCAAACCGGTTTATCAATGCTGGATATGATGCGATGGTGTATGAGGATGATGGATTGTATCAGGTGCGCATCGGGGATTATGAAACAATCGAAGATGCAATCATCGCACAGCGGGAACTGCGCGACCGCGGATACGATACGCTGATTGTGCATAAGGCATAAGCTTAGAAAAACAGCACTTAAAAGAAATGCTGCAATGTATATAAATAAAATAATGGCAAATAAATCTTGGTACGATATCAGTTTTTGCATATATAAAAATATTGAAAACTTTTCAAAATTTTCGATAAAACTGAAAAATAGGTATTGACAACCATAGGTTTACATGATAAAGTATCAAACGATGAACTGCCGTAGACAGTAGGTGCCACAAGGCATAAGCAGGTAAACGCCTACCGAGGAAGAATCGTGATGAACGAATTTTAACTCTCATACTGCGGTATGGGAGTTTTTCTTTTAAGTGCAGTTTCCGTTAATATTATAAGGAGGTGCAAGACTTTGGCTAAGATCGAGTTAAAACAGCCTGTCGTTGAGGAAATCAAAGAGAATATTAAGGACGCAAAGTCAGTAGTATTGGTTGATTACCGTGGACTTACAGTTGAGCAGGATACACAGCTTCGTAAGTCAATGAGAGAGGCAGATGTCATTTACAAGGTATACAAGAATACCATGGTAAAGATTGCTATCGCTGGTACAGAGTTCGAGTCATTAAAGGACGAGCTCGAAGGACCTACAGCCGTTGTTATCTCTAAGACAGATGCAACAGCTCCTGCAAGACTGGCAGCTAATTTCGCTAAGGTGAACCCGGCACTTGAGCTTAAGAGCGGTGTTGTTGAGGGTACTCACTACGACACAGACGGCATTAAGACAATCGCTACAATTCCTTCCAGAGACGAACTTATCTCTAAGTTCCTTGGAAGCATCCAGTCACCAATTACAAACTTTGCCCGTGTTATTAAGCAGATTGCTGAGAGCAAGGAAGCATAATTGGAATTATTAAGATTGGAATCTACAAACAAATTTAAATTATAATGGAGGATTATTATTATGACAACTCAGGAAATTATTGAAGTTATCAAAGGTTTATCAGTATTAGAGTTAAATGACCTTGTAAAGGCATGTGAGGAAGAATTCGGCGTATCTGCAGCAGCAGGTGTTGTAGTTGCAGCAGCAGGCGGAGACGGTGCTGGCGCAGCTGAGGAGAAGGATTCCTTCGACGTAGAGCTTACAGAAGTAGGTCCTAACAAGGTTAAGGTTATCAAGGTTGTTCGTGACTGTACAGGTCTTGGACTTAAGGAAGCTAAGGACGTTGTTGATGGCGCTCCTAAGGTTCTTAAGGAAGGTGCTTCTAAGGAAGAGGCTAACGAGATCAAGGAGAAGCTTGAGGCTGAGGGCGCTAAGGTTACTCTTAAGTAATTTTGACACAAATAATAATGTCCGGTTTGGCAGATGCCAAGCCGGATTTTTTATCTAAGAATAAATACAAAAAAAATTCTGATTTATTTTTCTTATTTTTTTCAAAAAGTGTGTTGACACAAAATTCCAACCATGTTAGTATAGTAAAATGTCATTACTATGGATATGTGTGCTATAAATTCGGATAGTAAAGAAAAAACCAAATAAATTCAAGGGGTGAATGCGTCGATGAAAAAGTACAGAATGCGTCCTGTGAAATCGGGAAGAGGTATGCGAATGAGTTTTTCAACTGAGAAGAGAGTTTTGGACATGCCAAATCTCATCGAAGTGCAGAAAAATTCATATCAGTGGTTCCTTGACGAAGGTTTGAGAGAAGTGTTTAAAGACATCTCTCCAATCGTTGATTACACAGGCAATTTGAGTTTGGAACTGGTTGATTATCAGTTGTGTAAGGAAGACATCAAGTATTCTATCGAGGAATGCAAGGAACGTGATGCAACTTATGCAGCTCCAATCAAGGTCAATGTGCATCTTCGTAATGAAGAGACAGGTGAAATTGCACAGCATGATATCTTCATGGGTGATCTTCCACTTATGACAGAGACGGGTACATTTGTAATCAATGGTGCAGAGCGAGTAATCGTCAGCCAGTTGGTTCGTTCTCCGGGTATCTACTATGCAATCGATCATGATAAGTTTGGCAAGACCTTGTACTCATCTACAGTTATTCCAAACCGTGGTGCATGGCTGGAGTATGAGACGGATTCCAATGATGTATTTTACGTACATGTAGATAGAAATAGAAAAGTGCCAATCACGGTTTTGATTCGTGCACTTGGCTTCGGTACCAACCAGGAAATCATTGACCTGTTTGGTGAAGAACCGAAGATTATGGCGAGCTTGGAGAAGGATGTTTCAAACAGTTTTGAGACAGGTGTCATCGAGCTTTATAAGCGACTTCGTCCGGGTGAGCCGGAGGAAGTAGAAAATGCGACAAACCTCTTCATGGGCATGTTCTTCGATGCAAGAAGATATGATCTGGCAAAGGTTGGCCGTTATAAGTATAATAAGAAGCTTGCATTGAAGAATCGTATTGCAGGTCATGTTTTGGCAGAAGATGTTATTGATCCAAGTACTGGTGAAGTTCTGTTCGCAGCAGGCACCACTCTTACAAGAGAGGATGCAACTGCTATTCAGAATGCAGCAGTTCCTTTTGTGTACATTCAGACAGAGGAGAAAAATGTAAAAGTTCTGTCAAACCTGATGGTAGATCTTTCTGAATATGTAGGTTTTGATCCGAAAGAAGTTGGCATACATGAAGCGGTTTATTATCCGGTATTAGAGAAGCTCTTACAGGAATATGATGATGAAGACGAGTTAAAGGCGGCCATCGAAGCAAATGTAAGTGAGCTTGTACCTAAGCATATTACAAAGGAAGATATCATTGCTTCCATTAACTATAACATTCATTTGGAGTACGGTATCGGTAACGATGATGATATTGACCATTTGGGCAACCGTCGTATCCGTGCAGTTGGTGAATTGCTCCAGAACCAGTACAGAATTGGTCTTTCGAGAATGGAGAGAGTGGTTCGTGAGAGAATGACAACACAGGATAAGGATACTGTTACCCCGCAGTCTCTGATCAATATCAAGCCTGTAACAGCAGCAGTCAAGGAGTTTTTCGGAAGTTCTCAGTTGTCACAGTTCATGGATCAGAACAATCCGCTTTCTGAACTGACACATAAGAGACGTCTGTCAGCTCTCGGCCCTGGTGGTTTGTCAAGAGATCGTGCAGGATTCGAGGTTCGAGATGTACACTATACACATTATGGTAGAATGTGTCCAATCGAGACACCTGAAGGTCCGAATATCGGTCTGATCAACTCACTTGCTACGTATGCAAGAATCAACGAGTATGGCTTCGTTGAGGCACCATACAGAAAATTGGATAAATCAGATCCTGCAAATCCGGTTGTCACAGATGAAGTTGTATATCTGACAGCGGACGAGGAGGATAATTATATTGTTGCACAGGCGAACGAGCCATTGGATGAGGACGGACACTTCAAGAAGAATAATGTATCTGGCCGTTTTAGAGAAGAGACATCCGAATTCCCGAAGGCAAACGTTGACTTGATGGATGTATCACCAAAGATGGTGTTCTCTGTTGCTACATCTATGATTCCTTTCCTGGAGAATGATGATGCAAACCGTGCCCTCATGGGATCTAACATGCAGCGTCAGGCAGTGCCGCTTCTTCGTACAGAAGCTCCGGTTGTCGGAACGGGTATGGAAGGTAAGGCAGCTGTTGACTCCGGCGTATGTATCGTTGCAAAGCATGATGGCGTTGTTGAGATGTCATCCAGCGAGAAGATTATTGTCAAGTGTGATGATGGCACATTGGATGAGTACCATGTAATCAAGTTTGCTCGAAGCAACCAGGGTAACTGTATGAACCAGCGCCCAATCGTGAAGAAGGGTGACCGTGTAACAAAGGGAATGGTAATCGCAGATGGTGCATCTACATCAAACGGTGAGATCGCGCTTGGTAAGAACCCATTGATTGGATTCATGACATGGGAAGGTTACAACTACGAGGATGCCGTCCTTCTGAGTGAGAGACTGGTAAAGGAAGATGTTTATACATCTGTTCATATTGAAGAGTACGAGACAGAAGCAAGAGATACAAAGCTCGGACCGGAAGAGATTACAAAGGAAGTTTCCGGAAACGGCGACAATGCACTGAAGGATCTCGATGAGAATGGTGTTATCCGTATCGGTGCTGAGGTTCGTGCCGGAGATATCTTAGTTGGTAAGGTTACTCCAAAGGGAGAGACTGAGGCAACAGCTGAAGAGAGACTGCTTCGTGCAATCTTCGGCGAGAAGGCAAAAGAAACAAGAGATACATCACTGAAAGTGCCACATGGTGCTTACGGTGTTGTTATGGATACAAAGATCTTTACAAGAGAAAATGGTGATGAGCTTCCACCGGGAGTAAACAAGTCTGTTCGTGTATACATTGCACAGAAGAGAAAAATCTCTGTTGGTGATAAGATGGCTGGTCGTCATGGTAACAAGGGTGTTATCTCACGTATCCTTCCGGTTGAGGATATGCCATTCCTGCCAAATGGACGTCCGCTTGATATCGTGTTGAACCCATTGGGCGTACCTTCCCGTATGAATATCGGACAGGTGCTTGAGATTCACTTGAGTCTTGCGGCAAAAGTACTTGGATTTAACGTATCTACACCGGTCTTTGATGGTGCAAACGAGCATGATATCATGGATGCTCTGGAGATGGCAAACGATTATGCAAACTCCGACTGGGAGACATTCTATGAGAAATATAAGGATGATACAGAGAAGGAAGTTATGGATTATCTGTATGAACATCGCGATCACCGTGAAGAGTGGAAGGGCGTTCCAATCAATCGTACAGGTAAGGTAAAGGTACGTGACGGTAGAACTGGTGAGGAATTTGATTCGCCGGTTACAATCGGATTCATGCATTACTTGAAGCTGCATCACCTGGTTGATGATAAGATTCACGCACGTTCTACAGGCCCTTATGGAATGGTTACACAGCAGCCGCTTGGTGGTAAGGCACAGTTCGGTGGACAGCGTTTTGGTGAGATGGAGGTTTGGGCTCTTGAGGCTTACGGCGCATCTCATACATTGCAGGAGATCTTAACTGTGAAGTCCGATGATGTAACAGGACGTCTGAAGACTTACGAAGCAATTATCAAGGGTGACAATATCCCGGCTCCGGGTATTCCGGAATCTTTCAAGGTATTGCTTAAGGAGTTCCAGTCACTTGGTCTGGATGTTGGAGTTCTCGATGAGAACGGCGAAGAGGTAGAACTTGGCGAGTCCATGGATACCGGAAATGAGAACGTAAAGAAGTTTATGGGTGAGAATCCGGACGACTTTAACGAGGACCTTGGAGAGAACGGATACAGCGGAATTAACGAAGATAACGAATTGGAATCCTTAAATGATGATTATCTGGATGACGATGCGTTTGACGATAATTTCGATGATGAATTTTAAGGAAGGAGATTTGTAAGAGATGTTAGCGATGAATAACGAGAAAAATCAAGAGCAGCCTATTAATTTTGATGCCATCAAAATTGGACTTGCATCTCCTGAAAAGATAAGAGAATGGTCTCACGGCGAAGTTACAAAGCCGGAGACAATCAATTATAGAACTTTGAAGCCGGAAAAAGACGGCCTTTTCTGCGAGAGAATCTTTGGACCAAGCAAGGACTGGGAATGTCATTGTGGTAAGTACAAGAAGATTCGTTTTAAGGGCGTTGTCTGTGACCGTTGTGGAGTAGAAGTAACAAAGGCTTCTGTGCGTCGTGAGCGTATGGGACATATCGAACTTGCTGCACCGGTATCACATATCTGGTACTTCAAGGGTATCCCAAGCCGTATTGGCTTGATGCTCGATATTTCTCCAAAACTTTTGGAGAAGGTGCTTTACTTTGCATCTTATATTGTAATTGATCCGGGAGAGACAAATCTGGAATACAGACAGGTACTCTCTGAGGCAGAATACAGAAAAGCAGAAGAGGACTTTGGTGGAAAATTCCGTGTAGGAATGGGCGCCGAGGCAATTAAGGAGCTTCTGCAGGCTGTTGATCTGGATAAGGAAGCAGAAGAACTGACAGAGGAATTACAGACAGCAACCGGACAGAAACGTGCACGTGTGATCAAGCGTCTGGAAGTTGTAGAAGCATTCCGTAATTCACATAATAAGCCTGAGTGGATGATTCTGGATGCAATTCCGGTTATCCCACCGGATATCCGTCCAATGGTACAGTTGGATGGCGGTAGATTCGCAACTTCTGATCTGAACGATCTGTATCGTCGAATCATCAACCGTAACAACCGTCTGAAGAGATTGCTGGATCTGAAGGCACCGGATATCATCGTTCGTAACGAGAAGCGTATGTTGCAGGAAGCTGTTGATGCGCTCATCGATAATGGTAGAAGAGGACGTGCGGTAACCGGTCCTGGTAACCGTGCATTGAAGTCTCTTTCTGATATGTTAAAGGGTAAGCAGGGACGTTTCCGTCAGAACCTTCTTGGTAAGCGTGTTGACTACTCCGGACGTTCCGTTATCGTAGTAGGACCGGAACTGAAGATTTATCAGTGTGGTCTTCCTAAGGAAATGGCAATCGAGCTGTTTAAGCCTTTCGTAATGAAAGAACTGACAGCACGTGGAATTTGCACAAACGTAAAGGCAGCAAAGAAGAAAGTTGAGTCTTTGGAGTCGGAAGTATGGGATGTATTGGAAGATGTAATCAAAGAGCATCCGGTTATGCTGAACCGTGCCCCGACGCTTCACAGACTTGGTATTCAGGCATTTGAGCCGATTCTGGTAGAAGGTAAGGCAATCAAGCTTCATCCATTGGTATGTACAGCGTTCAACGCCGATTTCGATGGAGACCAGATGGCTGTTCACCTTCCGCTTTCTGTAGAGGCACAGTCAGAGTGTAGATTCCTGCTTCTGTCACCAAATAACTTGCTGAAGCCTTCTGATGGTGGTCCGGTAGCCGTTCCTTCTCAGGATATGGTACTTGGTATCTACTATCTGACAATGGAACGTTATGCAAGTATTTCTGATGCTGAAGCTGCAAATGTAGAGATCAAGAAAGAATATCTTGCAGATGATGAGAAGGGCAATCTCGAGCAGCTGCACACAGATTGTTACGCAGGCGAGTTAGATGCAGATGATTATATCAGAGTTCGTGTCGTTGCAAAGAAGACAAAGACAGAGACATTCTATAAGAACATTGTAGGAACAGTCAGAAACTTCATGAAGCCGAAGTTTAGCAGCGAGAATCTTGCAATGCTTGCATATGAGAACAAAGAGATTACATTACATCAGAAGATAGAAGTTGTTCGTACCGTTACAACTCCGGACGGTGAGGAGCATACAGGATTTGTAGAGTGTACACTGGGACGTTTGATTTTCAATGAGATCATTCCACAGGATCTTGGTTTTGTAGATCGTAGTAAGCCGGAAAATGTACTGGAGCCGGAAATCAACTTCCATGTAGACAAGAAGCAGTTGAAGAAGATCCTTGACAAGTGTATCAATACACATGGCGTTACAAAGACAGCCGAAGTATTGGATGATATCAAGGCAATGGGTTATAAGTACTCAACAAGAGGTGCGATTTCAGTATCTATTTCCGATATGACGGTACCTGCATCCAAGAAGGATATTCTGGAGCATGCACAGGAGATTGTAGATAAAGAGAACATGCTTTATGGACGTGGATATCTGACGGATGAGGAGCGGTATCATGCGGTTGTTAAGACGTGGCAGGATGCCGATGACAAGCTGACAAAGGCTCTGTTGGATGGCCTTGACAAGTATAACAATATCTACATGATGGCAGACTCCGGTGCCCGTGGTAGTGATAAGCAGATCAAACAGCTGGCTGGTATGCGTGGATTGATGGCAGATACATCCGGCCGTACCATCGAGCTTCCAATCAAGTCAAACTTCCGTGAAGGTCTTGATGTATTGGAGTACTTTATCTCTGCGCATGGTGCTCGTAAGGGACTTTCAGATACAGCTCTTCGTACAGCCGATTCCGGATATCTGACACGTCGTCTGGTAGATGTATCACAGGATCTGATCATCCGTGATGTGGATTGTAGTGTGGATCGTGATGAGAAACCTGGCATGTATGTTGAAGTATTTATGGAAGGTGATCGAGTAGTCGAGAGTCTGAAGGATCGTATCACAGGTCGTTATGCAGCAGAAAGTATTTACGATAAAGATGGTAACATGCTTGTAAAGGTTAATCATATGATTACACCGAAACGTGCTGAGAATGTACTGAAGAATGGTGTAGATAAAGACGGTGTTCCGTTTACACTTGAAGGTGAATCAGAACCAAGAAGAGATGCGAAGATCAAGATTCGTACGATTCTCACCTGTCGTTCACACCTTGGCGTATGTTCGAAGTGTTATGGTTCAAACATGGCAACCGGACAGGCAGTTCAGGTTGGTGAGGCAGTCGGAATTATCGCTGCTCAGTCAATCGGTGAGCCTGGTACACAGCTTACAATGAGAACATTCCATACAGGTGGTGTGGCCGGTGGAGATATTACACAGGGTCTTCCTAGAGTTGAGGAGTTGTTCGAGGCAAGAAAGCCAAAGGGACTTGCAATTATCACCGAGCTTGGTGGTGTTGTTGAGATTCGTGAGACAAAGAGAAAACGTGAAGTAGTCATTACAAATCAGGAGACGGGCGAAGCAAAGGCTTACCTGATTCCTTATGGTTCACGTCTGAAGGTACAGGATGGACAGGTGCTTGAAGCCGGTGATGAGCTGACAGAAGGTTCTGTAAATCCACATGATATCCTAAAAATTAAGGGTGTACGTGCTGTACAGGATTACATGATCCAGGAAGTACAGAAGGTATATCGTCTGCAGGGTGTTGAAATCAACGATAAGCATATCGAGGTTATTGTACGTCAGATGTTGAAGAAAATTCGTATTGAGGAAAGCGGAGACAGCGATTATCTGCCGGGAATTAACGTGGATGCACTTGAGTTTGCTGAACTCAACGAGAAGCTGGAAGCAGAAGGTAAGGAGCCTGCAAAGGGAACACAGATTATGCTTGGTATTACCAAAGCATCCCTTGCTACAAATTCCTTCTTATCAGCAGCGTCCTTCCAGGAGACAACAAAGGTATTGACCGATGCCGCTATCAAGGGTAAGGTTGATCCGTTGATTGGTCTGAAGGAGAACGTTCTGATCGGTAAGTTGATTCCTGCCGGTACAGGTATGAAGCGTTATCGTTCTGTAAAGCTTGATACAGGTGATGGAAACATCGATATGTCTGAAGTAACTGGTGAAAATGCAGATGTGACAGACGATGCAGAAGTAACTGTGAATACGGAAGAGTAATAAATTATAAAACGCACATGATTCAACATAATCATGTGCGTTTTTCTTTGAAAGGCTTTATTTTCTAAAAAAATGAAATTTTTTCTTATATTTTGCGGGTTTCCCTGTTGACATCCAGCGGATTCGATAATATAATAGTCAAGCATGCGTTTAGGACGTGTGTTTTTTGTGCATACTTCTGTATGCATGGTGTAAAATATTTTGAATGGAGGTGAAAACATGCCAACTTTTAACCAGTTAGTTAGAAAGGGAAGACAGACTGTAGAGAAGAAGTCTACTGCACCAGCACTCTTGAGAAGCTATAACTCTCTTAAGAAGAAGCCTACTGAGACAGCATCACCACAGAAGAGAGGTGTTTGTACAGCAGTTAAGACAGCTACTCCTAAGAAGCCTAACTCAGCTCTTAGAAAGATCGCCAGAGTTCGTTTGTCAAACGGAATCGAGGTTACATCTTACATCCCGGGTGAAGGTCACAACCTTCAGGAGCACAGCGTTGTTCTGATCCGTGGTGGTAGAGTAAAGGACTTACCTGGTACAAGATACCACATTATCAGAGGTACTCTTGATACAGCAGGTGTTGCTAAGAGACGTCAGGCACGTTCTAAGTACGGTGCTAAGAGACCGAAGGATGCAAAATAAATCGGTAGATTAGTATTGTAACAGTTCGTATTTCAAGAACTAAAAAGTGCGAAAGTGGGTTATGTTTTCCATTATTTATAGAAGGAAAGATAGCAATTTCCGCACGAACACATTTCCACAATACTCAAGTATGGCAGGTAACGGTTTGCTGTATCTCTATTGAGGGGAATGTGAGTACCGTTGAATTAATTCGGATTGAATAATCCAAAAATAATTAAGGAGGGAAGAACCGTGCCACGTAAAGGACATATTGCAAAAAGAGACGTATTAGCGGATCCAATTTACAACAATAAGATCGTTACAAAGCTTATCAACAACATCATGCTTGATGGTAAGAAGGGTGTTGCTCAGAAGATCGTTTACGGTGCTTTTGATCGTATCGCAAACGAGACTGGTAAGGAGGCTTTAGAGGTTTTTGATGCTGCTATGAATAACATCATGCCATCACTCGAGGTTAAGGCCAGACGTATCGGTGGTGCAACATACCAGGTTCCAATCGAAGTAAGACCTGACAGAAGACAGGCTTTAGCACTTCGTTGGCTGACAACTTACTCACGTGCAAGAAGTGAGAAGACTATGGAAGAAAGACTTGCAAAAGAGCTTATGGATGCAGCAAACAATACAGGCGCATCTGTTAAGAGAAAAGAAGACATGCACAAGATGGCAGAGGCAAACAAGGCATTTGCTCATTACAGATTCTAGTTTTCGGGTGCATATATACTAAAATAAGGAGGAAAAAACCTTGGCTGGAAGAGAATATCCACTTGATAGAACAAGAAACATCGGTATCATGGCACATATTGATGCTGGTAAGACAACTCTTACAGAGAGAATTCTTTACTATACCGGTGTAAACTATAAGATTGGTGAGACTCATGATGGCGCTTCTACCATGGACTGGATGGAGCAGGAGAAAGAGCGTGGTATCACAATCACATCTGCTGCTACAACATGTCACTGGACATTAGAGGATCATCATAAGAAGAAGCCAGGTGCTTTAGAGCACCGTATCAACATCATCGATACTCCGGGACACGTAGACTTTACTGTTGAGGTAGAGCGTTCACTTCGTGTATTGGACGGAGCGGTTGGTGTATTTGATGCAAAGGCTGGTGTTGAGCCACAGTCAGAGAACGTATGGCGTCAGGCTGACACATACAATGTTCCACGTATGGCATTTATCAATAAGATGGATAAGATGGGTGCAGACTTCTTCATGTCTGTACAGACAATCATTGACCGTCTTGGCAAGAATGCAATTCCTGTACAGATTCCAATCGGACAGGAAGATGACTTCATCGGACTGATCGATCTGTTCGAGATGGATGCATACTATTATAAGAACGATGAGGGTACAGATATCGAGATCACAGAGGTGCCTGCAGATTTGAAGGAGCTTGCTGATAAGTGGCATGAGAATCTGGTAGAGAAGTGTTGTGAGCTTGATGATGATCTTATGATGCAGTATCTTGAGGGTGAGGAGCCATCTGTCGCTGATATGAAGGCTGCACTCCGTAAGGGTACAATCGCAAACGAGGCAGTTCCTGTATTCTGTGGTTCTGCTTACAAGAACAAGGGTGTTCAGAAGATGCTCGATGGCGTTATCGAGTACATGCCTGCTCCTACAGATATCCCTGATATCACAGGTACAGACGAAGATGGTAACGAGGTAACTCGTCCTTCATCTGATGAGGCTCCATTTGCAGCACTTGCATTTAAGATTATGACAGATCCTTTCGTAGGAAAGTTAGCATTCTTCAGAGTATATTCCGGTACATTGAACTCAGGTTCTTATGTACTGAACGCAACAAAGGGTAAGAAGGAGCGTGTAGGACGTATCGTTCAGATGCATGCAAATTCCCGTACAGAGATCGACAAGGTTTACTCTGGTGATATCGCTGCAGCAGTTGGATTCAAGGTTACAACAACCGGTGATACAATCTGTGACGAGCAGCATCCGGTAATCCTTGAGTCTATGGAATTCCCTGAGCCAGTTATTGAGCTTGCTATCGAGCCAAAGACAAAGAATGATCAGGGTAAGATGGGTGAAGCTTTGGCAAAGCTTGCTGAAGAAGATCCTACATTCCGTGCACATACAGACAAAGAGACAGGTCAGACAATCATCGCAGGTATGGGCGAGCTTCACTTGGAAGTTATCGTTGATCGTCTTCTCCGTGAGTTCAAGGTTGAGGCAAACGTTGGTGCACCTCAGGTTGCTTACAAGGAGACATTTACAAAGGCTGTTGATGTAGATAGCAAGTATGCTAAGCAGTCTGGTGGTCGTGGTCAGTATGGTCACTGTAAGGTTAAGTTCGAGCCTATGGATCCAAACGGCGAAGAGCAGTTTATTTTCGAGTCAACTGTTGTCGGTGGTGCTATTCCTAAGGAATACATCCCAGCTGTTGGTGAAGGTATCGAGGAAGCAGCAAAGGCTGGTATTCTTGGCGGATATCCGGTACTTGGTGTTAAGGCAAACGTTTATGATGGTTCTTACCATGAAGTCGATTCTTCAGAGATGGCATTCCACATCGCTGGTTCTATGGCATTCAAGGATGCTATGGCAAAGGGTGGAGCAGTGCTTCTTGAGCCTATCATGAAGGTTGAGGTTACAATGCCTGAGGAATATCTCGGTGATGTAATCGGTAGCCTGAATGCAAAGCGTGGACAGATTCAGAGCATGGACGATATCGGTGGTGGAAAGATTGTTAAGGCATTGGTTCCACTTGCAGAGATGTTCGGTTACTCTACAGAGCTTCGTTCTTCTACACAGGGACGTGGTAACTACTCTATGTTCTTCGAGAAGTATGAGCAGTGTCCAAAGAACATTCAGGAGAAGGTTCTTGCAAACAAGAACGCATAATTTATCTGCAAACTGTATTTGTAGTATAAAATAAAAAAATTGCTTGAAAATATCGCTATATTTTAATATAATGATTTTTAGCCGAGTAAACGCCCGGAAAGGGCAATAAAATGCCCGGAGGGGCTATATTAAGGAGGAAATTATAATGGCAAAGGAAAAGTTTAACAGATCAAAGCCACATTGTAACATTGGTACAATCGGACACGTTGACCACGGTAAAACTACTTTAACAGCTGCAATTACAAAGGTATTGGCTGCTAGAGTTGCTGGTAACACAGCTACAGATTTCGAGAACATCGATAAGGCTCCAGAAGAGAGAGAAAGAGGTATCACTATCTCTACAGCTCACGTTGAGTACGAGACAGAGAAGAGACATTACGCACACGTTGACTGTCCGGGCCATGCTGACTATGTAAAGAACATGATCACTGGTGCTGCACAGATGGATGGTGCTATCCTCGTTGTTGCTGCAACTGATGGTGTTATGGCTCAGACAAAGGAGCACATCCTTCTTTCTCGTCAGGTAGGTGTACCTTATATCGTAGTATTCTTGAACAAGTGTGATATGGTTGACGATGAGGAACTTCTTGAACTCGTTGAGATGGAAGTTACAGAGCAGCTTGAAGAGTATGACTTCACAGATTGCCCAATCGTTAAGGGTTCTGCTCTTAAGGCTCTTGAAGATCCAATGGGTCCTTGGGGTGACAAGATCATGGAACTTATGGATACAGTAGATTCTTACATTCCAGATCCTCAGAGAGATACAGATAAGGACTTCATCATGCCTGTTGAGGACGTATTCACAATCACAGGTCGTGGTACTGTTGCAACTGGTAGAGTTGAGTCTGGTGTTATCCATATTAACGATGAAGTTGAAATCGTTGGTATCAAGCCAGAGAAGCAGAAGACAACTGTAACAGGTATCGAGATGTTCCGTAAGCTCCTTGACGAAGGTCAGGCTGGTGATAACATCGGTGCTCTTCTTCGTGGTATCAAGAGAGAGGATATCGTACGTGGACAGGTTCTTTGTAAGCCAGGTTCAATCACATGTCATACAAAGTTCACAGCTCAGGTTTACGTTCTGACAAAGGACGAGGGTGGTCGTCATACACCATTCTTCAACAACTATCGTCCACAGTTCTACTTCAGAACAACTGATGTAACTGGTGTATGTAACCTTCCAGCTGGTACAGAGATGTGCATGCCTGGTGATAACGTAGAGATGACAATCGAGCTCATCCACCCAATCGCTATGAGCCAGGGTCTTACATTCGCTATCCGTGAGGGTGGTAGAACTGTAGGTTCAGGAAGAGTTGCTTCTATCATCGAGTAATACTGCAACGACTTTGAGTCGAGCGTATATTTGATAAAATAATAAAGCCGAGAGTATGCTTGCATACTCTCGGTTTTTGTATTTTATCTGCATAGACATTCGAAGAATATCTATGCGCTTGTGATTGTGCAGCAATCGCAAGATGTATACGTAATATAGGGCGTGAGCCCGCGAGACAAACACGCGAAGCGTGGTTGTCATAGGCGGCTGAGTGTATTATAATTTTATATTAGTCAAAGCTATGTTTGGCAGGTGAAAACAGCGGAACACATAGGAGGTGTCAGGCAGCATGAGCAAGGCAACGACAAAGTTTGCAATCGCATTTGCGTTTAAGGAGTTATTATTAGAAAAATCAATTGATAAAATAACAATCAATGACATTACGGAAAAATGTGGGATAAACCGTCAGACTTTTTATTATCATTTTCATGATATATATGAGTTGATTGAATGGATTTGCGAAACAGATGCAGAGCATGTCCTGAAACAGAATAAAACATATGATACGTGGCAGGAAGGATTTCTGGCAATATTTCATCTGCTGAAAAAGGACGAACCTTTTGTTGTCAACATCTATCATAATGCTCCGCGAGGATATATTTACCGCTATTTGTATAAAGTAACATATCAGCTGATATATGATGTACTCGAAGAAAAAGCGGAAGGTATGGTCGTGCGGGAAGAGGATAAAACATTCATTGCGGATTTTTACAAATATGGGTTTGTTGGACTGGTGTTAGAATGGATTGACAAGGGAATGAAGGAGGATCCGAAACAGATCATAGAAAGATTGAATGCATTGATTCAGGGATCTTTCGCGCATGCATTGAATAATGCAAAACTGAACAAGAACTGATTGCGACAAACCCCGTAGTTTGTCGTATATGGATGCAATGTAAGAGGATTGTCGCTTTCTATGACAGTTCTCTTTTTTTGTGCATAGTAGGAAGAAGATTTTATGGATATACTGTGTATATGGAAACAAAGAAAAATGTCACAGTTTAAACAAAAAAAGGAGTGTGTTTATTATGTATTATTCAGCAGGAACTTATGAAGCATTTGCAAGACCAGAAAAACCGGAGGGGGCTGACCGGAAATCAGCATATATCATTGGAACAGGATTAGCGGGGCTTTCTGCCGCCTTTTATCTGGTGAGGGATGGGCAGGTAAAGGGAGAGCGTATTCATCTCCTTGAGAAGCTGGATCTTGCCGGAGGCAGCTGTGATGGAAGAAAAGATGTCCGAAAAGGCTTCTACATGCGTGGCGGAAGAGAAATGGACAACCATTTTGAATGTATGTGGGATATGTTCCGGGATGTTCCTTCGATAGAGACACCAGGCGTCTCTGTCCTGGATGAGTATTATTGGTTAAACAAGCATGATCCGAATTACTCCCTTTGCAGAGCTTCTGAGAAATGCGGACAGGATGCACATACAGATAAGAAATTTACACTTGATAAGGATTCAGCCCTGGCACTGTCAAAGCTGTTTATGACACCGGAAAAAGATTTGGAGGATAAAAAAATCAGTGAGGTATTGCCGGATTCCTTCTGGGACACGAATTTCTGGCTGTACTGGCAGACCATGTTTGCATTCCAGAGATGGTCATCTGCATTGGAAATGAAACGGTATTTATGCAGATACTGCCATCATATTGATGGACTTCCGGATTTTTCTGCACTCCGTTTTACGAAATACAATCAATACGAGAGCATGATTCTTCCGCTTATAAAATATCTCGAAAGCCATGGCGTGTCGGTCGAGTATGGCATGGATGTCAAAAATGTTGTCATCAAAGATGAAAATGGTAAAAAAACTGCCACACAGATTGTATATGAGAAGGATGGAAAACCTGGTACAATTGATTTGATTGAGGATGATCTGGTTTTTATAACAAATGGATGCTGTACAGATACTTCCTGCTATGGAGATCAGAATACAGCGCCGGATTTGAGCCGGATTAAAAACGGTGCAGGTGAATCGTGGGATTTGTGGAAGAATATTGCTGCGCAGGCAAAGAATGGTGAGTATGGTAATCCGGATAAATTCTGTGATGATTTTGAAGCAACAAACTGGATGAGTGCAACTGTGGAAACCTCGGATGAAGAGATTATCCAGAAGATTATCAGCATTTGCAAGCGGGATCCGAGAGAAGGAAAGGTAACAACCGGTGGAATTGTGACAGTGAAGGATAGTACCGACAACTGGTATCTTTCATGGACAATCAATCGTCAGCCGCAGTTTAAAGCGCAGGATAAAAATACAGTTTTGATCTGGGTATATGCACTTACAACGAATAAAGAAGGAAATTACGTAAAGAAGGCAATGCGGGATTGTACAGGTGAGGAAGTTTGCCGGGAGTGGCTGTATCACATTGGCGTGCCGACAGATCAGATTGACGATTGGGCAAAAAATCGCTGCAATACAACAACCTGCTTTATGCCATACATCAATGCGTTCTTTCAGCCAAGAAAAGAAATCGATCGTCCGCTTGTTGTTCCGGAAGGCGCTGTTAATTTTGCATTCCTGGGACAGTTTGCGGAGACACCGAGAGATACTATTTTTACGACAGAATACTCCATCCGTACGGGTATGGAAGCAGTTTACACACTTATGAACGTAGATCGTGGTGTTCCGGAAGTGTGGGGTTCTAAGTACGATGTGCGGGAATTGCTGCGGGCCGCATATTATGCAGTTGATAAAAAGTCGATTGATGAACTTCCGCTTTCTCTCAAGGAAAAGGTTATCTTAAAGAAAGTAATAAAAACTGTGGAAGGAACCGATCTGGAGATTTTGCTAAAGGAAAGTGGATTACTCCGGTAAGAGAGGTTATTCATTGATATGGATTTAAGCAAAATGTCTTAGACGACAATATAAGTAAGAGCAAGGAAAGAGGAAGCATGTGCAATGTTTCCTCTTTTTTGTGCAATTTGCCCTTGATTCTGATTATTGTTTGAAGATTATAATTGTTATGGTACAATAAATGTATTCGTAAATTCCTATTTAACATTGAAAGAGGGGGTGCAATAAGCAATGAATCAGGTAGAGGTTTTGGATAATGGTGTAGTATTGAATGGCAATTTGCTGACATTCCCACTTTCCTATGAAGATATACGTGCATTATTCGGTGAGGCTCGGATAAATGTTCAAAGTGATAATCATTTTGAATATTTCTATGATGAGCTGGGAATATCGTTTGAGGGGGCAACTGCATATCTTCGGAACTTAAAAAAACAGAAAGCTTATATAGATGAGACGCATAATATTACATCTATGACGATGTATGTTACAGGGAAAAAGGTATTCGCAGAATCAAAGACAGAAAAATGTTATATTGGTGGACTAAAAGTCTTAAATCAAAATATGTCACGCGACAGATTATATCCATATATTCTAGGCTACGGCTATAATTCAGAAATTAAGGATGAGCAGGGGAATATGGTTCGGCAGATTCATATGGATATTGTTCTGAAGGTAGAGGATGAATTAAAGAGAAAAGATATTCCGGTCTATAATGGTGATCAAGTTCTATTAGATGTATATATCGGATTCAAACCAGAACGTCCAAAGAGTGATGAAAATTACAATATCATGGTTCCGGATGAACCTTGCCTGATATTTGATACATTTAATTTTAAGCTCGCCGTAATACAGGAGCTCATGTACAATCAGGAAGTCTTGAAGCCGTATTTTGATATATACGATTATATGATTTTCAAAAAAGCACATTGGAATCTTGGAACAGATAAAAATGTACGCGCCGCGGTAAGCTTCTTTAAGGAATTACCGATTCCGGCAAGTCTTGCAGGGCTGGTCAAGGAAATTAATATGGATGGTTCCGACGAAATCTATATGCAGATAGCACCAGAGTGGGACGGAAGAGACGAAAGATTTGATTTCAGAAAAGTAACAAAAGCGGAGATGGAGCAGTTCCCAAATCTGAAGAAAATGCTCATTTTTGGAAATGAACGTGACGCAGAAAGTCTTAGAAAAGTATGTGATCCGTTGGGGATTGAAGTGGAACCTATGGCTTGTACGTCTGTTTAGATTAGACGAGATATATTTATATATTCTTGGCTTTTATTTATATTACTTGAATTAAAAGGTTAACCAATCCCCTTCCCAATCCGATAACATACATATAAAAGCTCAAAAGGAATTGAGTTCAAAAAACTTCAAGGATGAAGTAATAAGGTTTTCAGAGGTATAGGGGATTACTATACCTATTTCTGTATTATTTCTTTACCCTTGTAGTGGGCTTATTTCCTATGTGAAAATGCGTAATTTATAGTTGTGATAAAAAGATCGGAGCCTGTATCATGGAAACGCAGGTGAAACAGTATAAATCGGGAGGTGAGACGATGTATACAGGAACGATTCAAAGTCAGGTCAGTCTGCAAATGCTGGATCTGAAATGGCAGAAAAAGAAACAGGATATCAACAGTAAGAAGGATACAGAGGGTATGACGCAGGATGAGATCCTGTTGGACAATCTGGAACGACAGGCGCAGACGGAGAGGGAGCGTTCTGCGACCAGTGAGCTGTATACGAAGTTGAAAACCGGCGGAACCTTGACGGAAGAGGAAATCGCATATCTGAAAGAACATGATCCGGAAGCACTTGCGGAATATGAGAAAGCGCAGACGGAGAAGAAAGCGTATGAAAACGCACTGAAAAATTGCCGGACAAAGGAAGATGTACAACGACTCAAATTGAACCGCATGGGAAGCTTTGCGGCACAGGCGAAGGAAATCGCAAGCAATCCGTATATTCCGGAGGACAAGAAGGTAGTGCTTATGCAGCGGCTGAATAATGAGGTGTGCATGATCCGTGATGCACATCAGGCGTTTGAGAAGAGCCGGGCATATGAGGAGCTTCCGGAGGAACAAGAGCTGCGCAGGGAGGCGGCGGAAGAACAGGCGGATGAGACGAAGGCACGTATGGATGCGGAGAATACAGATATAGAAGGACAAGAGGATGTAAAGCCTGAAGATAGTGAGAAACAGATGAAGGTGGAACTAGCAGAAAAAGACGGACAAATGAATGAGATACAGTCGGACACAGAACATATAGGTAAACAGAATTTGACTAAGGAAACAAACGACAATTCTATTTCTAATATAGAACCAACATACACAGAAGAAGCAGTAACATCAAAAACACAGCACAAAACAACTACATCCAAATACACGAATACACAAGTTTCTGCAAGAAACAGAAATATAGAAACGAAACCACAAACATCCCCACAATCATTCACGGAGATATCCGAGGATATAGAACGATTCCTGCGGCGCAATCACAGTGGCCGGGGAAGCTTTACAGCACGAGCATAGAAGAAGCAGGTATGAATGAAGTTCATACCCGGAATTGATTATTATACGAAGGGAGAGAAACAAATGGCAAATTTATATGGAGTATCTGCATATCAGCAGACGAACAGCACGTGGAACAACACCCGCACGAATAACACGAAGACAGACCGGAAGAATGCGGAGAAAACAGATGCACAGAAAACAGAGACAGACAGCGTGAAGACAACGACCTTCAACCCAGCCGATACGACAGGTTCGCTCGTCCCGACAACGAAGAGTGGATATGGGACGGTGATTGGAAATGTGGAACTGTCTGACAAAGCGAAGGACTATTACAACAAACTGAAAGCCAAGTTTGGAAATATGGATTTTATACTTGTAAGCAAGGACATGAAATCGCAGGTGCAGGCAAATGCGGCGGCATATGGCAATGCAATCAAGCAGGTTGTACTGATTGACGATGAGAAAATCGAGAAGATGGCAACGGATGAGTCTTTCCGGAGAAAATATGAAGGAATTATTGCGATGTCACAGGCAAAGCTGCAGGAGGCAAAAAACAGTCTGACAAGCAGTGGTGCAAGCGTAAATAACTTTGGTATGTCGGTTGACGCAAATGGAAAGGCGACATTCTTTGCAACTGTGGAAAAGGCGGCGAAAAAGAAGGCGGAAAAGAAAGCAGCAGAGAAGAAGGCTGCACAGAAGAAAGCGGAAAAGGCGAAAGATCAGAAGCTTGCTGAGAAAAAAACAGCAGAAAAGAAGGCCGATGAGAAGCGCGCGGAAGAATCCAAAAATGAAAAAACAACAACTGTAGATGAGAAGGAATACGTGCAGATCACAGTCGGTTCAATGGAAGAGCTGATTGACAAAGTTTCTTCTTATGCATATGGTAACTCTGAGCAAAATGTACTCACAGAAAGCGAAAAGAGTGTTGGACAGAAATTTGATTTCCGGGGATAGAGGTGACCGGTATGAAGATTGAAGATGCGAGAGTGCGGTACAACGTACAGATCAAAACCTACTACTCGAAGCAGAAGGAATTGTATGCGCGGAAACAGAAACTCGAAGAGAAGATAAAGACGACCGAGAATGGCGCGGAAGTTTACAAGGATGAGTCGGCGATTCTGGAGTTGCAATACAACGCTGTCGATGAGAAGAGACAGGAATATCAGGATTATATGGACAAACTGATGGAACAGTGGCGCATGATTTCAGACAAGATAGCAAGCAAACAGCAGTCGGACGCTATGGCAGATCAGGCAAAAGAAATGAACAAGATCATGCTTGTTGCAAGGCGGATTATGCATGGGGACAAGGTTCCGGCGAAAGATGAGAAAAAGCTGATGGAATATGATCCGAAGCTTTATATGATGGCAAAAAATGCAGCGGCAATGCTAGAGATGCGAAAACGCAAAGAACACAAATCACTGTGGGAGGATGAAGAAGAAAAGGAGCAGGTAAGCGCAACCGAAGAAGCAAATAATACGGAAGCATTTGCGGATGGACCAGAGGTTGTAGATGTGGAAACAACAATCAGCAATGCCACTGGGGAGCTTGATGCATCCGGAGAATAGGAAGGCTATTCAGGAGGTCGGTGAGTCGGACGGTAATGGAGAGATGAAATTATTATCGTATATATGCAGTTTGTATTGGCGTGGTGTCTGTCCCATAATGGATTTGAACGTTTTAATAAAATGGCTGGTCGAACTGAAGGCAAGGATATTGCCAATGTCGGTAAGGCTGTATTCAGAATAGAGGAGCATATTTGATGCTACCTCTATTTTTTTATTGGTAATATATTGCTGGATGGAGCATCCGGTTTCTTTCTTGAACAGACTGCTTAAGTAGTTTGGCGTTAAGTCGACTTCATTTGCCAGTTCTTCAACCCGGATTTTTTCGTGTAGGTGCAGGTAGATATAATCTTCGAGTTGTTTGACATATAAATTGTTCGAAGAAAGTTGATTTTTCTTTGTCTTTATAGAGGCGACCTGCTCAGTAAAATTCTGGATCATTTCTGTCTGTAACGAACAGACTTCATCGATTGACATACACAGATCCACACGCTGGATAAAAAGGTCGCTTAAATTATAGGCATCCTGAGGTTCCATTCCTCCACGGATAGCGTAGCGGGTTGTCAGGGTTGTAGAAGCAACAAAAAGATATTTGAATTGACGTATCGGATCATTTGAGAGCTTTCCGTTTCTGTTGCCACGAAACATTTTTTTACTTATCTCGATAACACGAGGGTCACCATTCATAACATAGATATATTGTAGAAGCTCCTCGTCATAGCCATGGTGGATGCGGTTGTCCTCACGTTGCAGGTAGGAGGCAATCGTAAGTTTTTTTTGAAAAGATGAATATTCACTCATAATTATAACTCCCCTAAAATATCGTAGATTTATGCTATTTATCATAGAAATATGATATATTTGCTTGATATCATAGTATAGAATTGCTGAAAAGACAAGCAAAAGAAAAATCATATAGATTAAAATAGGAGGTAGAAGCAGAATAATGAAGGCGAAATCAGTTTCTTTAATAGAAGGAAAAATCTTGAAATCCCTCGTGATGTTTGCGATTCCGATTCTGATCGGAAACATATTTCAACAGTTATACAATGTGGCAGATACCGCAATCATAGGAAATGTGCTGGGCGATCAGGCATTGGCAGCAGTTGGTGCAACATCGGCACTCTATTCGCTTGTAATTGGATTTGCAAATGGTATTACAAATGGATTTTCAGTCGTACTGGCTCGTGTGTTTGGCGAGAAGGACGAAGAAAAACTGAAACAGACGTCGGCATTGATTTACTTCCTGACTGTTATAATCTCCATCATATTGACTTTGGCAAGCGTGATTTCGCTGCATTCAATCTTAGTAATGCTGAAGACACCGGAAAATATATTGCCAAAGACAGAATCGTATTTGCACATCATACTCACATTTGCGATTGTTACGATGCTATATAATATGTTTTCCGGAATCCTTCGGGCGATTGGTGACAGTAAAACACCGTTGTATTTTCTGCTGCTATCATCTGCGCTGAATGTTGGATTGGATTTTCTGTTTGTGAAAGGACTGAACCGTGGGATTGGTGGTGCGGCTGAGGCAACCGTGATCGCTCAGATTGTTTCAGTATCGCTCTGTATCGTATACATATGGAAGAAATGTCCGGTGTTAAAGTTCTCTATGCGATATCTGAAATGGGATAAGGCGTTAGTAAAGGAATTGCTTTTAACCGGATTTTCGATGGGACTTATGCTGGTAGTTGTTTCCATTGGTTCCGTTGCATTGCAGAGTGCTGTGAACTCTCTTGGTGAGCAGATAATTGCGGCACATACTGCGGCAAGAAAAATTGATGAGATTTTTATGATGCCGCTTGGAACACTTGCCACGGCAGCAGCAACCTTTGCAAGTCAGAATTTCGGCGCAGGAAAATATGACCGGGTTTATAAGGGAATCAAAGACGCGGTGCTGATTGCCATTGGTTGGAGTGCCTGTGCGATCCTGATTGTGTTCGCCATCGGAAAATATATGGTGAAATGGCTGACGGGAACGTCCGATGCGGAAATAATAAGCAATGCACTTATGTACATGAAGATCAATATTGTATTCTTCCTTGTGCTGAGCATATTGCTTGTATTACGAAGCAGCCTGCAGGGAGTAGGCAGAAAAATTGTGCCGGTACTTGGAAGTGGCGTTGAGCTGATTTTGAAATTCGGTGCCGTGAACATTATAACGAATCGACTTGGGTATTTTGGTGTCTGTATTCTGGAGCCGATTATCTGGGGAATCTGTGCAATCATGGTATTGGTAGATTTTGTTGTATATCAGAAAACATATAAGAAGGTGCAGGCTGTGCAACCAGTGTAGAGCTACATAGATGCAGGAAAAAACAGGGCTTCCCATGAACGTGGGAAGTCTTTTTTTGTTGACAAAAATATATGGCTATCGTAGTGTATAGTTAATCGGGGACGGAGTTTTTGTCACGATACTGGGTCAAAAGAAGCGTCCGAAGGAGGAGTACAATGGGAAAACGATGGAGCAAATTGCAGAGCAGACTCTATAATCTGATGGATGAAAAAGCGGAATTTCAGATTCATTGCGCTTTGTATGAGATGAATTCAAATGATGGGTATCATGGAAATAAATTGCCGCGGTATTTTATAACGATAGGCAAGGATGTGGTGTTCGATTATCCGAAACAGTTTGATACGACGTTAAAATATGGGTGGAATTCATATCCGTGGGATTGCGATATTTCAGATATCTCAGATGTGATCGAAGCGTATATTGAGTGTCCGGAAAATGAATTAATGCAGCCATTTACAGATGATAAATGGGGGATAACAGATATCTTACGGGCGTGTGACCGTAGAATCGGGAAGCGGCGGCTTATCCAGATGCATGATGAGACAGAAAATGCGGTTGTAAGAGAGATTATTGAGAAGCGATTGAATCTGAAAAGAACATGATTTTGACATTTATTCTGTATTGCTAATATATTTTTAATATTTAATTCCTTTATAATCCTATGTAGATAGTAAAATTCATGTAAAAATATAGGAGGGAAGAATATGTTAAAGAAATGCAGAATTTTGTTATGTGTTCTGGTAGCGTTTGTATGCTGCTGGCAGTTAAGTGTTCCAGCAACAGCGGCAGAGAGCGCAAGAGAACCGGAAGTTTCGGTGCAAACTGAAAAATCTAAGTATTCAGATGGAGAGGAAATCAAAGGAACTATCACAGTTAATAACATTACAGAGAATAATCTTCAGAATGTAACTTTGAAATTTAATGTTCCTGCAGGTTACACTTCAAAGGATGGAAAAATCGAGGATGGAAAATGGTGCAGTACGATTTCGGAAGTAGCAGCAGGTGCGAAAACAGAGATTGCGTTTGACTTTGTGAAGCTGGATACTTCGGTTGTTCCGGGAAATAAGGATGACGTTGAAAAAAAGACGGATGTAAAAGTAGATACAAAGGTTGAAGTTGATGTGAAGCAGGGACCGAAGACCGGTGATTCGTTTCCGATTGTAAAAGTAATTGTTGTACTTGCAATTTGCGCGGGCGCGTTATTCTTTCTTATAAAGTATGGGAAGAAAAAGAATATTCTCTCAGCTTTTCTTGCTTTGGCAGTGGTTATGTCCTTCTTGCCGGTAAGAAATGTATTTGCAGCGCAAAATCAAGAAACTAAGCTTGAGAAAAAGACGATAGAATATAGCAAAGATATTGTGGTTGCCGGAAATAAGACAGTTTTGAAGCTGCAACTCACTTATTATCTGGAGAAAACAGAGAGTAAGAACACCCTGTCTTATGAAGGATATAATATAAAATGGCAGGATGAGTTTAATGGTACAGAATTAAACCGTGATGACTGGAATGTGGAGCTTCATGATCCGAAGTGGGTAAATGATGAATGGCAGGCGTACGTGGATTCGACAGAGAATATCTATCTTAAGGACGGAAAGCTTGTGATCAAGCCAATTAAGACAGTAGCAGAAGATGGATCTGTCAGCTATACATCAGGAAGAATTAATACACAGAGAAAACACGATTTTACATATGGCTTATTTGAAACGAGAGTAAGAGTTCCAGAGGGAAAGGGATATCTTCCGGCAT
Organism: Eubacterium sp. MSJ-33; assembly: GCF_022174665.1. Classification (NCBI taxonomy): domain Bacteria; kingdom Bacillati; phylum Bacillota; class Clostridia; order Eubacteriales; family Eubacteriaceae; genus Eubacterium; species Eubacterium sp. MSJ-33. Next base: position 2,715,305 of record NZ_CP076562.1, read on the forward strand.
TCTGGCTTATGTCATCGGATGAAAATCTGTATGGTCAGTGGCCAAGATGTGGCGAGATTGATGCAATGGAAGTTCATGGAAGTGATACGAAAACAACGTATGGGACGATTCATTATGGAAATCCACACAAGCAGACACAGGGAACCTATACATTGGAGAGTGGTAGTTTCTCTGATGAATTTCATACATTTGCTGTGGAGTGGATGCCGGGAAGAATTAACTGGTACATGGATGGTATTTTGTATCATACAGCAAATGATTGGTATTCGGCCACAGAAGGACAGGGTGAAATATCATATCCAGCTCCATTTGATCAACCGTTTTATATGATTCTCAATCTTGCAGTTGGTGGAAGCTGGGTAGGATATCCGGATGAGACAACAGATTTTGCAAATCAGAGCTATGAAGTAGATTATGTTCGTGTATATCAGAAAGACAGCTATGATGAGAATGTGGAAAAGCCGGAGAAGAATATTGTATTTAAGGAGCCGGATGCAAACGGAAACTATATCACAAATGGTGATTTTGCAGTGGCAGAAGATCTTGCAGATGATAAGGACTGGACATTCCTCACGGCAAATGGTGGTGCCGGTTTAGCAGAGATTGCCAATAATCAGATTGCAATTACAACAAGCAACGCAGGCAAACAGGATTACAGTATCCAGCTTGTTCAGCCGAATCTGCCAATGAAGAAAGGCGCTAAATACGAGCTTAGTTTCAAAGCGTGGGCAGATGAAAACCGGACGATGAAAGTGGATATTTCCGGTCCGGATGTGAATTATGTAAGATATTTCAATGATACAGAGGTTGCATTAACAACAGAGCCACAGACATTCAAATATGAATTTACGATGGAAAAAGCGGATGATGCAAATGGCCGTGTAGAATTTAACATGGGTAATACAACATCTACAGCAGGAATTAAGATTACAGATGTAACTCTTAAGAAGGTGAAAGAAGAATCCGTAGAAGAGAACAATAAAAAGCAGATGCTGACAGATGGTAACTTTGTCTATAATGGTAAGTTCCAGGAAGGTGCAGGACGTATGCTTTACTGGGATATCGACAACAAGGCAGATGCAGATGTATCTGTAACCGGTTTATCGGATAACAGACGATTGAAGATTGTTGTACCGGAGAGCGCAACCGGTACTGTAACAGTTTCACAGAGTGATATGGCTATGGTTACGGGTGCAGAATATGCACTTACCTATGACATTCAGGGTGATGCGGGAAAATCTATGGCGGTGACTGTGAATGGAAAAACTACAACAGCAGCATTAGACGGAAGTAATCAGAAGGGAAATACGATTAAATTTACATCTGAAAGTAATAAGAATTTAAGCTTTGTGTTCTCACAGCCGGGAACGTATTATCTAGATAATGTAAGAATTGATGAAGACAGTCTGATTAAGAACGGAAGCTTTAATGCCGGTTTTGCAGGTTATGAGCCGTATGCGGATAGTTCTGCATCGGCTACATGGGTAGTAGATTCCTTAACGGAGAAGTCAGCCGCGGATATTACCATCAAGAATACAGGTGCGCAGGATTGGATGATTCAGTTAAAGCAGAATAATGTTGAACTAATCAAAGATCAGAGTTATCGCTTAAGTTTCAAGGCAAAATCGAATATGGCTAGAAAAATCATGTTTGCAATTCAAAAAGATGGTTCTGCAGATGGTGATTGGACACCATATTCCGGACAGAAGACTGTGGATCTTACAAGGGATTACCAGACGTTTGAACTGGAATTTACAATGAAGAATGAGACAGATTTGAAATCCATCTTAAGTATATCTATGGGTGCTGTAGGTGGAAAGCAGATAACAACACAGCATCGAATCTGTATTGACGATATCAAGCTTGAAAAGATAGAAAAACCTACAGTGGCGGAAAAACCGGTTGGAGAAGAGTTGATTAATAATACAGATAATGTTGGAAATGATGGAATCTCCGATGAAAACAAAAAATGGGAGCATTTTACAAATGGCAATCAGGTAACATTTAACGGCGGTACAAGTACCTGGGATATCAAGAACTTAGGAGATTATGAGTACTCCGTTCAGTTGTTAAAGAAGGGAATTCAACTGGAGAAGGGATGCTGTTATGAACTCAAATTTACAGCAGAATCTACGGAAACAAGAAAGATTAAGTATGATTTTATGAACACATCATATGTTTCTTGGTATGCGGGTGATACGATTGAACTGTCAAAGGATACGCCAAAGAATATAACATACCAGTTCAAGATGGATAAAGATACAGACGTGAATACTTTGATGACAATTTCCATGGGCAAAATGGCTGACGGAGAGACTGCATTATCAAAAATAACCCTGTCTGGTTTCAGCTTAAAGAAGATTGATGCACTGACTCCTACAGAACCACCAGTTCCGAGCAATCCAACGGATCCAGAACAACCGGACGACCAGAAGCAGAATCTACTAAAAAATGGCGATTTCAAAGAGAATACTACGGGTTGGATCTGTTATATTAATCCAGAGGCAAGTCTTGCTGGTGCTGCAACAAATCCAATTATCATTGATGGAAAAGCTGTCTATTATATAACATCTGTAGGAACTGCGGATTGGCATATACATCTCAAGCAGGAAGGCATAACACTGGAACAGGGCGAAACATATACGCTGACATTTAAGGTAAAATCAGACGTAGACCGTACTATTAAGGTCGCGAGCATGGATTCTGCGAATGAAAAGTGGTATGTAGACGGAGTTTCGGATATAGAATTAACTGCAGGAGAGGAAAAAACTGTAAGTATACAATTATCCACGAAAACAAATCCGACAGATACCAATGCATATATTCAGGTCGCAATGGGATATATTGACAAAGAACTTGGATCACACACAATTGAACTATCGAATTTTGTATTAACTAAGAATTAATAAAAAGTAAACAGCCTGCATATCACATTTTATAATGGGGATGCAGGCTGTTATTTGTCTTTTACTATCCAACTTGAACAGTAATTTAAGTCGCGGTATTTCTTCGGAGTCATGCCGACAAGCTGTTTGAAGCTCTGGATAAAGTGGCTTTGAGAAGAAAATGAAAGATAGTTTGCAATATCGACGAGACTGTAATCACAGAATTTCAGGAGATTCTGTGATTTTTCTATTTTCTTTTCACGGATATAGTCACTGATAGAGATACCAAGCTCTTTTTTAAAAAGTTTTGACAAGTAGCTCGGAGAAAGATTCGTGTATGCTGCCAGTGCTTCGATGGTAATCCGTTCTTTGATATGGGCATAGATATAGTCCAGACATTCAGTCACAGGTTTTGAAGTTGTGCCATTTCGCATGAGCAGCATTTTGCCGGTAAAATCGAGAACCATCTTTTCATGAAGTGATGCTACTGTAGAAATGTTATTTGCAAAATCCAGCTTCATAATATAGAAGTCACTCAGACGGTAAGCAAGCTCCATCTCCATACCTTCATCGACACAAAAACGAGTGATCATCGCGACAGTGATTACAAAATGATATTTGATGTTTGTAAGAGCATCCCGGGATAACTTTCCGGTTCCGCGTAAATCGGTAAAACGTTTAGATTCACAGTTCTGTCTTACGGTTTCCAAATCACCACGGCTGACGGCAGTATAAAACGCATATTCTTCGTTTGTCGGCCGATGCAGTATATCATCATTATTAAATTTATCTTCATGAGTCTGCCATTCATTTTCTAAAGCCATGGATTGCCTCCGATTTATAATATATAAAATTATAGCATGATAATGGTGGATGAACAAGCTATCTTTTGCGTTGACAAATGTACCGGGGTAGCGTAGTGTAATGTGTATTGGAGGAAAAACAATGATTGAAATACGCGAAGCAAAAGAGGCAGATGCAGCCGCGCTGCTTGCCATCTATACGCCATATGTGGAACATACAGCCATTACATTTGAATATGAAGTACCGACGCTGGAGGAATTCGCCGAGCGAATCCGGCAGACGAAAACAAAGTATCCATATCTTGTTGCCAAGCAGGATGGAAAAGTCCTTGGGTATGCGTATGCCGGGCAGTTTCATGCCAGAGAAGCGTATGCATGGGCGGTTGAGACATCCATCTATGTAGATGAAAGTTGCAAGCATATGGGAATCGGTGGAATGCTGCATGCGGCACTGGAAGAAGCATTGATGGAACAGGGATTTTTGAACATGAACGCCTGTATCGCCTATGCGCCGAAGGAGGACGAATACCTGACGAACAACAGCGTGGAGTTCCATGCGCATCTTGGCTATCGCATGGTCGGACAGTTCTATCAGTGCGGGTACAAGTTTGGACGCTGGTATGATATGGTCTGGATGGAGAAGCTGATTGGAGAGCATGGAGCGAATCCGAAAAGACCATTTTAATAAAATGTGAATTGACATAGCCGTACGGCTTATATTATACTAACAACAGTAAAAATAAGTCGAACGGCTTATTTTTGTAGAAAAAAATTTAAATTATGCCGTACGGCTAAGAGGAATGGTAAATATGAAGATAAAAAGTGTAGAAGAATTAGGCGAAGCGATTCGTACGCGAAGAAAAGAACTGCATTATACACAGGCGTTTCTTGCAGAATTTACGGGGTTCAGTGTCAGCTTTATTTCAGATGTTGAACGTGGGAAAGCGACGGCGGAGATAGGAAAGACATTACAGCTTCTGATGATATTGGGATTGGATCTGTCGGTGGAAAGGAGAGCATGAGTTGCGGGGCTTCAAAATCAGCCCAGTTTCTGGCAAAGGCACATCTATCATTGACTGGTGCGTCCGGAAAAACAGGTTTATATTATGATAATAAAGGTGGATGGTATATGCCGTTTGGGATGGCACCAAGTACACATATTGTAAAGCAAAGCCATGTTCGGCTGAGCGGAATCGTTGCAAATGAACAACTATGTCTGCGTACAGCAAAGATATTGGGAATAGATGTACCGGAAAGTTTCATTATATCAGTTGGAACAGGAGAGCATATATTGTTTGCGACAAAACGTTTTGACCGGCTGATGCAGGAAGATAGCCGGGTGATAGATGGTAAAAAAGTTCCGTTCCGGTTGCAACAGGAGGATTTTGCGCAGGCACTCGGTGTTCCGGCTTCTCAGAAATATGAGAAGATAGGGGACTCGTATTTAAAGCGTGTGTTTACATTATTAAGGCAGTATTCAGACAATCCGGTGGAAGATCAATTGAAATTATGGGATATATGTATCTTTAATTATTTAATCGGAAACACGGACAATCATATTAAGAATATCGGATTGCTGTATGGTAAGGATCGAAGGACAATCCGGCTTGCTCCGGCATATGACATTGTCTCAACGATGATTTACGAGGAGAGTACAGAACAAATGGCAATGGCAATTGATGGAGAGCTGGATATTCGCAAGATTACAAAAGAATCATTTCGCGCAGAGGCAAGGCATATTGGACTCGGAGAGAGAATCGCAATGCGGAGGTTTGAGCAAATGCAGAACTCTTTTGAACGTGCACTTGCACAGGCGAAGGAAGAAATACAGGATGAGGGATATCCGGACGTTGCGGGTATCTATGAGAAGATTTTGAGGAAAACCCAACCAAATCACCACTTAAATCGTCTATAAGATGAAGGGCTATACAAAACTTATAAGCGAGAAAGGAAACATACATATGGAAAACATTCAAGATTTAGTAGCGCGGGTGATAAGCGGGGACATGCAGGCGTCGCGATGCACAACAAACCGGATACCGGGAAACATTACAAGGACTATGACATCGTTATATGTGACAATGAGTATATGACGCTCACAATCGACCGCGTGTATGAGCAGGGCTATATTCCGGATCAGGAGGAAGTCGAATATCCGATCAAAGAAGATCTCTGGAACACGGAGAGCAATGTTGTACGCTACACAGTGAAAAATAATCTACATAAGCAGATTTTTTATGAGTTCCGTTTCTTAAGCGCAAATGGAGAATGGATGGATGATGACCGGGAGACGGAGACGACATGGTATCTGGATGCTGACGATGAAATGACGATATGCATGAACAATCCCAATCGCTTTATTGGGAGCACGGGAAGGGATTCGCTCACATGGGCGAAGACAGAGCTGTATGTGTGGATGATGAATGACGCGGGTGTTGCAGAACAGCTTGACATTTGACGTGACATTCAAGGTATATGATTACACGGAAAGCTATGGGGAATATATCAATGATAATGTGTATGGCGTCGCCCATAATAATTCAATAAAAGAGATTTTAGATCCAACCATGAAGCAGTACGACGCGCAGATTGTGATGAGAGATATAAATGATTAGAAAGGCGGTTCCAGCAACGTCTGACGGTAAGAAAAATTGTGTATTATTTCAAATCAATAATCTATTAAAGAACAAAAAAATGAATTTAATACAATGCCAAGATGAAATGCATCAATTTAACCTTGAATTTGTTTGACATACATTTGATAATTATGGTAAAGTTTACCATAAGAAACTAGAGTTTGTTGTATGCGGGAGAGGTACAATCTATGGAGAGACGAATTCGGGCGTTAAAAGCGATTATATTAGTAATAATAATGGTAATGGAGTTGTTCGGTACGGATGCTTTAAGGGCGGTTGCGGAAGAGATTGTGGAGATTGATACAATTGATGAAACACAAGAGTATTCTATTGATTTTAGAACGATATATGTTACTGAAAATGGAAAAATGACCGGTAAAATTGTCGGTTCCGGTGGAAAAATAATAAATGACGGAGAAATCAATAGTGTTACATCTGATGGAACAGCTATAACGAACAATAAAAAAATTAGTTCTGTCACTGTTCCTTCTCCGGTCGAAATCGTTAATGATAACAATGGAACAATTGGTGAGTTATCTGTGTTTAATGGCTCTACTGATAAATCTTCAACCATCAATATGAAAAGCGGAACAATAACCACGGTAAATGAGACGGGGAATGGAAATACAACTTATAATCTGGAAGGAGGAACGATAGGAACATTCACAGCAAGTGGCACACAGGCATCGAAGGTAGCCATCAAAGGGGCTATGGTGATTGGTTCTTTCAACGGAAATATAGCGCTGTCCGGTGAAGGGAAAGGGATTTTGACAATTACACAGAATTTGAGTATTTCAGACAGCTATTCCGGGGAATTAATAACAGTAAATAAAGACACAAATATTACTGTACCAGCGGGGAAGACTGTGCAAGTGACGTGCGATGAAACAGATTTCACCTTATCCGGTGTTACGGGAAAGACATTGACGGAGGCAAAGGGAAATGCAGTTACTGCAGAGCTGGCGGCTGCAACTGCAAATACAATGACGGTAAAGACTCCATTTCCGGCGGAGAAACAGTTGAGAAGTAAAACACCTGTAATCACAACATATCAAGCCAAAAAGGGGTATTATTTCCCGGAAAATTATAGTGTCAGTGTATCGGATACTACGGCGGCAACTGCTGGCGTTGTAAGGTCGGAAGATGCAGCGACAATTACAGTTAAAGTTACAATTAAATCAGACGGCAATAATATAGTTGTTACACTTCCTGCGGCAACAGAGAAGGAAACGCCGGCTGCTCCTACCGGATTAAGCGGTGGAGTAGGAAAGATATCGGGTGTTACAAATGCAATGGAATATAGCAAGGATCCAAATGCAAAAGAGTGGAATGCAATTGGGGGTATCTCGGATTTCGGAACCGGTGAGATCAATGACTTAGAGGCAGGAGACTGGTATGTGCGATACAAAGAGACCGCAACGACAAATGCGAGTGTTGCACAAACAGTTAAGGTAAAAGGGATTGGAAAAGCAACTGTTGCAGTTAAAAACGTAAGTTATGGTATGGAGCCGGAACCGAACGCGGTTTCGGAAACAAATACAGGGGAAAAAGCGAAAATAGAGTACAAAAAAGCATCAGAGGATGATACGACATATAGCCAGACAGTTCCAACCGCAGTCGGAAACTATACAGTCCGGGCGACCTTTGCAGAGACAGAGGCGTATGGGGAGGCTGTTGCCACAACAGATTTTTCAATCAAGTATCTGGAAACACCGGAACCGCCATATACTCTGATTGGAACAAAAGGAGAAAATGCATATTACACTTCTGAAGTGACAGTTACTCCGGCAGACGGATACCAGATATCAAAAACTCTGGATGGTACATATCAGGATACACTTGTTATAAAAGAAACTATGGCAGCATCGGATATTTACCTTGTGAAAAAAAGTACTGGGGAGAAGACGGATGCAGTTGTACTTCAAGCAATCAATATTGATACAGCAGATCCGATATTGAATGTGACGAACGGCGAGACATACAAAGTAAAATCCAAGGAATTAGAAGTTACAGATGCGAACCTGTCCTCTGTGACAATCAATGGAGCTGCTCAGTCTGTAAGCGGACAGAGTTTCAAGATGAACCTCGAAGAGTCTGTCAATCCATATGTGATTGTTGCGCAAGATGCAGCCGGAAGAAGTGTGAAGGTAACAATCTCTGTAAAAACGGAAGAAAAAACAATGAAAAAAGAAATTCCGGCGCCATCACCGGCGTATACATTATCGGGCACAAAGGGCGAAAATGGATATTATACTTCGAATGTAGTGGTAAAACCGGCGAAAGGATATATGATATCTACGGAGTTAAATGGTACTTATGTGGAGTCTCTGACGATTCAGAATTCCCAGTCAGGTACAAGCTTTTATCTGAAAAATGCATCCGGCGAGCGCACAGGAGCACTTCGATTAGAGACAATCAAAATAAAAAAGCAGACTCCAAAGCTGAGTCTGGAGAACGGGAAGACGTATTATGGAGATTCCGTGGAGCTTGTAATTAAGGATGCATGTCTGGAACAGGTATATTTAAATGGCGTGTTGCAGAATTTGAATGGAACAGAACTAATTCTGCAGCTTGGTTCCAATAATGGAAAGAAAAAATATGAGATTACAGCAGTTGATGTAGCTGGAAATAAAAAGACAATTCTTGTAACGGTCGCAGCAGCCTGGATGAAAACAGGGATAATCCCAGAGGGAGTTCCGGTTAATCTGGAAACAGGAAGCGGGTACAAGCTTGGAACCGGAAACTGGAAAGTACAAGGAGACAGCACATCTTATAGCGGAGGAACAGACTTCTATGTGAAAAAAGATGGTTCCTATACGTTTGGAAAGCAATAAGAATAATCAGCGGAAATTTAATTTAAAGGTTTTTTGCAGACAATAAAGTAAAGGTGCCGAACGCCATCGGAGAATGTCCTAAGGTGTGAGGCACCTTTTCTTTTATCACGGCGGAAGTTGATTGGAAGTTCTTTGATTTCGTGATTCCCATTTGCAAAACCGGCAATCATTTCCGTTGCAAATTCCATTCCGGTACACTGCAGATGCAGACTACGAATAGCATTTGTGGAAAAACCGCGTAGACCACAATGAAAATCGTAAATAAATGTATGAAATCGTTTCCTGCCCAGATAAGAGAGAACAGGAATCCCCAGATATCGATGCAAAAAAGGCATGGCATGTTTCTCCATTGTCCCGGAAAAACGATTGCCGACGACGAAATCGTATCCTTCCCGGAGGGTATCGACAAACGGCTGCAGTCCCGAAAAATCATAGCTGTAATCACAATCTCCCATGATAATGTATCTGCCTCTCGCGGCGTTGATCCCTCCTGTCAGGGCGTTCCCATAACCTTGTCTGGCAACAGAAATAACACGGGCTCCCATTTTTCTCGCAATTGCCGGAGAGCCATCTGTGCTTCCGTTATCTGCAACCAGGATTTCTGCAGATAGATCTGCATCCGAAAGAAAATTCTGGATTTCCCGTATGCAGAGAGGCAGTGTCCGACGCTCATTTAAGCAGGGCATTAAAATTGTGAATTCCGGATTATAATTAGATACTTGATTCATATATTCTCCATATTTTTCGTAGTCTATGAGCAAAAATTATCATATACAATCAGAAAAGTCAAACAGTATAATAAAGAACATGAAAAATGAGCTTTAATTGATAAAATCGATTTAAAATATAAATAAAGATGAGTTGCAATTGACATATATTTGGTGTTTTGTTAAAATTTTATCAGTTAATTTATGTTTTTTTCACTTATTTTAAGTAGAATGTGGGAGAAGAGGATGGAGAAAAAGAAAAGCAGACGTTGGATTATAATTGCTGTTGCAATCCTGGTGATCGCAGCGGTTGTTGCAATTATATTGCTGATTACAAAGAAGAAGGATTCTTATCGTGTGATTAAGATTTATGAGGTCGAAGGAGCGGCATTTGTACAGAGGGATGGCGTGGATGATCTCGAACCATATGCAAATATGCTTTTGAAATCAGGCGATACCGTGCGTGTGGATGACGGAAGCATGACGCTGAAGCTGGATGAAGATAAGTACGTATATGTGGAAGAAAATACGGAATTTAAGCTGATTGCACAGGGAACGGATGAAAACAGTAAGACAACAATCGAACTTACGAAGGGAGCAATCACGAATGAAATCCAGAATAAGCTTAGTACAGAATCTTCGTACGAGGTAAATACACCGAATGCAACGATGGCGGTGCGTGGAACCGTATTCCGGGTAGAAGTTACGTATGACGAAGCGGGTGTCTGCTATACAAAGGTTTCTACGCTGGAAGGTAAAGTAGCTTCCCGGCTTGTATATGCGGATGGTTCGGTCGGCGAACAGGAAGTGCTGATTGAACATGGATACGAGGTAATCATCTATCAGGATGATAAGAACACGGATTATATGGGAGATGTGGAACCGATTGATTTTTCCAAGTTACCGCAGGCAGTCAGTGAGCGGTTTGGTGCGTTAATCGAAGAATTAAAGGAAGAACTGGGGTTGAAAGAAGAAACAACCGAAACAACGAATCAGAAGAGCGAATATACGGTAACCTTTTTGTATAACGGTGCAGTGTTCGGAACCCAGACCGTGAAGGCGGGCGCCTGTGCACAGGAACCATCTCTTATGCCGGAGGCAGGCGGAAGCTGGGATTACGACTTCTCAAAGCCTGTGATGGAAGATATTACGATCGAGTGGAAATAATACAGGGGGATACATATGGATATTGAACGGTTAAAAAAGGTTACAACGATACAGGAATTTTTCCAGATCACAAACAAGGAAACTATCAGTGATGGCACGAAGGCATTTTTGGAAGCGATGAAAGAGGTACGGATTCCTTCCGGACAGGATATTGTGACCTATGGGCAGGAAAGCGATGATGGAATGTATATCATATTAGAAGGAATTGCGGATGTGTACAGTTCATCGAATGCCCTGATCAATACACTCTCAATCGGAGATTTCATAGGGGAACTTGGGTTAATCAACGATGATATCCGTGCAGCGACCGTGCGTGCACGTGGTGAAGTTGTCTGTGCCAATATCTCAAAAAAACTGTTTGATGAAATCGCATTTGAGAATCGCAAGGTCTATGGCACATTTATGAACATGCTCTACACCAAAACGACAAAGCTTGTTTCCGAACGGGAGCGTATCAAGTCAGAACTTGCGATTGCCACGCAGATACAGACCGGCTGTCTGGAGAATGATTTTTCATGCTTTAACCGGTTAGAATCTGTAAAGCTGACGGCCAGAATGCGTCCGGCGAAAGAAGTGGGTGGAGATTTCTATGATATGTTTATGATTGATGAGACACATATGTGTTTCCTGATTGCAGATGTATCGGGAAAGGGCGTTCCGGCGGCGATGTTCATGAGTATGGCGAAGACCCATATCAAGAACTACGCCACACTGGGACTTCCGCTTGCGGAGGTTGCAAGCCGGGCCAATAACCAGTTGTGTTATAAGAATGAAGCAATGATGTTTGTAACCGCGTTTATCTGTGTGCTGGATCTTGAAACGAACCGGGTTACATTTATCAATGCAGGACATAATCTTCCGTTTGTACAGAAGGCAGATGGAGATTTTCAGATGATAACGGCGAAGGCGAATATGGTGCTTGGGATGATGGAGGATGTTCCATACCGGGAGCAGTATCTGGACCTTTCAAAGGGGGATTGCATTTATCTGTATACGGATGGTGTGACAGAGGCATTAAACCCGAAACAGGAGTTGCTTGGAGATGCAAATCTTACAAGCATGTTAAACCGTCACAGAGAAATGGCCGGCGATGCAGATGCATTTGTCGATGCCATGTATGACGAAGTGGATGCATTTGCGGACGGGGAGATGCAGGCGGACGATATTACGATGGTGTATTTAAGCAGGAAATAAGATAGTACATAAGAGGGGTTTATGAAGAATATTATTCGGGATTTACTGGAAGCGGTGATTGTGTGGCTGCTTGTGTTTCTGATGACAATCGGCAATTTGATTTCACCACTTGATTATATTGTGAAAGATGCACTATACCAGAGACCGCGGGGCGTGTCAGGAGATATCAAGATTATCGGAATCGATGAGCGCACATTAGAGGAACTTGGGCCAATCGGAACATGGTCCAGACAGTACTATGCAGATTTGCTGGAACTATTGAATGCAGACGAAGCTTCAAAGCCGGCAGTTGTCGGATTCGATATCATTTTCTCCGGAAATGTAGATGAAGCAGGGGATGAAGCGTTTGTAAATGCAGCAAAAAAGAGTGGAAATGTAGTTGTGGCATCCCAGCTGATCTACAAGGAAAAGCCTGAGTTTGATGCAGATGGTGTGAAGTATTATCCGATCGATGCGATTATCTATCCATACGAAGCACTCCGGTCGGAAGTGACATGCGCTTATACAAATGTATCGCAGGATTCGGATCGTACAGTCCGGCGTGTATTGATGAAAGAAAGCTATGCAGGACAGGAACAGACGATGTTCCCACAGGCAATCTATGAACGTTACTGTGAGAAGACAGGACAGACAATCAATACAATTGCATCGGACAAGACCGGACGTACCTTGATTAATTATTCCGGCAAGCCGGGTGATTATGAGTGTATCTCTCTTGTAGATGTGTTACAGGGAAAGATTGATACCCGCGTATTCAAAGACAGCATCGTTTTAGTCGGTGCGTATGCGGCAGGTATGCAGGATAACTTCAACGTGCCAAACGGTGGCAATCAGCAGATGTACGGAGTAGAAATCCATGCGAATATCCTGCAGGCGTTTATGCAGAACCGGTTTTCCGTGAATGGAAATCCGTTCCTGTTCGGCTTGTTAACCGGATTTGTCTGCGCGATTCTGCATTTTGTGTTCAAACGGACGAAGATCTGGCTATCGGCAATATTGCTGATAGCAGGTGTGGCAGCAAACCTGATTGCAGGAGTAATACTTAATAACAATGGAATTGCCATCAGTCTGATTTATGCGCCGCTTGTGCTGATTGTCTCCTACATATATTGTCTGGCAATCGGTTATATTCTGGAGAAGTTGAAGCAGAAGAAGGTATTAAAAGCATTCAAGAAATATGTGGCACCTGAGATTGTGGATGAAATCTCGAAGAAGGGGGATTTTCATATCAAGCTTGGCGGTGAGAACCGGGATATTGCAGTGCTGTTCGTGGACATCCGGGGATTTACAACGATGTCGGAGGTGTTGGAGCCGGAGCAGGTTGTTGAGATACTGAACAGTTATCTGGCACTTACGACAGAAGCTATCTTCAAAAACAAAGGTACGCTTGATAAGTTTGTCGGCGACGCAACGATGGCGGTGTTTAATTCTCCGTTTGATCTGGATGACTATGAGTTCCGTGCAGTATGCGCGGCATGGGATATTGTTCAGGGTGGAATTGCATTAGAGGGAGAGTTGATGGAACGGTTTGGCAGAAGTGTCGGATTTGGAGTCGGCGTCAATTGCGGTCCTGCAGTTGTTGGTAATATCGGATGTGATTTCCGTATGGATTTTACGGCAATCGGAGATACCGTAAATACAGCAGCACGGTTAGAGGCGAACGCAAAGAAAGGGCAGGTTTTGATCAGTGATGTTCTGTATGAGAGAGTGAAAGACCGTGTGGAAGTGGAAGAAGTCGGAGCGATTCCTTTGAAGGGCAAGTCGAACGAAGTATTTGTCTATGCAGTGACCGGAATAAAGGGGGAGCGTGCAACATGAGATGTAAGAAAATACTGATCATCCCGGATAGAGCGGAGCTTTCTTCGTATACAAAGCTTGCAGACCGGCTGGATCTTGGATTTGAATACAATGATTTTTTTATCCCGAAGCTGCTGGATGATACAGAACAACTGGACACAGTGATAGGGGGGTATGAACAGACGACCGGAATGCCCGGCTATTGTACCTTGCATGGTGCTTTTCTGGATGTGACGGTGTTTTCCGATGATTCGCTGATTGCACGGGCATCGGACTATCGCGTGGAACAGAGTCTGACGATAGCGAAGCGTCTTGGTGTAAAAGGGGTTGTATTTCATACGAATTATATTGCCAATTTTAAGACAGACAGTTATCGGGACAGTTTTGTGAAGAAGAATGCCGCATATTGGAGCGGGAAGCTGTTAAAATATCCGGACATACAGATTTACATGGAAAATATGTTTGATGATACACCGGAACTGCTTGCGGGACTCGCGGAGGAACTAAAAGGATATAAGAATTTCGGTGTCTGCTTTGATTATGCCCATGCCCATGTGTTTGGAAATTCAGACGAGATTGGATTGTGGGTGCAGACATTGGCACCATATGTGAAGCATCTTCATATCAACGACAATGATTTCAGACAGGATCTGCATCTGGCTGTGGGAGATGGGAAGATCGACTGGGTGAAGTTTAAGAATTATTATGAAAACTATTTTCCGGAAGCAACCGTATTAATTGAAGTAAACGGCATGGAAAAGATCCGGAAATCGCTGAATTTTCTGGAAAGTCTGTGATGGAGGGCGTGACGATTGGAAAATAAAAAAGCAATTACCGTAGAAGCGTCAATGGAATATCTGGATAAGGTCACTTCTTTTGTTGAAGCATTCCTGGAAGATTATGCGTGTCCGATGAAGATTGCAATGAAGATCCTATTGTGTGTGGAAGAACTGTACGCCAATGTTGTAAATTACGCATATGGCTCAAGGGTTGGAAACTGTACAATTGAACTGGAAGGAAAAGCATATGAAACAGAAAATGAAGTCTGTATCTGTATGCGGGATCAGGGCGTGCCGTTTGATCCTTTTGCGAAAGAAGACCCGGATATCACGTTATCTGTGGATGAAAGAGAAATCGGCGGACTGGGTATTTACATGGTGAAAAACATCATGGATACCGTGTCCTATGAATATAAGCAACAAGAAAATATAGTTACAATGATTAAAAAATGGCAGATATAAGCTGCCGGAGCAGGAGGGATATTATGGAACTGAAAAAAGAACAAGAAGGTAATAAGCTTATCGTCAGTGTATCCGGACGTCTGGATACGAATGCTGCACCAATCATGATGAAGGAGCTTGAGGAGCTGCTCGTAGATCCAGTGAAGGAATTTGAACTTGATATGGATGCCTGCGATTATGTGGCAAGTTCCGGACTTCGTGCGATTCTATGGGCGCAGAAGAAGATGAATGGATTAGGCGGATCCATGGTCGTAAAGAATGTGATTGGCGATGTGATGGAAGTATTTGAGATGACAGGATTTGCGGATATTCTGACATTTGCATAGCAGAATCTGCAACATATATGTATGGCAAAAAGGGAGGTTACTATGGATTTCAAAGAAGAAATTGTACAGTTTATGGCTGACAAGGTAGGAGGAATCACAATTGTTGCAGAGGGGTCTGCGGAGATTGTCTATGCGGATTCGTATTTCCGGAAGAAATACGGGGATGCTGTTGTCGGCATGGATGCGGAAGAGATTTTTGTATGGAATGACGAGTGCCCGGCATTGGAGATTGGCGGGGATGCTGTTGAATGGGAATATATTGATACAAACACGAAAAAATATTTCAAATTCAATTCCGGACTTTTTGAAAAAGAAGGAAAAAAGTATAAGATTCATCAGATTACCGACATCACGGAATATATGGGACTGAACCGTGATATCACGAAATACATGGGATTTTTCCGAAAGCTCTCTAAGTTCCAGACTGCGGTTTTGGAGAAGCTGTCAGAGACATATTATGAACTGCTTCCGATGCTTGCGGATTACTTTAATACAAGCAAAGCTTATTTTATGATACAAAGAGATGAGGTCATGGATATCATCACTTACAATAAGATGGGAAATTTGTATAGTAATGACCGGATCAGTTATGATGCGGGCGTGGCAGAGTTGTTTGAGAGTGGCTGCGAGGATGATGTACTGTTCGGAAGCTTTGATGAAAAAGTGCAGGAGGTTCTCCGCTTAAACGGGGCGAAGGATGACAGTACATATCGGATGCTCGTAAGTGGTGAGATTTCCGGACAGCGATATGCGCTTTACCTTGGGGTATGGCCGAATATGGATTGGGAGTCCATGAATGAATCAACATTAAAAAGTGTAATCAGCCTGTATATTGAAAATGGAGTTATGCGTGAGAAACTGGTATATGCAAGCGAACATGATGGTTTGACCGGACTTTATAACAAGGCAAAATATCTGGAGATGGCAGAAAAAGAGTTCCTGTCTTTAGATTCTATCGCAATTTTCAACTTCGATGTCAATAATTTAAAGAAGATGAATGACCAGTTCGGTCATGAGGCAGGAGATAAGCTGATTATCAAGGCGGCAAACAGTTTCCGCAAGGTGACAAGCAACCGTGTGCATGCATTCCGTATGGGTGGTGATGAATTCCTGCTTGTTGCGGAGAATGTATCTGAGACTGAGGTGGATACAATCCGGCAACGCTGGGAGGATGAACTGGCAAGACTGAATACGGCAGAAGACGGTATTGACTGTGTCGTTGCAGTTGGTGTCGCATATGGTGAAAAAGAGTATGATTATGCAGCACTTTTGAAGCTCGCAGATGAGAGAATGTACGAGGACAAGAAGGCAAAGAAAAAACCGGGAGAAGAAATCCGGTAAGGGTATTTGAAAAACACTAAAAATGGAGGGTGAAAAATGGGAATGACATTTCGTGAACTGATTGATTATGCAAAAAAAGAAGAGGCGTCGGACGTACATGTGACAGTTGGTACAAATATTGCGCTTCGCCGGTTTGGAAATCTGGAGATTATGGAGCCGGCACCATCGGCGGAGGAAGCAACGGAACTTATCTTCAGTGAACTTAGCGAGGAACAGATTGCACAGGTAAAGGCGGGCGAGGATCTGGATTTTGCTTTGATGACAAAAGATGGTACAAGACTGCGTGCCAATATTTATCACCAGAGAAATAATATCGCAGCGACTTATCGTATTCTTCGTTCAAAGATTCCGACATTTCAGGAATTACATGTCCCGGATGCAATCCGGAAGCTGATTTTGGAACCGCGTGGACTGGTACTCATCACAGGACCAACCGGAAGCGGTAAGACAACCACGCTTGCATCTATGATTGACTATGTAAATCAGAAACAGGCAAAACATGTTATGACGATTGAAGATCCGATTGAGTATGTGTATTATCATGCAAAATCCATGATACATCAAAGAGAAGTCGGAAGAGATGTAGATTCGTTCGCAAAGGCACTCCGTTCATCTTTGCGCGAGGATCCGGATATTATCCTGGTAGGCGAGATGCGTGATTATGAGACAATCAGTGCGGCAATTACGGCTGCAGAAACCGGACATCTTGTACTTTCTACATTACATACAACGAGTGCGGCACAGACGATTGAGCGTATTATTGATGCATATCCGGCACATGGACAGTCACAGGCACGTACCCAGCTTGCGAATGTTCTCCGGGGAATCGTAACGCAACAGCTTGTCCCGATGGAGGATGGAACCGGAATGGCAATGGCAACGGAGATTCTGATCAATACAGATGCGATTGCAAACCAGATTCGTGAGAATAAGACACATCAGATTATATCTTCTATGCAGGGTGGTGCGGCTCTTGGCATGCACACACTGAATGCAGATCTGAAACGTCTGGTTCGTGAACAGAAGATTACAGAAGAAATGGCAAGAAAATATAGCACGAATGTGAAGGACTTTGAGACACAGAGATAGAGCAGGCTCAGACATGAAGCTATATGAATATTCGGGTTTGTTATGATTTTCTTGTGTTGGTACGATGGCGTTTGTGGGAATTTAAGAATTCCTTAGATACAAGCTTCCAGTCCACTCCGTAATAGAAGATCATGCAGAGACAGAAGATACTTGCAAATTGCGCCCGGTAAGTAAAGAAATAATGCAAAAAGGTGTGGTTTGCAAGTGTCAGAAACCGGATATACGGAATACAGTATAAAACTGTGAATAACCATGGCATATAATTCTTTTTTTCGTTCTTTCGGAACAGATAATACACCATTAACAATAATACAAAAACGCCGATTGCGGCGATATATCCGAATCCTTTCATGAAATTAAACGGGAATATACATGCGATATTCCGTAGAAATGCATTTATAGAAAGCACCGGCCCATGCAGGTTGCCGGCATCTCCATTTACCCGTGTGGAGGCGGATGATAAAGCCTGTGCAAAGATATTTCTTTTTAGCGCAATCGATGTAATGCTCCATTTGGCAATCCAGGAAGCCAGATAGCCGATGCCCCAGCAGCCAGAACGCGACAGAATGATTTTAAAACCGGTTTTTGCATTGGATAACCGGTTATTTTCCTGCATCAGGACAAGCAACAATGCAAGAGGAAAAAGGAGTGTAATTGTCTCTGTTGACAAGAAATCAAAATATGCGGTGATATTGCCGACAAGCAGGAAGAATAGTCCAGATACCTCCTGTTTCTTCTGATAGAGCAATATCGTAAGGATGCCTGCAATGAGCATAATCAGAAAGCACCAGATGTATTCGAGACTCATAGGAATGAACCAGAACGATACTGACAAAAGCGCAACGGACATAGCCAAAGCACAGATTGTGTGTCCGGATTTCGTCAGCTGCGTAAATAAAACGACAAATAGTAATGCCAGTATAATGGCAAAAAAGACATAAATCTGCCTGATGTTTAATATCGTTAGCAATGGACGTATGAAAATAGTTGAACCATGCCAATACCGGAAATAATCGTAGGTAGGTGTTACGTCGGAGGTTACTGCTGTATAGAGATTTTCATTTTCATTATGCGTTTCTGTATAATAATAAGAAGAAGTAAGCGGCGAGGTAACCGGATGAGCCGAATCAAAGTGATATAGGATATTCAGAAGGATCGCATCCGCATAGTGGTCGATGTTAGAGGCAGGATCCTGTTTTACCACACGATAAAATACCGGCTTTTCCAGAAAATATTCCGCTGACTCCATTGTATGTTTTCGGATGGCAGAACGCGGAATCAGGGAAACAGCGGAAAGTAAAAAAACTTCCAGAAACGTGAAAACAAGAAAAGAAACGATTCCGATGAGAATCGTTCTGCATAGGTTCCTGTGTGATTTCAAACTGTTGTTTTGCTTGAAAGAATGTTTCATATCGCCTCTCCGTGAACTTTGGTCAGTACGTGTTGAACGGTTGTAACAGGTGCCGGTTAACGGTTGGGAAGATGTGTGGCAGGAAGCGCCTTGTTCAGGTCATCCACCGGCGTCAGAAGACAGGCGCAAAAACCTTCGAGTGGCTGAAAACAGCGCACAAAAATCTCTTTGTTTATTTCCGGACTATAATCGCGGATGTAACGGCTACTACCATTGACAGCAACATCTGTATATGCAACCAGCCATTTTTTGTCAGCATTCGGAAATACTGAGAAGAAAGAATGATTCATCATTTCTTCAATCGTTTTTCCTTCGATAACTGCCATCTCATTGTTGCAATAACGGAATACAAAATCAATCCCATGTCCGTCATTGTTGAATATAAGCTCAATAACACAGAAGGCAATCGGCATATTGTCCAGAATCGAAAAACGGTTTCGGATATCGACCACTGTCTCGATGCTGTCCGCAATGCTTTGGTGTAAGGTCGCATTCAGCTTTTTGTGGGCGGCTGCCGTACGTTTCCTCCCCTGAAATTCGGCACCATCGAGCATATGATAGATGCCATCTTCAATATAATTAATCTGATTTTTGGCAACGACAATCCCTTTGTTTACACAGATAAAATCATGCAGTTCCAATGATTCAAAAAAGTCTTTGATTGTTATATAAGTAAGGAATGTCTGATTATCCATCGTGTGAATACACGTTTTACCATCAACACGTGTCAGATATTTGATATCTTCAATCTGAATATGGTTTTTCTTGAAATATTTTAATATTTTGCTGTCCATTGCAAAACTCCTAAAATTACTTTAATATCTATGATGTGAGTTTAGCAAAGAAAAATGTAGAAGTCAACGAAAGACCCATAAAACGATGGATTTCAAGAAATTTTGAAAAAACCCAACCAAAGGTGCGCATATAACGTCTATATAACGTAATAAGGAAGAAAGGAATAAGCATATGGAACAAATTCAGAAATTGATAACCCGTGTTATAAACGGAGACACGCAGGCGTTTGAGGAGATTTATCAGGCAACATACCGGCAGGTGTATTATACGGCGTTCAGCTTTTTAAAGAACGAACAAAATACGCTGGATGTGATGCAGGATACATACATCACGGCACTCACGCATCTGCAACAGCTTGAAAACCCGGAGCGGATTGTGGCATGGTTAAACCGGATTGCCGTGAACAAATGCAAGGATTTTCTGATGAAGAAGATCCCGGAGCCGTTAGAAGAAAACAGCATCGATACAGAATTGCTGGAGGAAAATGACAATTTCCTGCCGGAAAGCTATGTACTGAATGCTGAAAAACGAAAGATCATTTTGACGATCATGCAGGAAGAGCTGTCAGCAGTGCAGTACCAGACGATTATTTTATATTATTTTGACGGGATGAGCGTACCGGAGATTGCAGCCTGCATGGAATGCCCGGAGGGGACAGTCAAATACCGGCTGTCAACCGCGCGGGGGAAAATTCGGAACGGTGTGCAGGATTATGAGGATACAAGCGGAATCAAGCTGTATTCCTCCGGCAGTGTTGCACTGCTTACTGCGATTTTTATAGCAGAGTCACAATCTTTGAATATTCCGAATGTAATAAGCAATATTTTTGCGGGAGCAGCGGGCATTGCTGGAACTGCAGCAGGAGCGAAAGCAGCGGGCATTGCTGGAACTGCAGCAGGAGCGAAAGCGGCGGGCATTGCTGGAACTGCAGCAGGAGCGAAAGCAGCGGGCATTGCCGGAACTGCAGCAGGAGCGAAGGCAGCGGGTGTAGCAGGAAAAGCAGGAATAAAAGGCCTCTTTCAGACGTTAAAGGCAAAGGTGATTGCAGGTGTGACAGCGGCTGCACTTGTTGCCGGAGGTGTGACAGCCGGTATCCTTACACACAACAAAAAACCGGATACAGGCAACCATTACCGTCCGGTAGAGATAACCGTCTGCGATGATGAGTATATAACATTGACAATCAAACGTGTATATGAACAGGGCTATGTTCCAAGCGAGGAAGAAATGCCGATGTATCAGTTGGATCCGGAAGCATGGACGGGGGAAGACTGTCTTATTTATTATACGGTGACAAATAAGACGGATAAACTGGTTTATTATGACCTGCAAATCCGGAGTGTAAACGATGAATGTATGGATTATGACTGGGAAGCAACAAACTGGTGGTACTTAGATCCGGGACGGGAAAATATGGAAATCTGTGCAAATAACTGCAATGGAATCATGCCATACAAGGCAGGCAGAGATCCGATGACCCGGGCAAAAATCGAGCTCGCGGTCTATACAGAAGGAGAACTGGCAGAGCCGGTCCTGCAGGATCATAGCGTGCAGGAGATTGATTTTACAGAGGATAAAGAGACGCAGGCGAAGGCTTATACACGGACACCGGCGGAAACGGATCAGGTACTTGTTGACAACGACGAATTGCGTATTACTTATATAGGAGCCGAAGTGCATAATGCACCGGAGAGAAGCTCATTTAATGCTTATCCAATCTTTTATGTTGAAAATAAGACTGATCATGATCTGCTTGTGACAATGAATGGGACATATGCACATTATACAGGACAATTTGCTTTGTTTGCGGGATGCAGCGGCTATATGACAAGAACGAATATAAATGATTGGGATATATCGGATTCGGATGATACAGGAGCGGAGTATCAGGAATTTGCGCAAATGTATCAGGACAAGGCATCATTTGATGTAACGTTTGAAGTATATGATTATACGGCAAGTGGCATGGATTATATTGCTGGTGATATGTATTCGGCAAAGACCGGGCATACAGCCAATCTGCAGGATGCCTTGGCAGCATCGAAAAAAGAATATCCGGCGAGCTTTGTGCTTGTGGATTATTCAACGCAGCAATAAAGCTACCGGAATAATGAAATAGGTGTAAAATGTCAATATGGTGGTTTAAAACTGAGACGATAAACAAAATAAAACATTTTTTGAAAATTAAAGACAAAAATGAGAGAGAAAATATGGACAAAAATCAAAAATAAGTGAACGGAAGAGTCTGCAGGAGAAAAAAACAGAAGGAAAATAAAAGAGAAGATGTATAATTATCTCTTGCTATATTGTTGAAAAGTGTATAAAATACAAAATATCAAAATACTAAACCAAAAAGGATATATGGAAGATTATGAAGAAAGTTGTAAAATTCGGTGGTAGTTCATTGGCAAGTGCGGAACAGTTCAAGAAGGTTGGAGCAATCATTTCAGCCGATGAGAGTCGCGTCTATGTTGTTCCATCTGCACCGGGAAAGAGATTTCCGGAAGATACGAAGGTAACAGATATGCTTCTCCATGTGTATGAGACAGCAAAAGCAGGGGAAGATATTGCGGAAGAGATGAAAGCAATCAAGGCAAGATATGACGAGATTATTACAGGGCTTGCACTGAAAGATTTCTCGCTGGATAAGGATTTTGAAGAAATCGCAAAGAAACTGGTTGAGAATCCGCAGGTTGATTATGCAGCGTCCAGAGGAGAATTTCTGAATGGCAAGATTATGGCGGCATATCTTGGCGTTGAATTTATTGATGCCGCAGAGGTTATCTTCTTCAATGCAGAGGGGAATCTCAACAACTATAAGACAGAGAAGGTTCTTAGTGAGAGACTGTCAAAGGCACCACGTGCAGTTGTTCCCGGATTTTACGGACTTGGCAAAGATGGGAATGTCAAGACATTTTCCCGTGGCGGTTCAGATGTGACAGGATCTATCGTTGCACAGGCAAGTCAGGCAGATGTGTACGAGAACTGGACAGATGTGTCCGGTTTCCTTGTAGCTGATCCACGTATCGTTCCGAATCCAAAGCCGATTAAATATATTACTTACAGAGAGCTTCGTGAGCTTTCTTATATGGGAGCATCCGTTCTGCATGAAGATGCGATTTTCCCTGTCCGTAACTGTGGTATACCGATCAATATCCGTAATACAAATGCACCGGAAGATCCGGGTACATGGATTGTTGAGAGCACATGCCAGAAGCAGGATTATGTTGTGACAGGTATCGCAGGTAAGAAGGATTTCTGTACGATTTTTATCTCCAAGGCAATGATGAATTCCGAGATAGGATTTGGAAGAAAAGTACTTCAGGCTTTTGAAGAAAACGAGATTTCATTTGAGCATATGCCATCCGGTATTGACACCATGACGATTGTTGTGCATGAGGATGAATTCATGCACAAGGAGCAGCGGGTGGTATCGGCAATCCATCGCCTCGCGAAACCGGATTCGGTTGAGATCGAGTCAGGACTTGCACTGATCGCAGTCGTTGGACGTGGCATGAAATCTGCAAGTGGTACTGCCGGTAAGTTATTCAGTGCGCTTGCAAAGGATGGAATCAACATCAAGATGATTGATCAGGGATCTTCTGAGCTGAATATTATTATCGGTGTTAAAAACAAAGACTTCGAGCCTGCAATCAGGGCAATTTATGATACATTTATTGTAGATAAAAAGAAGAACTAATTCTAAAGATATCTGATTTTAACGAGCAGGCTGGGAATGCCTGCTCGTTGTTGTATATAACTTGGGAGACAAAAGATATGACGGAGCTACAGCGAAGATTGTTTGAATTGCAGGATAAAAAGTATCAGGCATTTCACTCAAAATTGATACCGAATATTGAACCAGCACATGTGATTGGAATCCGGACACCGGTGTTGCGGAACTTTGCGAAGGCGTTTGCAAGAGAAGATGGCGTGGAAGCATTTTTGCGGGAGCTGCCACATACCTACTATGAAGAAAATAATCTGCACATGATGCTGATCGGTGGCATCAAGGACTATGTGCAGTGTTTATATGAGGTAAAGCGCATGCTGCCATACGTTGACAACTGGGCGACATGCGATTTCCCGGTTCCGAAATGTTTTGCGAAACATAAGGAAAAACTGCTTCCGGAGATCCGCACATTTCTTGCATCCGGGGAGACCTACACGATCCGCTATGGCATAGGACTTTTGATGCGGTTATACTTAGATGCGGATTTTAAGCCGGAATATCCGGCGATGGTTGCGGCGGTCACATCGGAAGAATATTATGTGAATATGATGATCGCGTGGTATTTTGCTACCGCACTTGCCAAGCAGTGGGAGACGTGCATCCCATATATCAAAGAGCGGAGACTATCGCCGTGGGTGCACAGAAAGACGATTCAGAAGGCGGTGGAGAGCTACCGGATCACGGATGAGCAGAAGGCGTATTTAAAGACATTCCGGTAAGCGTGTACTATAATAAAAAGTATGGAGGCAGGGAAGATGCAGACAAGAGAAGAAGCCTTAGCGTTTGCGCTGTCCTTTCCGGACACATATCAGGATGCACCGTTTCATGATGATAACTGGCAGCTGGTACGTGTGAAGGGAAGTAGGAAAGTGTTTTTGTGGACATATGAACGGAATGGTTATATGAATTTGAATGTCAAGGTAGACCCGGAGTGGCGTGATTATTGGCGGGATGCCTTCGAGTCGGTTCTACCGGGGTGGCATCAGAACCGGGAGCATTGGAACACGATAATCTTAGATGGAAGTGTGCCGGACGATGCGGTGCGGGAAATGATTGCGGAGAGCTATCGGCTTGTCACCGACAGTCCATCGAAGCGTATCTATGAGGCAGTGAAGAAGATTCCGCGTGGAAAGGTGGCAACATACGGACAGGTCGCAGAACTTGCCGGAGATAAGAAGATGGCGCGTGCGGTAGGAAATGCACTGCACAGGAATCCGGATCCGGAGCATATCCCATGTTATCGCGTGGTGAATGCGAAGGGCGAGCTTGCCGGAGCGTTCGCGTTTGGCGGTGCGAATGTACAGGAGCAACTGCTTGCGGCAGATGGAATTATGGTCGTGGATGGACGCGTGGATCTTGAAACGTATGGAATGAAACTATCGGAGAATTAAAGAAACGGGTAAGCGTTCAGTGGGATGGCAATTATAGCAGTGCGTTGAAGAATGGACGGAATATTTACAGAGAAATATAAAGGAGTGGAACAGTTTGAAGAATAAGATAAAGAAGATAGCAGTGGTGCTGTTGGCATTTACCGTCGGTTGCGTAAGTCTGACCGGCTGTAATGTGCGGCAGGATACCATCCGGTTTGGTGCGGCAGGTGTTGGTGGCGGATATTATGCATTTGCGACTGCATATACGCAACTTGCAAATGCAGAGGATGCGGAAATGAAATTCAACATAAAATCAACGGCCGGGTCGATGGCGAACCTGCGGCTGCTGTCCGAGGGATATGTAGATGTGGCAATTGCACAGGCCGATCTTGCCACAGCCGCGTATTATGGAACGGATGAAAAAGGGGAATCCTATCAGGGATACCGCGTACTGGCAGGGCTTTATACCGAGGCGTGCCAGATTGTTGTGCGCAAGGATTCCGGAATCAAAAGCTTAGATAATCTGCAGGGAAAGACGGTGAGTGTTGGAGAATCGGAGTCTGGAACTGAGCGGAATGCATTGCAGATTTTACAGGTGAGTGGGCTTGCTTCGCCGATTACAGAGACGGTCAATCTGACGTATATTGAGGCAGCAGAGAAGTTAAAAACCGGCGAGATTGATGCGATGTTTTACACAGGCGGTGTGCAGACCAATGTGATTGCGGAGCTTGCAGATAGCTGTGAGATTGCGCTTGTTCCGATCGATGCGAAGACCGTGGATAAGCTGAAGCTTGCATATTCATCGTATGAAACGTGTGAGATTCCGGCGAACACTTACAATGGACAGACGGAGCAGATAGCAACGGTCGGTGTCAAGGCACTGTTGCTTGCGAGTGAGAAGATGTCCGATGAGACAGCCGAAAAACTTACAAGGCAGCTTTTTGCGCATGCAACAGAAATCGAGTATGCAACTTCGTTAAAGGAAATAGCGGATGTAAATGCGGCTGTGGATGGTGTGCAGCTTCCATTTCATCCGGGCGCAAAAGCATATTATACGTCACAGGGCATCACGGTAGATGCACAAGAAAATTAACAGATAGGAGAACCATTTTACATGGAAATACAAATTGATATGTATCAGACATTGGCACTTTCGGTCGTGGTGCTGATGCTTGGACAATTCTTGAAACAGAAAATAAATTTCCTGGAAAAGTTCTGTATCCCATCTCCGGTGGTCGGCGGATTGATCTTTTCGGTACTGACTTGTGTTTTATATAGCACAGGGGTGGTGGAATTTACATTTGATGATACGCTACGGGAAGTCTGTATGGTATTCTTCTTTACATCGGTGGGATTTCAGGCGAATCTGAAGGTGCTAAAGAGTGGAGGAAAGGCACTTGCGATCTTCCTTGGATTAGTCATTGCCCTGATTTTTATGCAGAACTTACTGGCAGTCGGCGTGTCACATCTGATCGGACTTGACTCGCTAGTCGGACTTTGTACCGGTTCGATTCCGATGGTCGGCGGACACGGAACAGCAGGCGCATTTGGACCGGTGCTTGAGGATTTTAATGTACAGGGTGCAACGACAATCTGTACGGCAGCGGCAACCTTCGGCCTGGTGGCAGGAAGTCTGATTGGTGGGCCGATCGGAAAACGTCTGATTGAGAAGAAGCATTTGCTCGATACAATCGTGACGGAGGATGACAGCCTGTTGGTCGAGGAAGAAAAGAAGCATGAGAGACATTCGAATATGTATGCCGCAGCTGTGTTTCAGCTGATTCTGGCAGTCGGACTTGGTACGATCATCTCAGAACTTCTGACGAAGACGGGACTTACATTTCCTATCTATATCGGAGCCATGATCGTCGCGGCGATTGTTCGAAATGTCGGCGAGTATTCCGGAAAATTTGACATCTATATGGGTGAGATCAACAACCTTGGTGGGATCTGTCTGTCGCTTTTCCTTGGAATTGCGATGATCACATTGAAGCTGTGGCAGCTCGCGGAGCTTGCATTACCGCTTATGATATTGCTCGGGGCACAGCTTCTGCTTATATTCCTGTACACATATTTTGTAGTATTCCGTGTGATGGGTAAGGATTACGACGCGGCAGTGCTTGCGGCCGGAACATGCGGATTCGGTATGGGCGCGACACCGAATGCAATGGCGAACATGCAGGTGCTGTGTGACCGCTATGCGCCATCGGTCAAAGCGTATCTGCTTGTACCGTTGATCGGAAGTTTGTTTGCGGACTTCATTAACAGTCTGGTGATTACGTTGTTCATCAATATTATATAGTGCAGTGAGACAAATATTTGGAAGGAAACCTTATCTTGAAATGGGGATAAGGGTGGAGGAATCGCATGAAGGACAAGAAAGAGAAGAAGGAAAAATCAAAGTTCAATCTAGCATTTGATAATCTGGCAATCCCGGAAGTGCATATTGGAGGAACTGCACATGGTCAAGGAAATGTGGAATGTAAGCATCCGGATGCGGACGGAGAGATGGAGGAAGAGGTTGTAACATTTGCGGATGTTGCAATTCCGGAGGTCCATATCACAAGATATAAAGAGCTTTCTGATATGATTCACAGTCTGCGCAAGAAGCTCCACGAGAATCCGGAGCCTTCCATGCAGGAAGAAAAGACACGGCATATATTGCAGGAATTTATAAAACGCCATACAACGTTCGAGATTGTGGATAAAGACGTGTGGTTTTATGCCGTGAAGAAAGCGGAGAAAGAAAGCGGAAAAGCACCGATTGCGTTCCGGGCGGATATGGATGCGGTATGTGGAAAGGATGGGAAACCGGGACATTACTGCGGACATGATGGGCATAGCAGTATTCTGTGTGGCGTAGCGTTGTATCTTTCAAAGCGGGAAGAATTGCCGGACCGTGATGTGTATCTGATCTTTCAGCCGGGCGAGGAGATTGGCGCGGGCGCGAAGATCTGCAAGGAACTGCTGGCGGAAAAGCAGATCGGAGAGATCTATGGTTTGCACAATATTCCCGGCTATCCGAAGAATCAGGTATTGCTTCGCAAGGGAACATTTGCGTGTGCATCGACCGGGCTTTCGATTCGTATGACCGGAACACCAAGCCACGCGGCATATCCGGAAGCTGGAAGGAATCCGGCTATTCCGATGGCGAAGCTTCTGCTTGAAATCGAGCGGATCACGAAGGAGATGCAGGCGCGGGGTAATTTCGTTCGTATGACTGTGATTGGGGCGGATGTTGGCAGTGCAAATTATGGCGTATCAGCGTTTGAAGGTACGTTGCGGCTTACGGTGCGCGCAGAAAAGGAAGATGCATTTGACACATATGTGAATGAGATTAAAGCTCTGGCTGCGACACTTGCAGAAGAAAATCAGCTTACTATAGCCATAGAGGAGATCGAGCGGTTCCCGGCAACGGAGAATCACGATACAAATGTAGATAAGCTTTTTGCGTGTGCAGAGAAATTACAATTCCCTGTGACAGAGCTTGCACAGCCGATGCGCTGGTCGGAGGATTTTGGATATTATCTGCAGGAAGTGCCGGGGGCATTCTTCGGTGTGGGCGATGGCGAAGATCATGCACAGCTTCATACTGCCGAGTATGAATTCCCGGATGAGATTATGAAGACTGCGGTTGCAATGCTTGTGGGACTGATATAGCGGGCAGTAAAAAAGAAGGTATAAAATAAAGAAATTTACTTTGTATGACATAGCAGGCCAAGTGATTGTCGAAGATAAATTTTAATGAAAGAAGAATAAAACCATGAATATCGAAGTAAGAGCATATACAGACAATGACATCGAGGCGATGGTGACGATCTGGAACCAGGTTGTCGAAGATGGCGTGGCATTTCCGCAGGAGGAATGTCTGACACCGGAGTCAGGAACCGCATTTTTCGCAGAGCAGACATATTGCGGAGTCGCGGAGGATATGGACACAGGCAGAATCTACGGCATGTACATCCTGCATCCAAACAATGTAGGACGATGCGGACACATCTGCAATGCAAGTTATGCGGTCGACCGGGAATCGAGAGGATTGCATATCGGCGAGAAGCTGGTGTCTGACTGTCTGGCGCAGGGTAAGGCACATGGTTACCGCGTCTTACAGTTCAATGCGGTTGTTGCAAGTAATGTGCATGCACGACACCTGTATGAGCGGCTTGGGTTTAAACAGCTTGGCACGATACCGGGTGGCTTCCGCATGATTAATGGGAGTTATGAAGATATCTGCCCATATTACCATGAGCTGTAAAATTGGTAAAAACTTGTAAACTTGGTTGACGAACCAGGGGAAATGGGGTAGACTACATCTTAGGTCGAGGAAGAACCATGGCGAGATCTGGTTCGGATAGATCTGGCAGTGATAAAGCTGCGAATAGAATAAAAAATTATGGAGGTGAGACTATGGACGGTTGCGATAGTACGAGTCGAGCGATACGCGGTGGAAGACATATGGATATACGAACGCAGTTGGGATATAGTCTCATTTTATTTATGACGATATAACTGCGTTTAGTTTTCTGTTGTCTGAACCACCGTATGAAAGACGGTGGTATTTTTATGCCCCGGAATAAGGAGGTAGAAGACAATGAAGAAATGGATGAAAAGAAAGAATTACACAGCGCAGTCAAAGAAGCATTTGCGGGATAAGAATCTGCGGGAGGCAGCAAAGGTACTCTCCCTGATGGAAGTCGACGATGCGGTCGATGTCCTAGACGAGGTCGATGATGCAACGAAAAAGCAGGTTGTGGATATGCTCCCGAAGGATGCCGGAAATGATATCCAGATGATCCTCTCCTACGAGGAAGACGAGATGGGTAGTCGTATGACGACGAACTATATCGTCATCCGCAGGGGCATAGATATCCGGCAGGCAATGCGCGAGCTGGTTTCACAGGCAGGTGAAAATGATAATATCGGAACCGTCTATGTATTAGACGAATCCGATAAATACTATGGCGCGATTGACCTGAAGGATCTGATCGTTGCCAGAGAAAATGATACACTGGAATCTATCATCAATACGACGTATCCATTCGTGACCGATCATGAGAAAATCGAGGATTGTATTGACGAACTGGTGGATTACGCAGAGGATTCCATTCCGGTTTTATCTGAGACAAAGGAATTGCTCGGTGTTATCACCGCACAGGATGTCGTAGAGGCTGTCGATGATGAGATGGGCGAGGATTACGCAAAACTCGCTGGTTTGACAGACGAGGAGGATTTGAGAGAAACTACAAAGGAAAGCATGAAGAAACGATTGCCATGGTTGATTATCTTATTGTTCCTTGGCATGGGTGTGTCTTCCGTTGTAGGAGCTTTTGAAGCGGTTGTCGCTGTGCTTCCGATTGTGATGTGCTTCCAGTCGTTGATTCTGGACATGGCAGGGAATGTAGGAACACAGTCGCTGGCGGTTACGATTCGTGTATTGATGGATGAGAACCTGACTGGTAAGCAGAAGCTGCATCTCGTATGGAAGGAGATGAAAGTCGGTTTTGTAAATGGCTTGTTGCTCGGCTCTCTGGCATTTGTATTTATCGGCATCTACATCGCCTGCTTCAAGCACAATGCATGGCTGCATGCATTCCTGATTTCCGGTTGCGTAGGTGTATCACTGATGGTTGCCATGGTGATTTCAAGTCTGGTTGGAACCTTGATTCCGATTTTCTTCCACAAGATCAAGATTGATCCGGCAGTTGCATCCGGTCCACTGATCACAACGGTCAACGACCTTGTAGCAGTCGTAACGTACTATGGACTGGCATGGCTGTTCTTGATCCGGATCATGCAGATTGTTTCGTAGGGAAGCTGTGAGAAAACTGGATTCGGGAGTTTATATGCTTTTATTACAAGACGTCAAATAGTCAAATAAATGAAAAAAATAAAAAGCGAATTGCTTGAAAAATATTTTATGCATGTTAAAATATAGTTCGGTTGTGAATTGTTTGATTACGAACAATCCATAACCGAACTTTTTTATCTAATAAAATGAGGATGATAGGGATATCATTTGAAAATGAAATTAGAGACTATATAGATCTGTTATATGTAGATGAAACAGGCTGTATGGCGCAGACAATCTGTTGCAATACAGAACGTTGGGAAGATACTACTAAAGGAGGGAATTCATGGACGATTGGAAACACGATCATCTGGGAAATCAGATCATCATATTATCAAACCAGGTAAAACATTATCTGCATCAGGCAGCGGAAGTGGAAGGCATCAGCGGTTCTCAGAGCCGGATCCTGCATTACATTTCCGAATTCAGTAAGAAGACAGAAGTATATCAGAAGGATGTGGAAGAATTCTTCTATCTGCGCCGGTCTACCGTCACCCAGACGTTACAGGCGATGGAGAAGAACGGACTTATCAGGCGTTCCAGCGTTGCCAGAGATGCACGTCTGAAGAAACTGGAACTGACCGGAGCGGGGCAGGCACTCGAAGAAAAAATCCATACACGCGTGATGCAGATGGAACAGCGCCTGAGAGACTGCTTATCCGAGGAAGAAATCACACAGTTTTTATCAATTACAGATAAGCTTGGAGCTGAATTGACAAGCCTTGGAGCACCGGAAATCAAGCAAGCCTGTAAGTAACCACAAGGTCACTTGGCTTGCTTTCCTATGATTAAGAGAGTGAGCGACATGATGCAATTTGTAAATGTTTATATTCAATTCTGGAAATATAGATATGTTTGGAACTTAGAAGTACTTGATGTTCTGTAAGTAATCAGCAATGTTTGAACACGATGTTCAAACAAGCCGCCATTGAGCCACGGATGGCGAATTGGCGGCGGTTGCGTGCAGGCGTACTGTGTGAATCAGAACATCTAGCACTTCTTAGTTTCAATACATCATATATTACCAGAATTGAATATAGACATATATACAAATGCATCATGGACAAAATTGAAGCATAAGAAAGGAGACAACATGTTAAAGACGTTAGGAAAACAAATCAAAGAATTCAAAGCCGCGTCCATCGCAACCCCACTGTTCATGCTGCTGGAAGTTCTGATGGAAACGCTCGTCCCATTCCTGATGGCATCCATCATTGACGATGGTGTCAACGTGCCGGGTGGCGACATCCATCATATCTGCGTAGTCGGTGCATGGATGATCGTGGCAGCGGCAGTCGGACTATTTGCGGGACTTATGGGAGGCCGTTACGGTGCATATGCATCTGCCGGTTTTGCGAAGAATCTGCGGCAGGCGATGTATTATAATATCCAGACATTTTCATTTACAAACATTGACAAGTACAGTACCGCCGGACTGGTGACTCGTATGACGACCGATGTGACGAATGTGCAGAACTCCTACATGATGCTCCTGCGTATGGGTATGCGCGCTCCGGCGAGCATGATCTGCGCGATGGTAGCCGCATTTTTGATCAATGCAAGAATCGCAAGCATTTACCTGGTTGCAGTTATTTTGCTTGGCATAGTATTGCAGTTCATTATCCGCAAGGCAAATAAATATTTCAATATCGTATTTGAAAAGTACGACGACTTAAATGCGAGCGTGCAGGAGAATGTATCGGCAATCCGTGTAGTTAAGGCATATGTCCGCGAGGAGTATGAGACAAATAAATTCGCACAAGCAAGCGCGAAGCTTTACAACATGTTTGTGCGGGCAGAGAGCATCATCGCCTGCAATATGCCGGTCATGATGTTCACGGTATATAGCTGCATCCTGTTAATCAGCTGGGTCGGTGCGCATATGATCGTGAGTGATATGCTTACCACAGGCAACCTGATGAGTCTGCTTGCATACTGCATGAATATCCTGATGAGCCTGATGATGCTTTCGATGGTATTCGTCATGATCAGTATGAGTATGGCGAGCGCGAGACGTATCGCAGAGGTTATCAACGAGGATACGACCTTGAACAATCCGGAGCAGCCGGATATGGAAGTGACAGATGGAAGCGTGGAGTTCGATCACGTATATTTCCGTTACAAGGAGACGGCGAAGGATTTCGTATTGAAGGATATCAATGTAGCGATTAAATCGGGTGAGACGATCGGCATCATCGGTGGAACCGGTAGCGCGAAGACGAGCCTTGTCAGCCTGATCAGCCGTCTGTATGATGTGTCGAAGGGCAGCGTCAGAGTTGGCGGCAAAGATGTCCGGGAATACGACATGGAGACACTTCGAAATGAAGTTGCCGTTGTATTGCAGAAGAATACATTGTTTAGTGGAACAATCTACGAGAATCTCCGCTGGGGTGACAAGGATGCTACCGACGAGATGTGCAGACGTGCGTGTGAGCTTGCCTGCGCCGATGAATTCATCGAGAAGATGCCGGATGGCTACAACACATATATCGAGCAGGGTGGTTCGAATGTGTCCGGTGGACAAAAGCAGCGTCTGTGTATTGCGCGTGCATTATTGAAGAATCCGAAGATCCTAATCTTAGATGATTCGACAAGTGCGGTTGATACGGCAACGGATGCGAAGATCCGTGCGGCATTCGCAACCGAGATTCCAAACACAACGAAGATTATCATTGCGCAGCGTATCTCCAGTGTGGAGCATGCTGACCGGATCATCGTAATGAACGAGGGTGAAATCAACGGTATTGGAACGCATGAAGAGCTGCTTGCCGAAAATGATATTTACCGCGAGGTATATGAGTCACAAAACGGTGGCGGCGCCAATGCTGATTTTGATGATGAGGCGCCTGTTGCGACGAAGGAGGTGAATCAGCATGCGTAATCAAAGAGGAAAAGGACCGGAGAATCCGGGCAAGCTTCTGAAGCGGTTGATGGGAATGCTGATGAAGCATTATGGCGCAGCGATTATTATCGTTGCAATCTGTATCATCATCAACGTTCTTGCAAATGTACAGGGAACGATGTTCATGCAGCGGTTAATCGACGACTATATCACACCGCTGTTAAAGAGTGAGACGAAGAATTACACACCATTGCTCCATGCAATCGGACGTGTCGCATGCTTCTATGGGATCGGAATTATTGCTTCGTATTCCTATAACCGAATCATGGTTAATGTCACACAGGGAATGCTGAAAACATTCCGTGATTCGATGTTCACGAAGATGGAGCAGCTTCCAATCAAATATTTCGACACCCATGCGCACGGCGATATCATGTCCATGTATACAAATGATACGGATACGCTGCGCCAGATGATCAGCCAGTCGATGCCACAGCTTTTCAATAGTGCGATTACGATTATCAGTACGACCGTCTGTATGTTTATGCTGAACATTCCGCTTACGGCGCTGACATTTTTCATGGTCGGAATTATGCTGGTACTGACAAGAAAGATCGGCGGACTTTCCGCGAAGCATTTCATTGCGCAGCAGAAGGATATCGGTACGGTCAATGGCTACATCGAAGAGATGATGCAGGGACAGCGTGTGGTCAAGGTATTCTGCCACGAGGAAGAGAGTAAGGAAGCATTTGACAAGCTGAACGATGCTTTGTGCGAGAGCTCCTACAAGGCAAATAACTATTCGAATATTTTAGGACCGATCAATGCACAGCTTGGAAATATCAGCTATGTGCTCTGTGCGATCGTCGGTGGTATGCTGGCGATTGGAAATGTCGGCGGATTCACGCTGGGCGGACTGGCAAGCTTCCTGACATTTAACAAGAACTTCAACATGCCGATCAACCAGATCAGTATGCAGATCAATGCGATCGTGATGGCACTTGCCGGAGCGGAACGAATCTTCAATCTGTTGGACGAAGAGCCGGAAGTGGACGAGGGTTATGTCGAGCTTGTGAATGCAAAACGTGAAAATGGACAGCTTGTGCCAAGTGAGAAGCGTACCGGACTCTGGGCGTGGGCGCACAAGCATACAAATGGCGATCCGACAACCTATGTGGAACTGAAAGGTGACGTTGTGTTTGACGACGTGGACTTCGGGTATAACGATGATAAGATTGTGCTGCACAATGTTTCGATGTTTGCACAGCCGGGACAAAAGCTTGCGTTCGTCGGTTCGACCGGAGCTGGAAAGACGACGATCACGAATCTGATCAATCGGTTCTACGATATTCAGGATGGAAAAATCCGGTACGATGGAATCAATATCAACAAGATCAAGAAAGCAGATCTGCGAAGATCACTCGGCATCGTATTGCAGGATACGCATCTGTTCAGCATGAGCGTGCGGGAGAATATCCGCTATGGACGGCTTGATGCGACAGACGAAGAAGTCGAGGCAGCCGCAAAGCTTGCGAATGCCGACGGATTCATCCGCCGTCTGCCGCAGGGCTATGATACCGTTCTGACCGGGGATGGCGCAAACTTGAGTCAGGGACAGCGGCAGCTTCTCGCCATTGCGCGGGCGGCGATCGCCGATCCACCGGCGCTTATCTTGGATGAAGCGACAAGCTCGATCGATACACGAACCGAGCGTCTTGTACAGGATGGTATGGACAAGCTGATGCACGGAAGAACGACATTTGTAATTGCGCATCGACTCTCCACAATTCGCAACAGCGACTGTATTATGGTACTCGAACAGGGACGTATCATTGAGCGTGGAACGCACGAAGAACTGCTCGAAAAGAAGGGCAGATATTACCAGTTGTATACTGGAAATGCAGTGCTGGCGTAGGAATATTAACAGTCATGGGCTTTGGGCTCGTGGCTGTTTTTGTGTTTGGGAGTAGAAGTAGGAGCAAAGCAAGTAAAAAAGGGAAGGTTGCTCCAAATGGGAAATTTAGTGGTAAGTGGAAGTAGGAGCAAAGTAAGTGGAAAAGGGAAGGTTGCTCCAAGAGGGGAATTTATTGGTAAGTGGAAGTAGGAGCAAAGCAAGTGGAAAAGGAAAGGTTGCTCCAAAGAGGAAATTTACAGGAATGAAAAGATAGTAGAAAACTTTACCAAGGAAGACGGAAGTAGTAAAATAAAAAAATAATCTTAGAAAATATACAAAAGTTCCCTTGATTGGAGATAGAAGATGCCATTTAAGATAGTCAGAAATGATATAACGAAGATGCGGTGCGATGCGATCGTGAATACTGCGAATACAAAGCCAATTATAGGAAGTGGCTGCGATTATGCGGTCTATAAGGCAGCGGGAAAGCGGCGGTTGTCAGAATACCGGGAGAAAAATATCGGTGAGGTCCCGGAGGGAGACGTATTCCTGACACCGGGATTCCGGTTGCCGGCGCGTTATATCATCCATGCGGTCAGTCCGCTTTATATTGATGGGGCGCATGGAGAGGAAGAAAAGCTGAGGGTCTGCTATCGGAAGAGTCTGTCGCTGGCGTGGGAACAGCGATGCCGGTCCATTGCATTTCCAGTGATTTCAACCGGAAGCTTTGGTTATCCGAAGGAAGAAGGTATCCGCATTGCTGCGGATGAGATTCAGGCATTTTTGCAGGATCATGAGATGCTTATCTACCTGGTTGTATTTGATGCGCAGTCAGCACGATACGGAAAACGATTCGACAAAGACCTGCAGGCATATATTGACGAGAACTATGTCGATGCAAAACATCATGAAGAATATAGCGTGCAGACGATGGCGTTGCGGCGTGACCTGGACGATGCAATCTGTCAGCCTGGTGAGACGGAACTAGACGATGCACTCCGCCAGCCTGATGGGACGGACTTGGACGATGAATCGTTCTCGCCTTATGGAGACGATCTGTATAAGGACAATCTATACGAGGACGATCTGTATGAGGAGGATTCCGACGAAGATTCCGAGGAAGAAAATGAGTTCACAGAACTGGATGAGAGCAAATTAGAAGAACGCATGAAGCATCTGACGGATTCCTTTTCGGAATATCTGCTCTATCTGATCGAAGAGAAAGGCATGACGAATGCGGATGTCTACAAGCGGGCGCTCGTGGATAAGAAGACATTTTCGAAGATAAAAAATCATACAGATTATCATCCGCAGAAGATGACTGCAATGTGTCTGTGCATGGGTGCAAAGCTTAATTTGGATGAGACGAGAGATCTGCTTGCGCGTGCAGGATATGCATTAAGCCCGTGCGATAAGACGGACATTATCTTCTCTTATTTCATAGAAAATCAAATCTACGATATGATTGAGTTAGATATCCAGTTAGAGGAGCATGGACTTTCATGCCTGATCTGATATATAGACAGAGGAGCATGAACTTCTGTGTCTGATCAAATATATTATATAGGGTCGCTTGTGTGGCGACCTTATTTTTTATGCTTTGTGATATGATTCCTTCAACAACAAACAAGGTAACTGATAAAAACGATTGGCGGATATATGCATATAGGATTGAATGCATGAATGCTACATATCAAAAATATCAGAAGGATGAAAATGGAGGTAATCATTATGAAGAAGAATTTGACAGAATTGGTATTTATCTTAGACAGAAGTGGATCGATGAGCGGGCTTGAGGCGGACACGATAGGGGGATTCAACAGCATGATTGAGAAGCAGAAGAAGGAAGCTGGTGAAGTACTTGTATCGGTCGTATTGTTTGACGATCAGACAGAGGTGATCTATGACCGGGTGGACATCAGGCAGATTCAGTCGATGACAGACGAGCAGTATTTTGTGCGGGGTTGTACGGCATTGTTAGATGCATTAGGTGGTGCAATCAGTCATATCAAGAATGTACGAAAACGTATGCCGGAGTCGGAACGCCCCGAGAAGACGATTTTTATTATTACAACAGATGGTATGGAAAACGCGAGCCATAGATATAATTATGCGAAGGTAAAGAGAATGATTGAGAAGCAGCAGGCGAAAAACTGGGAATTTATCTTCCTTGGAGCAAACATCGATGCAGTCGCAGAAGCAGGACGCATGGGAATCAGAGCCGGTCGTGCCGTCAACTACCATTGTGATGCTGCCGGGACAGCACTCAATTACAAGGTCTTAAGTCAGACCGTAGCCATGATGCGCAGCTGCGAATCCGCCCAGGATATGACAGATTTTCTAGATGAAGAGGATTGCTTCGAGGAGATTGAGGAGGATTATGCAAGGAGGAAATAGTTTGAAATGTCTATGAAAACACTTTCCGTTTTTATGTTTTCACATGTTCACTTAAAACGCCTGATTTACGAACATTTTAAAATATGAAACAGCTAAAATTGCAAGAACTAATTTGAATTTTCTACAAGAAACATACTTTTACATATGAATCAGACAGTGTCATACAGACACGAAAAAAGCACCCACTGTAACCGTGGATGCTGTACTGCACATGTTTAGTTCCATTTCTCAGCATCAGTAAGGTCAAGATGTTTGCCATGCAATTCATAATGAATATACTCATATCTAACTGTCATATAATCAGTACCAATTTCAAACGAATTAAGAAAATTCTCATCACGCATCAATAGCTGTACCATTACTGGAAAATTAAATAAAATAAACGTCAACATATATTTATGCGAAGCTGTCATGTTTGATGCTTTTTCATCAACCCACTCTGAAAGACTGTTCAAATAAGCAATACGTGTCTTAATCAAATCAAGCCACTGCATGTAAATGTTTTGACTGAAATTCTGAAATGTTACCGTATACACACGGTCAGACATCACATCATTTACAGACTGTGCATTCAACACTTCAAATGCATGTTCTTTTCCCGTAGCTACAAAATTATACATAACTTCATATACATTTTTTACAAAATCTTCTCTCGATAAGAAAACACCATAAATATACGGTAATTGTTTCTGTAACCAACGTTCAAAACCTTTGGAACAGATATAATTTCCATCTTCTTCTACTGACGCAAAACTAGCATCTAAAAGCACAAATGTATCTTCATCCATTGTCAAAATATCACCAAAAAGTGCACGCAAACACACCATATAAGCATCTTTATAATCTTTATAATTTGACATAATTCCTTTCTCCTTTTCCGATATAATCTTTTTATAACACATGATTATGTTGATTTCAATATAATCATCAACGTGATTAAGAAAAGTCGAAATTATCATCTGTACTTGGCATTGATACACCACAACGTAACAAAGTTTCTTCCAAACGTCTAAATCTAGGTTGAATAACCTTAAATAATTTCTACTATGTAGATAAGATGACAATTGATTGAATACCCTTAATAATTTTAATAGAAATATCCATCTACAGAATCGCATACATCCCCATCAACCCAGCCAGAAACACCACATTGACAACCGTAAACCATAGAAAATATTTCCCCTTTTTGCCAGGATATTCCCGGGCAATTTGCTTATAGGAGATCAGGCTTGCCATCGAAGCGATGAGTGTACCGAGTCCTCCGAGGTTGGTGCCGATGATAAGTGCCTTGTAATTCGTTGTAAATCCGGACAGCAAAAGGGCGGTTGGCACGTTGCTGATAATCTGGCTGGCACCGATTGCAATGTATGTTTCCCGTCCGGTAATGATGCTTTCAAGGAAAGACTGGAAAGCTGGCAGGCGCTCCATATTTCCGATGAATACGAAAAATCCGATAAATGTGCCGAGCAGTGCGTAGTCCACGTGAAGCAGAGTTTTTCGTGACACAAGCAGGAACAGTACAAGAATAATCGCGAACAGGATGCGGATGTCCAGAAGCTTTGCAACATTCAACAGGCACAGCATGAATGCGATGCTGTAAAGGATAATCTGTTTTTTCGGAAGTTTAACTGCATTGTCGTTCCGATCGATTACGATCGCGTGCTGTTTGATAAAGAACATGGAAATCAGGATTCCAAGCAGCGAAGCAATCGTGTAAGGAAGCATAATTTCCACGAATGTACCGAGGGACATGCCGGATTTCGCATATAGATACAAGTTCTGTGGATTCCCCATCGGCATAAGCATACTTCCGAGGTTTGCAGCGATTGTCTGCATCACAACGACCGGGATGATCAGATGTTCCTTCTCCGATATGGAAAGCACAATGATTGCAAACGGCACAAAGGTGATCAGTGAGACATCATTTGTGATAAACATGCTGAATACAAATGGAAGCAACACCAGCACAAGAAACAATTGTCTCGTTGTATGAACGTGTGCAAGCAGTGCATTTCCGATTGTGCGGAACAGACCGGTTTCCTTGAATCCAGCCATAACAGCCATTAGGCAGAACAGGAGTGTGATGGAATGCCAGTCGATGTAGGAGATGTATTTCCTGTCCGGATGGACGAGGAACATGGAGAGGATGGCGAGCACGAGGCTTACCATCAGGATGGTTTCTCTTTTTATAAATGCAAGTATTTTCTTCATAATATATCTCGATTCTGTAAAATTTTTTCCATTATATCACATGTCACCACGCGGAAGCGTGATGACATGCGCACGCATCGGTGTGCTTCATTATAACATAGAAAAAACACCTTGACACCACAAAATCCATTTGATAAAATGAGCAATGCGGCGGCTGTGCTTGCATAAGCCGGCATATTGCGAAAACACACATGGAGCCGTTAGGCGACATGATATAATCCATACTCGGAAAAGAAAATAGAAGGTTACTATTGGAAACGCACATTCTCTTTGGAATGATAACGAACAACACAGTCTGTTAAGAATTATCATTTTAAGGAGGTTTTTTATGCCAAAAACAAAGTTTCAAGAGGTTATTTTCACGATTATGATGGTGTTCGCCATGGTGTATGCGATGATCTGCTACAACATTGCACTGAATATCGGAGGGATGAGCAACGAAGTGTTCCTGTCCGCATTCCATGAGCTTGTCATCATGGGACCGATTGCATTTGTGATCGATTTCTTTTTTGTCGGTACAATTGCGAAGAAGAAAGCGTTGAAGATCGTCAACCCGGAGAAGGAAAATCCGTTCCATCTCGTTCTTGCAATTTCATTTATCTCAGTCGCATTTATGTGTCCGCTTATGAGTCTGGCAGCAACCATTTTATTTAAGCATGCGGGAAATCAGTTTATTGCCGTCTGGTTACAGACATGTGCATTTAATTTCCCGATGGCACTGTGCTGGCAGATATTTTATGCGGGTCCACTTGTACGTTTCCTGTTCCGTCTAATCTTCCGAGAGAAGCAAAAACAGGGAAATATGCAGAAAGCATTTGAATAACGAATGATAGAAGACAGAAAAGGCTGCGTCAGGCAGCCTTTTTTTCGCTTATGATTCCACAAAAATCCCTATGATTTCTTGTTGCAAAATCTCCCCTGCTCGTGCATAATAGAATACAAATAAATTCTCTTACAAGTCAAGAGAGGGAAAGAGGTAAAAACTATGGGTGACACAAATGATGGAGCAGTCAGAGACGCGAAAAAGCTTGGATTACCGAAGGTTTTGATTTTGGGATTACAGCATATGTTTGCAATGTTCGGTGCAACGATTCTGGTCCCAATTTTAGTGTCCGGGTATTTTGTGGAAGCGTGTGGAGAACCATTGACGA
This sequence comes from Eubacterium sp. MSJ-33, assembly GCF_022174665.1. Lineage (NCBI taxonomy): Bacteria > Bacillati > Bacillota > Clostridia > Eubacteriales > Eubacteriaceae > Eubacterium > Eubacterium sp. MSJ-33. The sequence continues at coordinate 2,756,977 of NZ_CP076562.1, forward strand.
AAGGTCTGACCGTATCGGTCACACTTTTCTGTGCGGGCTTTGGTACATTGCTTTTTCATGTCTGTTCCAAGTTTAAAGTACCGGCGTTCTTGGGATCTTCGTTTGCATTCTTAAGCGGATTTTCAACTGTAGCCAATCTGGATACCGGCAAATTTGCAGGCATGGCAGCAAATGACAAGGTGGCTTATGCTTGCGGTGGTGTAGTAGTTGCCGGTGCATTGTATTTGGTTATGGCATTGATTATCAAGCTGGTTGGCGTAAACCGTGTTATGAGATTTCTTCCACCGGTTGTAACCGGGCCGATCATTATCTGTATCGGACTTTCACTTGCATCGTCTGCAATTACAAACGCCAGTACAAACTGGTGGCTTGCAATCATCGCGTTAGCGGTTATCATCATCTTCAATATCTGGGGTAAAGGCATGTTCAAGATTATCCCGATTCTGATGGGGGTTATAATTTCTTATGTAGCAGCAGTGATTATGAATGCAGCAGGACTTACGAATCCGGATGGAAGCGCAATCATCGCATTCGAGTCGGTGAAATCCGCAAGCTTCTTTGGTGTACCACAGTTCCAGTTTGCAAAATTTGATCTCACATCGATTCTGGTTATGGCACCAATCGCAATTGCTGCGATGATGGAACACGTAGGTGATATGTCAGCCATCTCCGCAACGGTTGGTAAGAACTTCATTCAGGATCCGGGCTTACATCGTACATTAGTTGGTGATGGTCTTGCAACTGCATTTGCAGGAGCAATCGGTGGACCGGCAAACACAACGTACGGTGAGAATACAGGTGTATTGGAACTTTCTAAGGTATATGATCCACTGGTTGTCCGTCTGGCAGCTGTATTTGCAATTGTGTTGTCCTTCATTCCGAAGTTTGCAGCCGTAATCTCTACGATGCCAGCTGCTATTATCGGTGGTGTGTCATTCATGTTATATGGTATGATTTCAGCCATTGGTGTGCGGAATGTCGTTGAGAATAAGGTGGACCTGACACGTTCCAGAAACTTGATTATCGCGGGTATTATCTTCGTCTGTGGTCTTGGTTTCCCAAAGGGTATCACATTTAAGATTGGAGAGACATCTATTACATTGACAGCACTTGCCATCGCGGCCATCGCGGGAATCTTATTAAATGCAATCCTGCCTGGAAATGATTACCAGTTTGGTGTAAATCCCGATGGAGACCAGAGCCGTGGTGTATTTGTGAAGTCTAAGGAATAATAGAATATAAAAAGTCATAAGTCAGAATTGCGGAAGTTGCGTAGCAACGGAGCAATTCGTATATTAAGTAAGATATTCGATAAGAAAAAAGGAGATTACAAAATGGATTTTAAGAATGAGAAAAACATTACGATTTTTGAGCATCCGTTGATTCAGCACAAGATTTCGATTCTGCGTGATAAGAATACGGGAACCAATGAGTTCCGGAAGCTCGTAGAGGAGATTGCGATGCTTGAAGGATTTGAAGCACTTGGTGACCTGCCATTGCAGGATGTGGAGATTGAGACTCCAATCGAGAAATGCATGACTCCGATGATTTCCGGACGTAAGCTCGCTATTGTTCCGATTCTTCGTGCCGGACTTGGCATGGTGCCGGGCGTGCTTGCCCTCGTACCATCTGCAAAGGTTGGACACATCGGTATGTACCGGGATGAGGAGACGCACATTCCACATGAGTATTACTGCAAGCTTCCGAATCCGATTGATGAGAGAATTATCGTGGTAACCGATCCGATGCTTGCAACCGGTGGTTCTGCCGTGGATGCGATTACGCAGATTAAGGAACATGGTGGGAAGAAGATTAAGTTCATGTGTATCATTGCAGCACCGGAAGGTGTACAGAAGCTGCATGAGGCACATCCGGATGTGCAGATCTATGTGGGTCATCTGGATCGCGAGTTGAATGAGAATGCCTACATCTGTCCTGGACTTGGCGATGCGGGCGACCGTATCTTCGGTACAAAATAACGGAAAAAACTGACTATAAGGTCACATAAGGTCAGATGTGTAAAATCAATTAAAAACAGTTCAAACTGACATTGTTAAAAGCATAGAGACTGGGTATTTCAATATATCCAGTTTCTGTGCTTTAATTATATCCGTAGTTTTCTTGTATGTATAATTTCAGATGTATATCTGCAAGAATATCAGGAAATTATGAAATAAAAGAGCAATCAGGAGGAACAATGATGAGCGAGAACAGATATGAATTGAATAAGAACCTTGCACAGATGTTAAAGGGTGGCGTTATCATGGACGTTACAACACCGGAGCAGGCAAGAATTGCACAGGAGGCAGGTGCGTGTGCGGTTATGGCATTGGAGAGAATCCCGGCAGATATCCGTGCAGCCGGTGGTGTATCCCGTATGAGCGATCCGAAGATGATCAAGGGAATTCAGGAAGCCGTTTCCATTCCCGTTATGGCAAAATGCCGTATCGGACATTTCGTAGAGGCACAGATCCTCGAAGCAATCGAGATTGATTATATCGATGAGAGTGAAGTTTTATCACCGGCCGATGATATCTACCATATTGATAAGACTAAGTTCAAGGTTCCATTTGTGTGTGGTGCACGTGATCTTGGCGAGGCACTTCGTCGTATCGAGGAAGGTGCGTCTATGATTCGTACAAAGGGTGAGCCGGGAACCGGTGATGTTGTACAGGCGGTTCGTCATATGCGTGCCATGAATTCAGAGATTCGTCGTATCGTGGGTATGGCAGAGGATGAAATCTACGAAGCAGCAAAGCAGCTTCAGGTACCTGTTGAGCTTGTTCGTTACGTCCATGAGAACGGCAAGCTTCCGGTTGTAAACTTCGCAGCCGGTGGTGTTGCGACACCTGCCGATGCAGCACTCATGATGCAGCTTGGTGCAGAAGGTGTATTCGTTGGATCCGGTATCTTCAAGTCCGGAAATCCTGCAAAGCGTGCAGCCGCTATCGTTAAGGCTGTTACAAACTATCAGGATGCAAAGCTTATTGCAGAGCTCTCAGAAGATCTTGGTGAGGCTATGGTCGGAATCAATGAGTCCGAGATCGAGATTCTTATGGCAGAAAGAGGAAAGTAAGATGAAGATAGGAATATTGGCATTGCAGGGTGCATTCGCAGAGCATGAAGCATCCCTTGATAAATTACATATTCCACACTTTGAAATCCGTCAGGCAGACGACCTGCAGGACGATATGGATGGACTAATCATTCCTGGAGGAGAAAGTACAGTTATGGGAAAACTTCTGAAGGAGCTTTCCCTGTACGAGCCGCTCAAGGCGAAGATCGAGGCAGGCCTGCCGGTCTTCGGTACCTGCGCAGGCTTGCTGCTTCTGGCAAAGGATATTAACGGGGAGGATGCACTTGGCTTCCGGACGATGAATATCGTAGCACGCAGAAATGCTTACGGCAGACAGCTTGGCAGTTTCTTCGCAGAAGAAGAGTTCAAGGGAATCGGAACCGTCGGCATGACATTTATCCGTGCACCGTATATCGAGAGCACTGGGGATAGTGTTGATGTTCTGGCGGCTTGTGATGGTAAGATTGTCGCTGCCCGACAGGGAAACCAGCTTGTGACCGCATTCCATCCGGAACTGACTGAAGAAGTAAAGATTCATCAATATTTTGTGGATATGATTTCGGAAAACTAAGCAAAATCACGAAAGAACCCTTTTTTCAAGGGTTCTTTTTTTATGCCATTTCTCTGATTGTATTTGCCCATCACATCTAGTATAATTAAGTGATTTTGGATAAAAATTAGGATTTGCTACATATAAAGATTCAATTTATCCAATGAGATTTTGAAACAAAACAATACAGTATATAGAGTTGGACGTGTTTATTGATTCTAAAGCAGACCATCGGAACACGTCGGCACTTAATGAACGGCAAACTTGTTTGTCGTGAATTTAGTGTCCGCTACGTGTGGAGCTGAGCGAGAGCGCGTCTGCGTAGAATAATAAACACGTCCAACTCTTATCATAGTGTAAATGTTTCAAAATCGGATTAAATACACTACATACAAGGGGGCAAATATGAGCAAAAGAGAAGACATTAAAAAAGTTCTGATTATCGGTTCCGGTCCAATCATCATCGGTCAGGCATGTGAGTTTGACTATTCCGGCACGCAGGCATGTAAAGCTTTAAGACAGCTCGGTTACGAGATTATTCTGGTGAATTCCAATCCTGCAACAATTATGACAGATCCGGGTATTGCGGATGTGACATATATTGAGCCGTTAAATGTGACAAGACTGGAGCAGATTATTGCCAAGGAACGTCCGGACGCGATATTACCGAACCTCGGTGGTCAGTCGGGTCTTAATTTGTGTTCCGAGCTTGCAGCCGCAGGTGTACTTGACAAATATAATGTAAAGGTTATCGGCGTTCAGGTAGATGCAATCGAACGTGGCGAGGATCGAATTGAATTTAAGAAAACTATGAATAAACTGGGAATTGAGATGGCACGCAGTGAGGTTGCCTATTCTGTGGAAGAGGCACTTGCAATTGCAGATAAGCTTGGTTACCCAGTTGTTTTGCGTCCGGCCTATACAATGGGCGGTGCCGGTGGCGGACTTGTCTACAATGTAGAAGAATTAAAGACCGTCTGTGCGAGAGGCTTGCAGGCAAGTCTGGTAGGACAGGTACTGGTTGAAGAGTCAATTCTCGGTTGGGAAGAGCTGGAACTCGAGGTTGTCCGTGATGCAAAGGGTAACATGATTACGGTCTGCTTCATCGAGAACATTGATCCGCTTGGTGTGCACACCGGAGATTCCTTCTGTTCGGCACCAATGCTTACAATCTCTGAGGAATGTCAGAAGCGTCTGCAGGAGCAGGCATATAAGATTGTAGATGAAGTACAGGTCATCGGTGGTACAAACGTACAGTTTGCACATGACCCTGTGACAGACCGTATCATTGTAATCGAGATCAACCCTAGAACATCCCGTTCCTCTGCGCTTGCTTCCAAGGCAACAGGTTTCCCGATTGCACTTGTATCAGCGATGCTTGCAGCAGGACTTACGCTGGATGAGATTCCTTGTGGTGTACACGGAACGCTCGACAAATATGTTCCGGGTGGCGATTATGTCGTAATCAAGTTCGCAAGATGGGCATTTGAGAAGTTCAAGGATGCACAGGATAAGCTTGGTACCCAGATGCGTGCTGTGGGCGAAGTTATGAGTATCGGTAAGACTTATAAGGAAGCATTCCAGAAGGCAATCCGAAGCTTGGAGATCGGCCGTTACGGACTCGGCTTTGCGAAGGATTTCCATGATAAGACAAAGGAAGAATTGCTTGTGATGCTGCGTGAGCCAACAAGCGAGAGACAGTTTATCATGTACGAGGCACTTCGGAAGGGTGCTACGGTTGAGGAATTATACAACCTGACGAAGATCAAACATTATTTCATCGAGCAGATGAAAGAGCTTGTGGAAGAGGAAGAAGCCCTGCTTGCAAAGAAGGGTGAGACACTCGACAAGGAGACTATGGAGCAGGCGAAGAAGGATGGTTTCTCAGACCGTTACTTAAGCAAGCTGCTCGAAGTTCCGGAGGATGATATCCGTAATACGCGTCTTGGCTATGGTATCACCGAGAGCTGGGAACCGGTACATGTAAGCGGAACCGAAGACCGTGCATATTATTATTCTACTTACAATGCACCGGATCATACGACGATTTCAAACAACAAGAAGATTATGATTCTTGGCGGTGGTCCAAACCGGATCGGACAGGGTATCGAATTTGATTATTGTTGCGTGCATGCGGCACTTGCACTAAAAGAACTTGGATTTGAGACAATCATTGTAAACTGTAACCCGGAGACGGTTTCTACGGATTACGATACTTCCGATAAATTGTATTTCGAGCCATTGACACTCGAAGATGTACTTTCTATCTATGAGAAGGAACAGCCGGTGGGCGTGATCGCACAGTTTGGCGGACAGACACCATTGAATCTGGCAGCAGACTTGAAGAAGAACGGTGTGCGTATCCTTGGTACATCGCCGGAAGTTATTGATATGGCAGAGGATCGTGACCTGTTCCGTGCAATGATGGAGAAGCTTGATATCCCGATGCCGGAAGCCGGTATGGCTACGAATGTTGAGGAAGCACTGGCAGTTGCGGAGAAGATCGGTTATCCGGTTATGGTTCGTCCTTCTTATGTCCTTGGCGGACGTGGCATGGAGGTTGTCAGCGAGCCGGAATCTCTGAAGAAATATATGGCAGCTGCTGTTGGCGTGACACCGGATCGGCCAATCCTGATCGACCGTTTCCTGCGTCATGCAACCGAGTGTGAGGCAGATGCGATTGCAGATGGCAAACATGCATTTGTACCAGCCGTTATGGAGCATATCGAGCTTGCAGGTGTTCATTCCGGTGATTCCGCATGTATTCTTCCATCCAGAGGAATTCCGGAAAAACTCGTGGAGACGATTAAAGATTACACAAGAAAGATCGCAGAGGAAATGGGTGTCTGCGGTTTGATGAATATGCAGTATGCAATCGAAAACGACAAGGTATATGTACTCGAGGCAAATCCGCGTGCATCCCGTACCGTTCCATTGGTATCCAAGGTATGTGGCGTATCTATGGTGAAGATTGCAACACAGATCATGACAAGTGAGTTAACCGGCAAGCCATCTCCACTTCCGCAGATGAAGGAAGTAAAGCCGAAGTATTACGGCGTGAAGGAAGCCGTATTCCCATTCAACATGTTCCAGGAGGTTGACCCGGTATTAGGACCTGAGATGCGTTCGACCGGCGAGGTACTTGGACTTTCAACGAATGTCGGCGAGGCATTCTACAAGGCACAGGAAGCAACCCAGACAAGACTTCCGAAGGAAGGCACGGTGCTTTTCTCTGTCAGCCGCAAGGATAAGCCGGAAGTTGTAGATATTGCGAAGACATTTGAAAAATGCGGATTCCATATCGTGGCTACAGGTACTACTTATGAGCTTTTGATCGCAAATGGCATCAAGGCAGACCGTATCAACAAGATGCAGGAGGGCAGACCGAACATTGTGGATGCGGTGATGAATGGCAAGATCCAGCTCATCATCAATACACCGGCTGCACAGGAAGAGAAGCTGTTTGACGACAGCTATATCCGTAAGACCGCAATCCGTGCAAAGGTTCCATATATGACCACGATGGCAGCCGCACGTGCAACCGCAGAGGGTATCGAGGCAGTCTTGAAATATGGTGAGATCGGTGTTATGTCATTGCAGGAGATCCATAAGGCAATCCAATAATCGACAAAAAAATGCGGTAAAATTCAAATAAAAAATGTATACGTGTATACATGCAAAAAGGAGGGTGTAAATTTATATTTACATCTTCCTTTTTTAGTAAGTGTGTATTATAATAGCACTTGGTTACTAAATATAGTGTATAAATCAGATTAAATACACTATATTTAGTACAATAAAAATGTAATATACATTCTGGATATATCTATAGTATTCACGTTATACATTGTAAATAATTTAGAAATTGCTGCGTATGGTAGGAAATATTATGTCTGAGAAACATCATTCGCATTGTTTGGATGCAATGGAGATAAATGATTTACAATGCATCATGCGAGTACGGAGTATATTGTATAGAAACATAAAAGAGGGAGTTATTATGGATGCAGTACACACAAATGTAATTAAGAGAAATGGCGAGGAAGTAAATTTTGACCTGGACAAAATCGTCAATGCAATCACTGCCGCGAACAAAGAGGTAGACCGGTTGCACCAGTTGAACGATTATCAGGTGCAGGCAATCGCCGATAATATTGCAAAGCAGATTGAGATCATGACACATGCGATTCACGTGGAAGATATTCAGGATATGGTGGAGACCGGAATTATGGAGATGCGTGGATACGAGGTGGCACAGAAATATGTGCGTTATCGGTATAAACGTGAACTTGCAAGAAAATCAAACACGACCGATAACGGAATTTTAGCATTGATCGATCATCTGAATGAGGAAGTTAATCAGGAGAATTCGAATAAGAATCCGGTTATTAATTCGACCCAGCGTGATTATATGGCAGGTGAGGTCAGCAAGGATCTGACGAAGCGTATGCTGCTTCCGGAAGAGATTGTGGAAGCACATGAACAGGGAATTATCCATTTCCATGATTCGGATTATTTCGCACAGCGGGAACATAACTGCGACCTCGTGAATCTGGAGGATATGCTGCAGAACGGAACCGTTATCAGCGAGACAATGATTGAGAAGCCGCACAGCTTCTTCACTGCATGTAATGTCACAACACAGATCGTGGCGCAGGTAGCAAGTAACCAGTATGGCGGACAGTCCTTTACACTTTCCCATATCGCACCGTTTGTCGATGTAAGCCGGAAGAAGATCCGCGAGCAGGTAATCGAGGAGCGGAAGATGTGTGGCGAAGCACTTGACGAGGAAGTGATCAGCAAGATTACAGAGAGTCGTCTGCATGCAGAGGTAAAGAGCGGAATCCAGACGATCCAGTACCAGCTTATTACCCTTATGACCTGTAACGGGCAGGCACCGTTCGTCACGATGTTCATGTATCTTGATGAGGTACCGGAAGGTCAGACACGGGATGATCTTGCAATGATTATCGAGGAAGTGTTGCAGCAGAGAATCCAGGGTGTCAAGAACGAGAAGGGTATCTGGATTACACCTGCATTTCCGAAGCTTATTTATGTGCTTGACAAAGATAATATCACCGAGGATTCCAAGTATTGGTATCTGACCGAACTTGCTGCGAAATGTACCGCAAAGCGCATGGTGCCGGATTATATTTCCGCGAAGGTGATGCGCGAACTGAAAAATGGTGATGTGTATCCGTGCATGGGCTGCCGGTCATTCCCGACATCTGAGGATGGTCAGAGAAATCCGGATGGAACAAGAAAATATTACGGGCGATTCAATCAGGGTGTTGTCACGATTAACTTAGTCGATGTTGCATGTTCCGCAGAGGGACATATGGACCGGTTCTGGGAGATTCTCGAATCCCGTCTGGAACTGTGTCACCGGGCACTTCGATGCAGACATGAGCGTCTGCTTGGAACGGTATCCGATGTGGCACCAATTCTGTGGCAGCATGGTGCGCTTGCGAGACTCAAGAAGGGTGAGACCATCGATAAATTACTGTTCAATGGATATTCAACGATCTCGCTTGGGTATGCAGGACTTTGTGAGATGTGCGTGCGCATGACAGGCAAGACACATACTTCCCCAGAAGGCAAGAAGCTTGCACTCGAAGTGATGCAGAAATTAAATGATAAGTGTAAAGAGTGGAAAGAAGCAGAGAACATCAGCTATTCCGTCTATGGTACGCCGATGGAATCTACGACATACAAATTCGCCAAGTGCTTACAGAAGCGGTTTGGTATTATCAAGGGTGTTACTGATAAGAACTACATTACGAACAGCTACCATATCCATGTTACGGAGCCGGTCAATGCATTCGATAAGCTGAAATTCGAATCTGAGTTCCAGAAGCTTTCACCGGGTGGCGCAATCAGCTACGTGGAAGTACCGAATCTGCAGGATAATGTGGAGGCGGTTATCTCCGTGATGAAATTCATTTATGATAACATTTTATATGCGGAGTTAAATACGAAGAGCGACTACTGCGAGATCTGCGGCTATGATGGCGAGATTAAGATCGTGACCGACGAGAATGGCAAGCTTATCTGGGAGTGCCCGAACTGTGGCAACCGTGACCAGAACAACCTGTTCGTTGCCCGTAGAACCTGTGGCTACATCGGAACACAGTTCTGGAATCAGGGCCGGACGCAGGAGATTAAAGACCGCGTACTTCATTTGTAAAGTTGTAAGGGGCTCAAAAAAGCATTTTTTCGGTCTGAAAGCCGAAAATGTACAAACCCCTTTATACATGTTGTAATAGAGACAAGTAAGGAACAGATGAAATATCTGTTTTCAGACTGTAGACAAAGCCCGTGGCAGATGCCACGGGCTTTTGTCTTTTTTGTGCGATATGGGGCATGGGGAATTGGAGCAAAGCCGGTGGATTTGGAGAAGATACTCCAAACCGGAAATGTTACTTAGAGCTGGAATTGGAGCAAAGCCGGTAGATATGGAGAAGATGCCCCAAACCGGAAAAGTTTGCTTAGCTTTGGAATTGGAGCAAAGTAAGCGAATAAGAAAAATTGCTCCAATTTTGGAAGGCAAGCAAAAAATAGACATGGAGCAATAAAGGAAAAAAGATAAAAATGCTCCAAGACAGAAGAAATATAAGAAAAATGCACTTGCTTAAGTATCGCCAAGGTGCTAGTATGTATGAGTAATTTTGTTTTACGAATAAAATGTATATAAGTTTGTGCATAACTACTAATTCTAAAGCAGACCATTGAAGCACGCTGGCACTTAATGAGCGACAGCTTCATCGTCGCGAATTTAGTACCACTGCGTGATGAAGTGAGCGAGAGCGCGTCTGCGTAGAAATAGTAGTTATGTGCAAACTTTAGAAAAACTATATGTAAAACAATATGACTCATTAAAAAGACAAAGGAGATAAGAACATGAAGCCGATCAAAGAAGGAAAAGTTCGTGAGATCTACGACAACGGAGACAGCCTGATCATGGTTGCAACAGACCGTATCAGCTGCTTTGATGTAATCCTGAACAATCAGGTAACAAAGAAGGGTACTGTATTGACACAGATGTCAAAATTCTGGTTCGATATGACAGAGGACATCCTTCCAAACCATATGATTTCCGTAGATGTAAAGGATATGCCGGAGTTCTTCCAGCAGCCACAGTTTGATGGAAACAGCATGCTCTGCCGGAAATTGAATATGCTTCCAATCGAGTGTATCGTAAGAGGTTATATCACAGGTAGTGGCTGGGCAAGCTACAAGGAAAATGGAACCGTCTGTGGCATCAAACTTCCTGATGGTTTGAAGGAGAGCGACAAGCTGCCTGAGCCAATTTACACACCATCCACCAAGGCTGAGATCGGTGATCATGACGAGAACATCTCTTATGAGCAGAGCGTAGCGCATCTTGAGAAGTATTTCCCAGGCAAGGGAGAAGAATATGCGGCAAAGCTTCGCGATTATACAATTGCCCTGTACAAGAAATGTGCAGAGTACGCACTTTCACGAGGTATCATCATTGCAGATACAAAGTTTGAGTTCGGTCTGGACGAGGACGGCAATATCGTACTTGGCGATGAGATGCTGACACCGGACAGCTCCAGATTCTGGCCGGCAGAAGGCTATGAGCCGGGACATGGCCAGCCATCCTTCGACAAGCAGTTTGCACGTGACTGGTTAAAGGCAAACGAAGGTCATAACTGGACATTGCCACAGGATATTGTAGATAAGACCATCGACAAATATCTGCAGGCATACAAGCTGTTGACAGGAAAAGATTTATAAGACCAAATAATGAGGCGGCAGGATGAAGAGTCTTGCCGCTTTTTTCAGTAGAATACATAGACATATGGATGGTGAATTCATGCAATCGAAAAAACATCCATAAAAAATAAAACCAGAAACGTATAATATATAGCAGGGGCTATGAGGGGACAGGTTATATGACAGAACATGAATTTTATACTGCCATAAAAGGTCTTGCAAAAGGAAATAAGGACATGCTTCATGCCATCTACGACGCATATGGACGGCTGATCTATACGATCGTTTATGACATCTTAAAGAATCGGGAGGACGCGGAGGATGTGACATCGGAATTCTTCATCAAGCTGATCCGGGCAGCAGGAACTTATCAGAAGAAGACATCACACCGGGCATGGCTGATTCGGATTGCAAGAAATATGGCGATTGATCTGCTGAGGAAGCGAGGACATGAATATCTGTTGTACGAGACAGAAGATGCGCCGCAGGATAAATTAGAAGAAGGTGGGATGGCTGAGACAGCGTCCACCGTAGAAGAACATGTGATACTGGCAGAGGATATGCGGCAGGCGATGCAGATGCTTTCCGACCGCGAGCGGGAAGTGCTGGATCTGAAGCTTGCAGGGGAATTGAAATTTCGGGATATCGCGGAAGTCTTGGGGCAGCCGCTTGGCACGGTGACGTGGCTGTACAATCAGGGAATCAAGAAATTAAGGAGGTGTCTGAAAGACTATGGAACAGAAGAATAGATTAACTGAAGAAGAAAAAGTATATCAGGCACTTCGTACACAGGATATGCAGGACATGCCGGATCTGTGGAGCCGGATCGATGCGGGTTTTGCGGAGGAAATAACAAATCAGAAAACAGTTCGGAAAAGGGGAAGAACCAGACAGCTTATACTGGTGGCAGCAGCAATTCTGATCGTGATCATTGCGGTACCGGTAGGTATCAGTTCGATGCGTAAATCGAATATGAAGGAAATGAAAACAGAAACGGCAGCAGATATGCATGTGACAGAGGCTGGCATGGATGAAATGGCAGATGAGGCAGTGGCAGCAGATAGTGCACTGCCGAACATTGCAGATCAGACAGTGCAGGCAGACAGTGAAATTCAGGAAAGTGCAGATGCGAGCGTGAACCATATGGACAGCAATGGAATAACGGAGGCACAGACGGATGCGGCGATAGCTGCAAACCAATCCGCAAACCAAGATTCCGAAGAAAGTAATGATGGAAATAATCAGCTGAGCTATCAGGCAATCACACAGGTGATTCTCACGCAGTATGATGCACAGGGAAAAATCGTTCAGCGGTTTGACAGCGCAGACATAGATGAAACAATTGATAAGGTGCAGTTCCTGTTAGAAGCGTATCAGGTACTGGACTGGAAACCGGTGGATATGATAAAATCTGACATGCCATATTACCTGATGGAACTGAAACTGCAGGATGGATCGAGTGTTGCAAATGTTTATTATGAAGCAGAAAATACGGAAGGAAAGACCGTTGCAGATCTTATGACTGAATTACAGAAAATGAATGAAATAAAAAAATGATGAATTTCATGCAACCTTTTTACCGGATATAGAGTGTTATATATGGAGCAAAAGAGTTCCCACCGGGTAAAACTATGTCCGGTGCCGGGAGATAATTAAGGAGGACAGAGAATGGACAACAATCAGAACCAACAACCAAATGGCTATGGAATGCCACAGCCGAATATGCAGGCAGGAATGCCGGGACAGACACCACAGCCTGGCTATGGTACACCAGGCCAGACTCCACAGCAGGGTTATGGAATGCCGGGGCAGGGAGTGCAGCCGGGCATGCAGGCAGGAATGCCGGGACAGACACCACAGCCTAGCTATGGAATGCCGGGACAGAACGTGCAGCCGGGATACGGCATGCCACAGCAGCCAGCCGGTGGGAATCAGCCGCCAAAGAAAAAGAAAACCGGCCTGATCGTCGGCTTGATCATTTTAGCGGTAGTATTGATCGGTGGCGGCATCTTCGCATTTATGAAGTTTGGCAAGAAGGATGGAAGCAAAGGCAGCAGCAAGGATGCAGAAGCAGCAAAGCAGACCGTTGTAGATTTCTGTGAAGGTATGAAGAACCGGGATATGGATGCAATCGTAGATGCATATTATCCGGATCTCCAGTCCAGCGTGGAGAACAACTTCTATACAGCCAATGGTGTATCATCCGAAGATGAATTCTGGGATCACTATGATACCGTATTTGGCGGATACTCATTTGCATACACAGCATCTGACGCAGAGAAAGTATCAGATTCCAAGAAACAGAGTACACTGGATATCGTCAATGCAGCATATAGTTTATCCCTGGATGCCGACACCATGTATGAGGTAGATACAGAGGAGACATACTCTGGTTCCAACGGTAAGATGGTACTGGCTGAGCAGATTTACTTGATTGAAGAAGATGGTAAGTGGTATGTGATCTACGCAGAGTCTACACAGAAGGAAAACACACTTGTAGCGGCTGCACCGGAAGATACAGAGGAAGATACGGAAGAGACAACTGAGGCAGAGGAAGAGACGACCGAAGCAACAACCGAGAGCGCTGCAAGCACAACACCGGTAAATGCAGATGGCTTTGACTGGGCGAATATGCAGTTTACAATGCTTGGAAAACCTTATAACCTTGCGACACTTACCTATGATGATATCTTAGCAATGGGTTATTCCATTGATGACGAATATCTCGAGGAGGAACTCGAAGACAATCAGTATTCGATGAGTGCCCGTGCAGAGGCTGCCGATGAGTCAGACATGTATATCCGTTTCAAGAACTTTACCGGTGAAGGAACAAAGAAAGTTCCGGATTGTGAGATTCTTGGAATCGAGCTTAGCCGTGATGATTTTGATAACAAGTATGATGCAGCACTTGGAAATGGCATCACATTTGGCATGACACCGGATGAGGTAAAGGCGGTCATGGGCGAACCGACTGATAGTTATACGAGCGATACGAGTGATTACATGACACTGACATACGAAGAAAATGATGATGCATACGCAAGCAGCGTGGAATTTACATTCCAGGAAGGTGTGCTTACAAAGTTCGATATGGAGAATTACAATTAAAATCATTTCATGGAGGAATCAAGTTGGAAGACCATGCAGGGATTGCACAACTTGTTGAGATGTATGCATCGATGATCTACCGCATCGCATATACGCGGATGCAGAATGTCACCGATGCAGAGGATATCACCCAGGAGGTTTTGCTTAAATATCTGAAAGCGGGCAAAACCTTCAGGGATGAAGAACATCGAAAGATGTGGCTGATCAGAGTGACAGTAAATACAATTAAATCAAGTTTGACAAGTGCGTGGCGAAGACATACGGTTGCCTTAGATGATGTAACAGAACCTTCGTATCAACAGCCGGATCTGCCTGTATTAAAAGAGAAGGTAGAGAAGCTTCCGGAGCGCTATCGACTGCCAATGTATCTTTATTATTATGAAGAGCTATCGGTAAAGGAGATTGCGCATGTGATAAAAAGTACGGAGGGAACAGTGAAATCGCTTTTGAGCAGGGGGAGAAAGATGCTCAGGGACGAATTGAAGGAGGATGGCTATGTCTGAGAACATGAAGAAGATATATCAAGCGTATGCGGATTCGATTGCACCCGCACCGGACATGCAGGCACGCCTGAAAAGGCAGCTGTATGTGCAGATGCAGGAGGAACATCCCGGAAAACGAAGAAACGGAATGATACATTTCAACCGGTGGCTGGTTGTAGCATGTATGCTGTTCCTTATGAGCAGCGGTTATCTTACCTATGCGGTAATGCGAACTTCCGGACAGACCGGGAGGGCAGACAGCAGTTGGATCATCGGAGCTGACACAGGTGGAACGCGTCTGCTGGGAGAAAAGAATGTTGCGGCTGCCGATATCGAACGGTACCCGGAAGAAGAAAAACCATGGATTCTGCAGGAGATGCTGGAACTCGATTCCGTCATAGTACTCTGTACCACGGAAGATGAAAGTGGCGTAGGAAAACAGATGCGCATGTCGGAGGATGCTCTCCGTTCATTATGTGAATCACTGCAAGGTGTAACAATCTGTGAGGATGTAACGTCCGGCACGATAGCAGTAGAATCAGCAGTCCGCTATCAGGTACTGATACAGTATAAGCCATTTATCAGTTTTACGGTTTATGACGGCACATATTTACAAATCGGGAACGGAACTACGATTTATAAAATAAAAAATTAAAAAGTACCATAAAAAAGGAATCCTCCTTCGTATCTTATATAGAGGCTTTTGAAAACAAAGATGTATATAAGATCGAAGGAGGATTTTTTATGAGAAAACGAATTTTAGCAATGGCGTTAAGCATCTGTATGGCGGTGGCTGTATGTGGATGCGGAAACAAAAAAGAAGCAGATGAAACGCAGACAGGAAGGACAGATGCAACGGTTCCTTCCGGTGATGTGGCAGAGGAAGATAATGAAATGCAGGTGGACGGAATTATGCAGGAATCTGCAGCCAGTATGGCGTCAGCAGATTGCGAATCTGGTTTTTATGATGACTATCTGCAATGTCCGGATACGGAAGAATGGAATACAAACGAATATTCCTACACAGAGGAAAATCCATGGATGAATGTGCAGACGTCACCGCTATCAACCTTCGCTGCAGATGTGGATACAGCAAGCTATACACAGATCCGAAGTGCAATCGAAAATGGATATGATATTGATCCGTCGATGGTGCGTATTGAGGAAATGCTTAATTATTTCCATTACGATTATCCGCTCCCGAAAGATGATGAGAAGTTTGCTGTGTACACAGAGTATATGGACTGCCCTTGGAACGAGGACACGAAGCTGGCACTTGTCTCTATGAATACACAGGCAATTGATTTTAAAAGTGCGCCTGCATCTAACCTTGTGTTCCTGATTGATGTGTCCGGGTCCATGTTTGACGATAACAAGCTTCCTCTTGTGCAGCAGTCGCTTACGATGCTGGCAGAAAATCTGACCGAGAAAGATCGCGTGTCGATTGTTACATATGCGGGTTCGGACGAAGTGGTTTTACAGGGCGTAAGTGGTGACAACTATCATGAAATCTCCGCAGCGATTGAAGGGCTTGAAGCCTATGGAAGCACGAATGGAAGTGCCGGAATCGAGACGGCGTATAATCTTGCACAGAAATACTTCATCAAGGGTGGAAATAACCGTGTGATTCTCTGCACCGATGGGGATCTGAACGTCGGACTGACCAGTGAAGGACAATTAGAGAAGCTGATCACGGAGAAGAAGGAAAGTGGAGTATTCTTAAGTACCTTCGGTGTCGGCTATGGCAATTACAAGGACAACAAGCTGGAGCTGCTGGCGGACAAAGGAAACGGAAACTACGCGTATATCGACTCGATGTTTGAGGCGAAGAAAGCATTGGTCGATGAGCTCGGTGCCAATATGGTGACTGTGGCAAAGGATGTCAAATTACAGGTGGAATTCAACCCGGAGCAGGTGAAGGGCTACCGGTTGATCGGATATGAAAACCGTGTGATGGCGGCTGAGGATTTCGCGGATGACACAAAGGATGGCGGAGAGATGGGAGCCGGACACAGTGTGACCGCACTTTACGAGATCATCCCGATTGATTCGGAGATGAAACTGCCGGAAACAGACTTGAAATACGGTGAAACTGCACAGGTTCTAATCTGTGGAACCGAAGATTACACCGATGAATTATTTAACGTCAATATCCGCTATAAAGAGCCGGATGGCGATGAGAGCAAGCTGGAATCCTATCCGTGTAAGACAGAAAACTACAACAAGGATGGCTCCGACAATCTGCGTTTTGCAGCCAGCGTCGCCGCCTTCGGAATGCTATTAAAAGACAGCGAATATTCCGGCAGTGCCGACCTTGGCATGGTGTACACGCTTGCCAGTTATGCAGCCGGGACGGATGAGTACAAGAAGGAATATCTTAGTTTGGTGAGAAACTATGGAGAGAAGCAACCTGGATTCTCCGAGGATATAGTAGAATAATTGACAGTTTCAAATCATATAGAGAAAGATATTACAAACATAATTATATCAACACCCAGCAGGCATATTGGACAAATGGATTCCAAGAAGGGGCATTTGCGACCGCCGGTACTTAATGAGCACGAAGTGCGAATTTAGTACCGATGCGCGGAGCAACTAAGCGGAAGCGGCCCCTGATTGGAACCATTGTCCGATATGCCTGCGTCCGTTGGAAGAGTCTGTTAGAAATAGGAAAATAAACTTTACGTAACCCAAACCATTTGTTATAATACTTTAAAATGTTAAAGTATTGCGGAGGTAGAAACTCATGGGTATGAATGGAACTATGATGCAGTATTTTCAGTGGGATCTTCCTGCAGATGTATCCCTTTGGAAAGCACTGGCAGAAGATGCGGCAAAATTAAAGACCGCAGGGGTGACGGCAGTCTGGTTACCGCCGGCATATAAAGGCGCACAGGGAAAAGAAGATGTCGGATACGGCGTCTATGATCTGTATGACCTGGGTGAGTTTAATCAGAAGGGCTCTGTCCCGACGAAGTATGGTACGAAAGCTGAATACTTGGCAGCGATCAAAGCACTGCATGAAAAGAAAATTCAGGTATATGCAGATATTGTACTGAATCATAGAATTGGTGCAGATGAGGTGGAGCAGGTGTCTGCGGAAGAGTTCAATGCGAACAGCCGGAATCAGATGGTAGGCGATTCCAAGACGATTGGGGCGTGGACGAAGTTTACATTTCCGGGAAGAAAAGGAAAATATTCTGATTTTACATGGAACTGGACACATTTTGATGGCATCGACTGGGATCAGGACAGAGCAGTCAAATCCATCTTCAAGTTTGCGGGAAAAGACTGGGATAAGGAAGTGGATTCCGAGTTTGGAAACTACGATTATCTGATGGGTGCGGATCTGGATTTTAACAATCCGGAGGTAACGGAGGAGCTTACCCGTTGGGGCAAGTGGTATACCGAGCAGACCGGCATTGACGGATACCGGCTTGATGCGGTGAAACATATCAACAAATATTTCTATAAGGACTGGCTGCGTGCCATGAAAGAAGATGTCGAAAAGGATTTGTTTGCAGTCGGCGAGTATTGGCACTGGGATGTCAATGTATTACAGGATTACATAAATGCGAACGAGAGTGAGTTAAGTCTCTTCGATGTGCCGCTCCATTTTAACTTCCATAATTGCTCGAAGGCACATGGCAATTACGATCTGCGCACGATTTTAGATGGTACGCTTGCTAAGGTGAATCCGATGAAGGCAGTAACCTTTGTCGATAACCATGACAGCCAGCCGGGACAGTCACTGGAGTCGTGGGTAGAGGATTGGTTCAAGCCGATGGCATATGCGATTATCCTGCTTCGTCAAGAAGGCTATCCATGTGTATTCTATGGCGATTACAAGGGAATCCCAACGGCGAAAATCAAGTCGAAGAAGCGGGAGCTTGACAAGCTGATGAAGCTTCGTAAGAATCAGGCATATGGCGCACAGCACGATTATTTCGATGATCCAAACTGCATTGGCTGGACACGCGAAGGTGATGAGGAACATAAGAATTCCGGTATGGCAGTTGTGATCTCTGATGGAACCGGCGGCACAAAGCATATGTATATTGGAAAGCAGTTTGCGGGATGTCATTTCGCGGATGCGATGGGAAATGCAAAATATAACATCAAGATTGACGAGGAAGGTTTCGGTGATTTCTATGTAAACCGTGATGCCGTGGCAGTCTGGGTGCACAAAGAGAATAAATAGGATGGCACAAGATGAGTAGGTGATGACATGGAAAAGACAATACGGACACAATTTGTAAAAGAATTTCTCGAAGCTGTACTCACGCTGGAATCGGTAGATGAATGTATGGATTTTTTTGAGGATGTCTGTACGGTGAAGGAAGTACAGTCGATTGCGCAGCGGTTTGCGGTTGCGAAGCTTTTGAAGGAAGGAAAGACTTATGCGGAGGTTGCGAACGAAACAGGTGCTTCGACCGCGACGATCAGCCGTGTAAACCGGTCCTTAAATTACGGAAATGCAAGCTACGATAAAGTATTTGCAAGACTCGAAGAAAAAAATAAGGCATAAAAAATTGCTGTCTGGACACATAGCGGTTCAGACAGCATTTCTTTTTTAGGCGTCTGCACAAGCTCTTCCGTACAGACTGATCATGTAGAGTCCGGAAAGACCGACCAAAGCATAGATGACACGTGTAAATGCGGTTGCATCGCCGAAAATTCCGGATACGAGATTGAAATCAAAGAAGCCAATCAGTCCCCAGTTGATAGCACCGATGATGGCGATTGTAAGAGCCACACAGTTTAATATTTTCATAACAAACCTCCATATACGTTAAAAATACAGAAATGTACTTTCTTACATCTATCATTTCCCACTCCTGCAAAAATATACATTCGATTTTAAAAAAGTGTTTCAAAACAAGCATATTATTGTTATAATGTTATGTGGTAAAAATATGTTCAAAAATAAAAAGCATATAGGGAAAGGCCACGAAAGTGGAAAGGTACAGTCATGGGCGGTTTTTTTGGAGTTGCGTCAAAAGAGGATTGTGTATTTGATTTGTTTTTTGGAACAGATTATCATTCCCATCTTGGAACAAGACGTGCAGGTATGGCAGTGTATAGTGAGGAACATGGATTTGAAAAAGCAATCCATAAGATTGACAATGCACCATTTCGGACAAAGTTTGATAAAGAAGCAAATACCATGAAAGGTAACTTCGGAATCGGATGTATCTCAGACTATGAGGCACAGCCGATTTTAGTGCGTTCACATCATGGTACGTTTGCAATTACAACCGTTGGCAAGATTAACAATGCACAGGAAATCATTGATACAATTTTGCAGGGAAGGACACATTTCTTTGAGATGAGCAATGGTGAGATCAATGCGACAGAACTTGTGGCTGCAATTATCGATCAGAAGGATAATTTTATTGATGGTATCCGCTATGCGCAGGAGATTATCGAGGGATCCATGTCCATGCTGATCCTGACACCGAAGGGAGTTTACCTTGCAAGAGATAAATACGGAAGAACACCGATTATCGTCGGTAAGAAGGATGGCGCATTCTGTGCGACTTTTGAGAGTTTTGCTTTCTTGAATCTCGGTTATTCGACTTACCGGGAACTTGGTCCCGGCGAGGTAGCTGTTATGACGAGTGATGCGTTAAAGACACTGGTTCTGCCGGGCAAAGAGATGAAGATTTGTACCTTCCTTTGGATCTACTATGGTTATCCGTCTTCCACTTATGAAGGTGTGAATGTTGAGGAGATGCGGTATCGTTGCGGACAGCTTCTTGCAAGACGGGATAATGTCAAGCCGGATATCGTTGCGGGTGTTCCGGATTCCGGTACGGCGCATGCGGTTGGATATGCAAATGAGTCAGGGATTCCATTTTCCAGACCATTTATCAAATATACACCGACATGGCCACGGTCATTTATGCCGACGATTCAGAGTAAACGTAACCTGATTGCGAAGATGAAGCTGATCCCGATTGAAGAGCTGATCCGGGATAAGAGCCTGCTGCTGATTGATGATTCCATCGTGCGTGGTACACAGCTTCGTGAGACGACAGAATATTTGTTTGAGAGTGGGGCAAAGGAAGTGCATATTCGTCCTGCGTGTCCACCGCTTGTATATGGATGTAAATACTTAAACTTCTCCCGTTCAAACTCTGAGATGGAGCTGATTACAAGAAATGTTATCGCAGAGTTAGAGGGTGGGGATGTCAGCGATGAAGTATTGCAGGAGTACGCAGATTACACGTCTGAGAAATACCAGAAGATGGTTGACAAGATTTGTGAAAAACTGAAATTCACATCACTCCGGTTCCACCGCTTAGATGATATGCTTGAGGCTGTTGGAATCGAGCCGGAGAAGCTTTGTACATATTGTTGGAATGGAAAGGAATAAAACGATGTTAGGTGATATCGAATCAAAACCATGGGATTATAGAACGCTACCGAACAAGATGCTGGAGCTTGTCAAGAATGTGGGCGATATGCAGCAGGAGGGTACCGGGTATTTTACAGATAGTGAATCCGAGATGTTGACAATCCTGAATTACCTGAATTACGGGGAGAAAACGAATATCACGGATTCGATGATTGAACAGATTGAGTTGGCAATCAAGACAATGGAAGGACGCAAGCTTGCAAATCGAGACGAAGATAGTTTCATCAAGCTTGATTTCTGATGAGGACAGAAGAACAGGTGCTTAATGCCATGTTTGAGGCACTCATTCCGTGGTATGAAGCACATAAACGTGAACTTCCGTGGAGAAAGGATAAGGAGCCGTATCATGTGTGGCTGTCAGAGATCATGCTGCAGCAGACGCGTGTGGAGGCGGTCAAGGAATATTACCGGCGATTTCTTACGGCACTTCCGACGATTGCGGATCTGGCGGAGGCACCGGAGGAACAGATCTTAAAGCTCTGGGAAGGACTTGGATATTATAACCGTGTGCGCAATCTGCAAAAGGCGGCACAGACAATCTGTGCGGATTATACAGGCGTATTTCCGTCGGAATATGCGCAGATCCGGAGTTTATCCGGTATCGGTGATTACACGGCAGGGGCAATCGCATCGATCTGCTTTGATGCACCGACACCGGCGGTGGATGGAAATGTATTGCGTGTGTATAGCAGGCTTCTGGCGGATGATGCAAACATTGATCTGCAGATGACAAAGAAACGCATCGCGAAGAAACTGCAGGAGACGTATCCGCGGAAAAATCCGGGAATCGCGACGCAGGCACTGATGGAGCTTGGCGCAACCGTCTGTGTGCCAAATGGTGCACCGCGGTGTGACGTATGCCCGGTAGCGGAGATCTGTCAGGCACGGGAGCAGGACACCTGGAGAAATCTGCCCGTCCGCAGTGAGAAGAAGAAACGAAAGATTGTGGAAAAGACTGTATTTATCCTGCTTACGGAGGATACCGTGGCATTGCATAAGCGAAGTGCAAGCGGACTTCTGGCAGGAATGTGGGAATTCCCGAATGTGGATGCAAAGCTTGACAAGCAGGAGGCGGTAACTCAGGTAACCGGCTGGCAGGCAGATCCGGTTGATCTTCTGATGCAGACAAGCTACACACATATATTCAGCCATGTGGAATGGCATATGACAGCGTATTATATCCGATGTCGGAAAACAAATAAAAAATGGAAGTGGGTAACAAAGGAGAGCCTGGACGAGACGTATGCATTACCATCTGCGTTTCGCCCGTTTCGGGAACAGATTGAGAATTTGTAGGTAAAATTAAAAATTAGGAGGATTGCGAATGGAAAAAATCAGGAAAGTATGTGGCATGCTCAGTATCAAGAACTTTTTGCTCCTGACGGTTGCGGGAATTGTCAATGCGTTTGGCGTTGTTATATTTTTAGCTCCGGTCAAACTGTATGATAGCGGTATCTCGGGAACTGCTATGCTGGTGTCCCAGCTCACACCGAAATGGATCAGTCTTTCTCTGGTTTTGATTCTCTTAAATATTCCAATCTTCTTACTTGGATTAAAGCGCGAGGGCGTGGTATTTACAATCTATGCGATTTATGCGGTTTTGATCTATTCCATTGTTGCATGGATCATCACAGATATTCTGCCGGTCGATGTGACGATCGTATCCCCGCTTGCCGGAAGTGATTTGTTTCTGTGTGCAATCTTCGGAGGTATTATCTCCGGGTGCGGAAGTGGTCTTGCGGTACGGTTTGGCGGTGCGATGGACGGTATTGACATCATCGGTGTTATGTTCGCGAAGAAGCTTGGGTTAAGTCTTGGCTCGTTTGTAATGGCATACAATGTAATCTTATACATCATATGTGGAATCGTGCTTGACAGCTGGATTCTGCCGCTTTACTCGGTTGTGACCTATGCGGCAGCATCCAAAACGATTGATTTCTTCGTGGAGGGCTTCGATCGTTCCAAGGCAGCCTTTATCGTGACAGAACATCCGAAGCATGTATGCGAGGCACTTTCCACGGCATTTGAAAACGGTATCACAACGATTGACGCGAAAGGATATTATTCGAATACCGACCGCACGCTGGTGTATTTCATTGTGAACCGGTTCCAGGTCGGCAAGATGCGGAATCTGGTACATAGCATTGATCCGTATGCGTATATCGCAATCAATGATGTAGCAGATATCTTCCCGGCGACAAACCTGAATGACCTGAAGGGTGAAAATAAATTGGATGATACAGGAGATTCCGATGATGCAGAATAAGGGATCCCGTGAAAGAGATAGATGTAAAGGAGTAAAGTCAGCATATGTATTATGTACCGGAAGGAACAACCCGTTGTGGGTATTATGAATGTGAAAGCTGTGGAGAGAAATTCCTGTCTCTGCAGACGATGGAGCATATCAACTGTCCATACTGTGAGGCGGAATTTGATCCGGAGATCGGACCGGATGAGACTATGCAGGTGGCTGAAGACACCGCAAAGCTGATACAGGTATTGGAAGGTGAGGATGTCGAGAAGATGGACGCATTACTCAGTCTTGCCATTACCGGTGGAAATTTCGAGTGGATATAATGCGTGCACAGATGAAGCACTAAGCTGGATTCGCAAGTGAATCAGCGGATAGAAAATGCACGTTTGGGAGGAGACATCTACATGATAGCAGTATTAGGACCGAAAGGGACATTTTGCGATAAGTCCTATGAAGAATATAATAAGAAATATGAGGCAGCACACGGGAAATCATTAGAACCGCTTTATTGTCCGACGATTGACGATGTGTTCGAGCAGCTCTGTACGAACGAAGCGTGTGAGTATGCGGTCGTTCCGGTAGAAAATATGCTGGATGGTTATGTGCAGCGGACACTTGACCTGTTGCTGGAGAAAAACGTCTATATCGTCGATGAAAATCAGGTGGCAGTCCAGTTTTCACTGCTTGCCAATGCGGACAAGATTGAAGATATCAGGAAGATTTACGTGCAGTTCAAGACGAACGGGCAGTGCAGACAGTTCCTGCATACTCTGCATGACGCAGAGATTGTAACGACGAACAGCAACATGGAATCTTATTATAAGATACAGGATGAACGGGGTGCAGCGGCAATCGTACCACATCATGTGATACAGGCGGACGATGCGCGCGTGCTTGCAGAAGATGTGACAGATGCAAAGGGTAATCATACCCGTTTTATCATTCTGCGCAAGGGCGTGTTAGACGTGGAAAATCCGGATCTTGAAAAGCAGCTTGAAGAGCTTGTAAGTAACGAGAAAGGGTTGGATGCAGGTGCAGATGGCACAGAGAAAGCCACGGAGCTTACACGGGAGAAAGTACGAATCCCGGTCTATATCATGCCTGCAACCGACCGGCCCGGAATCTTGTTCGATATCCTGCGCCGGTTCTATGACAAACGCATTAACTTGATCTCAATCATGTCCCGTCCGACAAAACAATCGATGGGAACCTACAACTTCTACATTGAGATCGACTGCCTGACCGAGCGGCTCGAAGTTGTCGTGGAAACACTGCGGCAGATACAGGTATATAACGATATTAAGATACTTGGAGCATACAAGGAACATTAGATAAGCCAGGCATCATATAAGATGAGTGTTTATGGAATCATGGCAACCCTGATGAAATATGGCAGAGCTGCATCCACAGAACAGATTGTAAAGCAGACCGTTGAAGCACGCTGGTACTTAATGAGCGACTGTTTTTTGTCGCGAATTTAGTATCCACTGCGTGCTGAACCGAGCGAGAGCGCGTCTGCGTACAATTGTTCTGCGGATGTAGCTTCTCAGAAGAATAATCAGGGTTGCCATGATTCGGAAACAGAGTAAAAAGGAGGCGAGGCGTACCGGACATACGGTGCGGCAACGATGAATAAGGATTTAACAGTAGGGAAACCGGAGCGTGTATTGTGGAGGTATTGCATTCCGTTACTTGGAAGCGTCATTTTCCAGCAGCTATATAATATTGCAGACAGTCTGGTCGCAGGAAAATATGTTGGTAAAAATGCACTTGCAGCCGTGGGAAATTCTTATGAGATTACATTGATTTATATGGCGTTTGCGTTTGGCTGTAACATGGGGTGTTCCGTTATTGCGGCGCAGTTTTTCGGGGCGAAGAATTACCGGAAGATGAAGACGACCGTCTATACGACATTTATATATTCGGCGGTGCTGTGTCTGATTTTGACACTGACCGGACTTTTTGCGGGCGGCGCATTGCTGCATCTGATACATACGCCGGCAGATATATTTGCAGATTCCAAGCTGTATTTGGACGTGTATACTGGCGGACTTGTATTTTTGTTCTTCTATAACATTGCAACCGGTATATTCTCGGCACTCGGAGATTCGAAAACACCGTTTATATTCTTGGCTTTTTCATCGGTATCCAATGTGTTTGTAGATATCCTGTTTGTAAAGAGCTTTCATATGGGCGTGGCAGGTGTCGCGTGGGCGACATTTATCTGTCAGGGCGTAAGCTGTATCCTGTCTGTGATCGTTGTGTTGCTTCGGCTGCGGAAGATCAAGGATGAACACGAAGGACATCAGAAGGTGCCGGTATTTTCCGGAGAGATCTTCGGTAAGATGCTGAAAATCGCGATACCGAGTACCCTGCAGCAGGGCTTCGTGTCGATCGGAAATATCATCATCCAGAGTATTATCAACAGCTTCGGCTCAGATGTGATCGCAGGATATGCGGCAGCCGTGAAGCTCAATAACATGGTTATCACGACATTTACAATGCTTGGAAACGGCGTCTCGAATTTTGCGGCACAGAATCTTGGCGCACAGAAGATTGAACGAATCAGTCAGGGATGCAAGGCAGCACTGAAGTTAATCTTTCTTACCTGCGTGCCGGTTGTAATATTGTATCTTTTGTGCAGCGGCAGTCTGGTGCAGCTTTTCATGGATGAAAACAGTATTGAGGCGAAGAAGGTCGGCATTGAATTCCTGCATATATTAGCACCATTTTATTTTGTGGTGTCGGTCAAGCTGATTACGGACGGTGTCCTGCGGGGTGTTGGAGCAATGAAACAGTTTATGGTTACAACATTTCTGGATCTGTTCCTGCGTGTGATCCTAGCCGCACTTTTCTCAAGGGAATGGGGCAGCACCGGAATCTGGCTCGCGTGGCCGGTCGGGTGGACGATCGGAACGACATTATCTGTGATCTTGTACCGGAGTACCGTTAAAAAACTAAAGAGCGCAAATATAAAGAATGAAATAGAAGCGAAAGAGGTGACAGAATGAACGATCAGGAACCAATCGGACAGGTAGCAAGCAGTAAGGAAGAGATTCTGGCTTCACTCAAGGAACATGGATATCGTCTGACAGAGCAGCGCAAGCTGATCGTCGATATTATTGCGAACGAAGAATATACCTGTTGTAAGGAAGTTTATTTTCTGGCGCATAAGCGGGACAACAGCATTGGAATTGCGACCGTGTACCGCATGATTAATACGCTCGAGGAGATCGGCGCGATCAGCCGGAAAAATATACAGAAGAATAATTGCAGTGGCAGATGTTGTGATATGAAGGGCGGCTGTACGGTCGTCACAGAGGAGAGCAAGCAGATTATTCTGACAGAGGAGGATATACAGGAGGCTTTGAAGTATATCATGGAGAAAAACGGATATGCGAATGTGGATGAGATCAAAGCCGTTCTGGTAAATCAGCAATGAGTAAACGAAGAAATTATGATGAGGGTACACATGGAAATCAGCTGCGTGGTGTGTTGTGTGTATTGGTTGGCGCAATCTCGTGGGGATTTTCAGGTGCCTGCGGACAGTTTTTGTTTTCGCACTACAACATCAACACGGCATGGCTTTCGTGCATGCGCATGCTTGTGACAGGTGTAATCCTTACAATTGCATATATTATCCGCGAACGGAAAGCGGCATTTGATATATTCAAGTCCACCCGGGATTTCTTTGGGATTATCCTGTTTGCAATATTCGGTGTGGGCTTGTGCCAGTATGCATATCTCGAAGCCATTCATCATACGAATGCCGGGATTGCAACGGCGTTGCAGTATCTGGCACCTGTGATGGTACTGATCATATCCTGTGTGCGCAGACTGCGTCCACCGAAGTTTCGGGAGATTGTGGCGGTGCTTCTGGCAGTCGGCGGTACATTTCTCATCGCAACGCATGGGAATATCCATCAGATGAGTATCTCGAAAGAGGGACTGAAGTGGGGATTGCTTGCGGCGTTTGGGTTCTGCATGTATACCCTGCTTCCGGAGCGGATGCTCAAAAAATGGGGCAGCCAGCCGGTTGTCGGCTACGGTATGCTAATCTGTGGAGTGGCATATAGCTGTATCGTCAAGGTATGGACGATTCCGGTGCATCTTGATTTTCATGGAGTATTAGCAGTTGCGGCGATGGTTCTGATCGGAACGATGATGTCGTTTTTATTATTCCTGCAGGGAGTACATGACATCGGCCCGGTACGTGCCAGCATGATCTCGAGTGTGGAGCCGGTTTCGGCAACACTTTTTTCCGTGTTGTGGCTTGGATCGGTCATGACGACGATGGATCTGGTGGGTATGGCATGTATTTTAGTGATGGTAATTATATTGTCTGTAAAGGAGTAACAAAAAAGTATATGAATTCCGGGAATGTATAGATAAAAAAACATTTACAATCACGCGGGGAATAGGGTATTATAAAATTAATGTATTGGTTCGGGATCTACTCATAGAGAGAAAGGGAAAAATATGATATATACAGTAAC
The DNA here is from genome assembly GCF_022174665.1 of Eubacterium sp. MSJ-33. NCBI lineage: Bacteria > Bacillati > Bacillota > Clostridia > Eubacteriales > Eubacteriaceae > Eubacterium > Eubacterium sp. MSJ-33. The sequence continues at coordinate 2,785,104 of NZ_CP076562.1, forward strand.
ATTTAACCCGTCGCTGGATTATATTCTGGATTTGACGGAATTCGAACGCAACCAGGTGAATCGTACGACAGGTGAGAAGATTCTGCCGGGCGGCAAGGGCATCAACGTATCAATCGTACTGCAGAATCTCGGTATCGACAACCGTGCAATCTGTTTTACATCAGGATTTACCGGGGAAGCTTTGAAAGCGTTGTTGATGCAGCGGAATATGAATGCGGATTTTATTGATATTGCAAATGGACTGACGCGTATCAATGTCAAGATGCGCTGTGGCGATGAGACAGAGGTAAACGGACAGGGACCGGAGATCAAGAGCGAGGATATCGCAGAGCTCTATGAGAAGCTTGGCTATCTGGATCAGGATGATTATCTGGTACTTGCGGGAAGCCTGCCGGCCTGCATGTCCAAGACAACATATATGGATATCATGCAGATGCTGCAATACAATAATAACAAGATTATCGTGGATGCAACCGGAGAACTGCTCACGAATGTTCTTCCGTATCACCCATTTTTAATCAAGCCAAACCGTACCGAGCTTGGAAACCTGTTCGGTGTGGAAGTAACGACGATGGATCAGGCAGAGATGTATGCGAAGCAGCTGCAGGAGCGTGGCGCGAGAAATGTGCTCGTCTCCATGTCGTATCAGGGTGCAGTCCTTGTGACAGAGGATGGCAGAGTGATCCGCGCAGCCGCACCGAAGGGACAGGTGAAGAACTCTGTAGGTGCCGGTGATTCAATGCTTGCCGGATTCCTGGCAGGTTATATCGAGCGCGATGATTACGAGTATGCGTTGAAGCTTGGTATCTGTGCCGGAAGTGCCAGTGCATTTTCCGAGGAGCTTGCAACGAAAGAAGAGATCGATACGCTGTTTCAGACACAGATGGCGTAATTATAATAAAAAGCACAGTCCAGTTTGGATTGTGCTTTTTTATGGAGAGTTGTGAGAAATATAGAAAATGCTTTGCAAACCGTGAGTATAATGGTCGGGGGGAAAGGATATAAAATAAATGATAAATATAGAAGAAATATTGGTGGCAAATGGAATAACTATACTGATGATGAGCTTTCTTCTGATTTGTAGACGAAAAAACAGAGAGATTCTTCATATGGAAGATAAGATATATGATGGAATGGCAATTGTAAATTTGCTTGGAGCATTGGCTGAGACGGTTTCCTTTATGGTAGATGGAAAGGATTTAACAGGTGGCAGAGTAGTTAATTATATTTCTAGCAGTTTGTGTTTTGTTGGAACGGTAAGTATCGGTTTGTTGTGGTGTATATATGTACAACTCCGTATTTACAGGAACTATAAAAGGATATTCCATAAAGTTGGAGTCATAATGATTCCGTGGATTGTGGAAGTTATAGCTGTTTTATATAATCTTTTTGGTACGGAGTTCATTTTTAAAATATCAGCAAACAATGAATATCAGAGATGCGAAGGCGCGATTCTTGGATATATTTCACTTATGATTTATCTTGCGTATAGTATATATTCGGTATATCATTCCAAAAAGCAGGGGGTTAATTTGAACTTTTTCCCGATACTGTTTTTCGTTGGTCCCTGTGTGGTAGGCGTGCTGATTCAGTTTTTCTGTTATGGCATAACAACATCATGGGTGCTGGTTGCAGTAGCATTGACATTTGTACAAATGCAGTCTTATGCGGAAAATTTATATATGGATGAACTGTCTGGACTGTTTAATCGCAGATATTTTAATGCGGTGCTTGCAGAAAGAGAAAATACGAACCGAAGACCATTACATGGAATTATGATGGATATTAATAATTTTAAACATATAAATGATAATTGTGGACACAATATAGGTGATCGTGCTATCTGTGTAATGGGAAATATTTTATTTAAATCTATATTGGATACAGGAATGGCAATTCGATATGCAGGTGATGAATTTATCGTTTTGTTGTCAGATGTTGATAAAGAGCGCGTTTTCTCTACGATGAATGAGATAAATAGTAATCTTGCCAAATTTAACAAGTGTAAGGATGAACCGTTTACATTAAGCGTGGCTATGGGGTGCACAGAATTTGGAGAAGGGGATAATGCGGAAACATTTCTGATGCGTATGGATGAAAAAATGTATGAGGAAAAACGTAAGTTTCATACAGGAAAATAATCGGAGGAGTGAAAAAAAAGCAAGAGGCGTAAAGTCTCTTTTTTTTTTGCTATAGTTTATGCACATTATTTTTATGACTGCATTTTGACGGAATTTGATTGGAAATTGACTAAAAAAGGTAGAAAAATGAAAGAAAATGATTGACAATGACTGAAAATGACGTTATTATATAGAAAAGTTGAACGAAACTGGAACAAAATGAACGATTTTGACGGAAAGGAGAAACATGTTAGGAGAAGAAAGACAGCAGGCGATACTTGCAGCGGTAGAACAAAGACACAGCGTTTCCGTACAGGAACTGATGCAGCTTCTTGATATTTCCGAGTCCACCATCAGACGGGATTTGAACGCACTGGATAAGGAAGGCAGACTGGTGAAGGTACATGGAGGTGCGATGGCAATCGGTGGAAGCTTCCATGTGAAGGATGATGCGGTGGAATACCGGAAGGAGATCAACCGGGAAGAAAAGATTGAGATTGCCAGATATGCGGCAGCATTGATCGAGGATCAGGATGTGGTGTATATGGATGCCGGAACGACAACCGAGTTGATGATCGACTATATCACAGCGAAGAATGTGATATTCGTCACAAACTCATTTGCACATGCAAAGCATTTGTCACAGAAGGGCTATACGACATATATCCTTGGCGGTGAGTTTAAGCCGGTCACAGAAGCAATCGTTGGAGAAGAAGCAATTATTTCTCTGGATAAATACAACTTCACGAAAGGATTCTGGGGTGCGAACGGCGTGACAAAGGGCAATGGATTCACTACACCGGATGTCAAAGAAGCAATGGTGAAGAAGAAATCCATGCAGAAGACGAAGGAACGCTATGTGTTGTGCGACAGCAGTAAATTCGGTGAGATTTGTTCGATAAGTTTTGCGGAATTCAAGTCTGCAAGGATAATTACAACGAAGATTGAAAATAATGAGTACAGAGGAATGAAGAATATCACGGAGGTGAGAGTATGATTTACACTGTTTCATTTAATCCATCTCTCGACTATGTGCAGGATCTGGATTGCGTGAATCTTGGATATGTCAACCGTACCAGTGGGGAGAAGATTCTGCCGGGTGGAAAAGGAATCAATGTATCCATGGTATTGAAGAATCTTGGATTTGAGAATCAGGCACTTGGATTTACGGCCGGATTTACCGGAGAGGTTTTGAAATCCATGCTGAGGGCAAAAGGCGTGGAAAGTGATTTTATTGAGTTGGATGCAGGCATGACACGGATCAATGTCAAGATCCGCGCGAAGGAGGAAACCGAGATCAACGGACAGGGACCGAAGATTTCCGCAGATGCATTGGAGTTGTTATATCAGAAGTTAGAGACCTTGCAGGAGGGCGATATACTTGTTCTGGCAGGCTCGATTCCGGAGAGCATGCCGCAGTCCGCGTATATGGATATCATGAAGCGTCTGCAGGACAAGAAGTTGAAAATCGTCGTAGATGCGACAAGAGATCTTCTGGTAAATGTGCTTCCATATAAGCCGTTTATGATCAAACCGAATAATTTCGAACTCGGCGAGATTTTCGGTGTGGAGATCAAAGACAAAGACGATGTATGCAAATATGCGAAGAAGCTGCAGGAGCAGGGCGCGCGGAATGTGCTCGTATCCATGGCAGGTGATGGCGCGGTTTTGCTTGCCGAGGACGGAAGTGAGTACCGGGCGGAGGCACCACAAGGAACGGTAAAAAATTCCGTAGGTGCCGGAGATTCGATGGTAGCCGGATTTATTGCCGGATATCTGATTACAGATGGCAGAGCAGATGCGTATAAAAACGCATTTGAAATGGGCGTATGTACCGGAAGTGCGAGTGCATTTTCGGAAGAGCTTGCAACAAAACAAGAAGTCGAGGGTTTGTATATAAAAACTTTCGGCAATAGATGATGAAGGAGGGGTTGCATATGCGAATTACAGATTTGTTAGACAGGAAGAGCATTTACCTTGGAGCTAAGGTAAACTCAAAGGAAGAAACACTGGATCGTGCAGTTGCTTTGATGGCAGAAAGCGGCAAGATTGCCGACGTGGAAACATACAAGAAAGGTGTGTATGCACGAGAGGAAGAAGGAACAACCGGAATCGGAGAAGGAATCGCGATTCCACATTGTAAGTCAGCAGCCGTGAAGCAGGCAGGGCTTGCAGCGATGGTAATCCCGGATGGCGTGGATTTCGACTCGTTAGACGGCGAACCGGTACATCTGCTGTTCCTGATTGCGGCACCGGATACCGCTGACAATGTCCATCTCGATGTACTGAGCAAGTTATCCGTGCTTCTTATGGACGAGGATTTCACGAACGCATTGAAATCTGCAAAGACGGTAGACGAATTTTTAAGTATCATTGACAAGGCAGAAAATGGTGATGCGAAGCAAAAGGATGAGATTCCGACCATCACCGAGGCAAAAAAGAAGATTTTAGCAGTGACAGGATGCCCGACCGGAATCGCACATACGTACATGGCAGCCGAGGCATTGGAGAAGAAGGCAAAGGAACTCGGTTATGCGATTAAGGTGGAGACCAGAGGCTCCGGCGGTGCCAAGAACGTATTGACTGCAGAGGAAATCAAGGAAGCTGATGCAATCATCGTTGCCGCTGATACACAGGTGCCGATGGATCGTTTCCATGGTAAGAAGGTGATTATCTGCAAGGTGGCAGATGGTATCAATAAGGCAGAACAATTACTGACCCGTGCAGCCGAAGGCAAAGCAGCTGTCTACGAAGCAGGCGGTGATGCAGTAGAAAGCAGAGAGACCGATGGAAAAGAAAGTATCGGACATCAGATTTATAAGCATCTGATGAATGGTGTATCGCATATGTTACCATTTGTCGTTGGCGGAGGTATTCTGATCGCACTTGCATTTCTGATTGATGGATTGCTTGTTGACTTAAATCATGTTCCACAGTATCTGATTGACAAGTATGGTTCTGTTGCGGATGTAAAGAGTAACTTCGGTACATTGACACCAGTTGCTTATTTCTTAAAGGCTCAGGTTGGTGGAGTGGCATTTAGTTTTATGCTGCCGATCCTCGCTGGATTTATCGCGATGAGTATTGCGGATCGTCCGGGACTTGCACTTGGTTTCTTAGGTGGTGCCATTGCAGCAAATGGAAAGTCCGGATTCCTCGGCGCACTGGCTGCCGGATTTATAGCAGGCTATGTTGTATTATTGCTGAAGAAGATTTTCTCGAAGCTTCCTTCTGCACTGGAAGGAATGGTGCCAATCCTGCTGATCCCGGTGTTTGGATTACTGATTACCGGAGCAGGTATGGTGTTTGTGATTGAACCGGTTGTCGGATTTATCAATACAGCATTGAATAATGGTTTGAAGAACATGAGTGGTGCCAATATTATCCTGCTTGGTGCATTGCTCGGTGCGATGATGGCAGTCGATATGGGAGGCCCGGTCAACAAGGCAGCGTATGTATTCGGTACAGCGCAGATTGCAGCCGGAAATTATGATATCATGGCAGCGGTTATGATCGGAGGTATGGTTCCGCCAATCGCAATTGCAATCGCATCCTTATTGTTCAAGAACAAGTTCACAGAGCAGGAACGCAAGGCAGGCCCTACAAACTTTATTATGGGACTTTCCTTCATCACAGAGGGCGCAATCCCATTCGCCGCAGCGGATCCGTTACATGTCATCCCGGCATGTGTAGTCGGTGCTGGTGTTGCAGGTGGACTTTCCGCAGCATTTAACTGTACACTGATGGCTCCTCACGGTGGAATCTTCGTATTCCCGGTTGTCGGACACGCTGCAATGTATCTTGTCGCACTGGTAGTCGGAAGTATCATCTCCGCACTCCTGCTCGGAGTATTAAAGAAGAAAGTAGCCGCATAATAGAAGGTCACACGACCGAAGAATTTTATATAAGAGAAAAATTAGAATTGGAAAAGGTACAATCCAATATGCTTATCACATATATTCAAATACAGATTCGCAGCATATAGATATGTTTGGAACTTAGAAATACTTAATGTTCTGAACAATATCAGAAATACCTGAACACGATGTTCAGGTAAGCTGCCACTGAGCCATGGATGGCGAATTGGCAGCGGTTTCGTACGGATAGAACAGGCGTAGCAGAACATTTAGTATTTCTTAGTTTCAATACATTTATATGCGTGAACTGTATTTAGGATATATGTGGAGAGAGAATGAGGTGTACCTTTTACAATTCTCAAAAAAGAAAAGGAGAATAAAATTATGAGAGAGTTTAGTTATGTAATCACAGATGCACAGGGAATTCACGCAAGACCGGCCGGACAGCTTGTAAAGCTTGCAGCCGCTTATCCATGCAAGGTAACAATCGCAAAGGACGGAAGAAGCGTTGACGCAAAGCGTATCATGGGCGTTATGAGCCTTGGTGCTAAGCAGGGACAGGAAGTAATCCTGCAGGCAGACGGTGAGCAGGAGGATGCAGCAATCGCAGCACTCTCAGCATTTATGAACGAGAATCTGTAATTGATTTAAGAAGAAAGGGAAGGTCTTATACAGCCGGGTGAGAGTATGCAGGAATTAAAAGGAAAAAGTGTATTTGGCGGAATTGCAATCGGTCGAATCTCCGTATATAACAAGGATGAAAGTACTGTCAAACGTGTAAAGATCGAGGACACTGCCGCAGAAGTAAAACGATTCGAAGAGGCAAAGGAAACAGCAAAGGAACAGCTGCAGGCACTCTACGAAAAAGCACTGGTGGAAGTCGGAGAAGTCAATGCGATGATATTTGATGTACATCAGATGATGTTGGATGACCTTGATTATGTGGAAGCAATCACGCACATGATTGAGAATCAGGGAATCAATGCCGAGTATGCTGTTGCGGCGACAGGAGATAATTTCTCGAACATGTTCGCAGCGATGGACGATGATTATATGAAGGCACGCGCCGCGGATGTAAAAGATATTTCCAACCGCGTTGTGAAGATTCTGCAGGGAAAGAAAGACAGTGTATTAGATGGTGATGAACCGGTGATTCTCTTAGCAGACGATCTGGCACCGAGTGAGACGGTACAGCTTGACAAATCGAAGGTGCTTGCGTTTGTGACAAGACATGGTTCAACGAATTCCCATACAGCGATTTTGGCGCGGACGATGAATATTCCGGCGCTGATTAGTGTCAGATTCGAAGAAGCGGTTGATGGAAAATTCGCAATTGTCGATGGCTACAATGGCAGTGTCTATGTAGAGCCAACCGATGATGTTGTGAAAGAATACGAGAGTAAAAAGCAGGAGGCCGAAGAGAAGAAACGGCTGTTGCAGGAACTGAAAGGTAAGGAAAACATCACACTCGATGGAAAGAAGATTAAGCTGTACGCGAACATCGGCGGTGTTGCGGATGTGGCATCTGCCCTGCAGAATGATGCAGAGGGCATCGGACTTTTCCGAAGCGAGTTCCTGTATTTAGAGAGCGATACATTTCCAACAGAGGAAGAACAGTTTCAGGCATATAAAACAGTTGCGGAGAATATGGCAGGCAAGAAGGTCATTATCCGTACATTGGATATCGGTGCCGACAAACAGGTGGATTATTTCAATCTGGATAAGGAAGATAATCCGGCGATGGGCTACCGTGCAATCCGTATCTGCCTGACACAGCCGGAGATATTCAAGACACAGCTTCGCGCAATCTTCCGTGCAAGCTATTACGGAAATATCGGCATCATGTATCCGATGATTATTTCCGTATCAGAGGTGCAGAGGATTCATGCAATCGTCGACGAAGTGAAAGCAGAGTTAGATGCGCAGGGACTTCCGTACGGAGATGTCGAGCAGGGTATCATGATTGAGACGCCGGCCGCTGTGATGATGAGTGCAGAGCTTGCGAAAGAAGTTGATTTCTTCAGTATCGGAACGAACGATCTGACACAGTATACGCTTGCAATCGACCGTCAGAATCCGAAGCTGGATGATTTCTACGATTCCCACCATCCTGCAATCTTACGCATGATTCAGATGGTGATCGACAATGGACATAAAGAAAACTGCTGGGTTGGAATCTGTGGCGAGCTTGGTGCCGATACAACACTTACAGAAACCTTCCTGAAGATGGGAATTGATGAGCTTTCGGTATCACCATCTATGATATTCCCGGTAAGGGATAAGGTTCGTAGCACAGATACAACCAAATAAAAAGCAATTATACATTTTAGGGCAATCGGCGTTGGCTATATCTTTTGACTCAGAAGTTCATTGCCTGCAAATATTGATAAAATCGCAAGGTGTAAGGACTGTTCCATATATGCCTTGCGATTTTTCGTTTGTATAAGTATAGGTATCTGTGGTAAAATGGGCATGGCAATGCAAATGAATAAAGCGTGTGTAATCAGTCACGCTTCGTGTGGCAGCATTAAATATGACAAGAAGGTTATAACATGTCAGAAACAGACAAATTACAGGAAAAACAAAGACTTCCAATCGGATTTATGGATTCGGGGCTTGGCGGATTAAGCGTATTGCGCGAAGCCGTAAAATTGATGCCGAAGGAAGATTTTATATATTATGGGGATTCCCTGCATGCACCCTATGGTGTAAAACCGCAGGCGGAAATCCGGGATTTGACATTTGCAGTAGTGGAAAAACTGCTGGATATGGGAATCAAAGGACTGGCAGTTGCCTGCAACACAGCGACAAGTGCAGCCGTCCGTCTGCTGCGAAATACATATCCGGAACTTCCGATCGTGGGAATCGAACCGGCTGTGAAACCGGCAGTAACAGAAAGCCATGGCGGAAGAATCCTGGTGATGGCAACTCCGATGACACTCAAACAGGAAAAATTCCAGAACCTCTTAGCAAAGTACCGGGAACAGGCAGACATCGTTCCCGTCCAGTGTGATGGGCTGATGGAATTTGTCGAGCATGGAGATCTGGATGGACAGGAATTAGATGACTATTTCGCAGAGAAGCTTTCCCCTGTCTTGACCGATGACACAGAATCCATCGTTCTTGGCTGTACGCACTATCCGTTCCTGAAAAAAGAACTCCGCCATTTCCTTGGGGACCGTGACATTCATCTGATCGATGGCAGCCTTGGCACCTCCCGTGAACTCATGCGCCGCTTGAAAGTACAGGGCCTGCTACGCACAGACGAACACAAAGGAAACGTAACAATAATAAACTCATCTGGCAGACAGGAACTTATAGATCTAAGTCAAAAGTTATTAAATCTGCCGGATTATGAATGATAGAAATAGTAAATCAATACAGTATATGGATTTGGAATAGAAATAGGAGCAATCACATGAATATCGTAACTGTTGATGGAATTACAAAAGCATATGGCGAGCGTAAACTTTTTGATAAAGCCTCTTTTTATTTGCAGGAGGGCGAAAAGGCAGGAATTATCGGAATCAACGGAACCGGAAAGTCAACCCTTCTGAAGATAATTGCAGGTATGGAACATCCGGATTCTGGCAAAGTTATTCTCGCTAATCATTATACAGTACAATATTTACCGCAGACACCGGAGTTTGAAGCAACCGACACCGTGTTGCAGGCAGTTGTGAAAGGCTACGCGACGGCGGAGAATCACTGGATAATCGAGAGTGAAGCAAAGACGATGATGACGAAACTTGGCATCACAGATTTTGACGAAACATGCGGACACTTATCCGGTGGACAGCGCAAACGTCTGGCACTCGTATCTGCATTGCTTGCGAAAGCGGATATATTACTTTTGGACGAGCCGACAAACCATCTGGACAGTGAGATGTCGACATGGTTAGAGAGTGAACTGCGTGCTTACAAAGGCTCAATCATTATGGTAACCCATGACCGTTATTTTCTGGACAGTGTGGCAAACCGGATTATTGAGGTGGATAAAGGACAGATTTATTCGTATGCAACAAATTATTCAGGATTTCTGGAGGGAAAGACGCTCCGCGAAGACATCTTGGATGCACAGGAACGTAAGCGGCAGTCCATTCTCCGTGTGGAACTTGAATGGGTAAAGCGGGGCGCCAGAGCACGTTCAACCAAGCAGAAGGCGAGACTGGAACGCTACGAGGAGATGAAGGGCAAATCAGCTCCGGTGAAGGATGCGCAGGTAGAAATCGGTTCTGTCTCTTCAAGACTCGGACGGACAACGGTAGAGCTTGATCATATCGAAAAATGCTTTGGAAACCAGACAATCATCCATGATTTTACATACCATTTTCTAAAAGACGACCGGATTGGAATCATCGGTCGGAATGGCTGCGGCAAAAGTACATTGCTTAAGATCATGCAGGGAATGTTAGAACCGGACAGCGGAAGCGTTGTGATTGGTCCGACAGTGAAGATTGGTTATTTTGCACAGGAGATTCAGCTTGGTAAGGACATGGATCCGAATCAGCGTGTGATTGATTATATCCGCGATGTGGCAGAATATGTTGAGACAGATGAGGGCAGGATTACTGCGGCAAGATTGTTAGAACGTTTTTTGTTTCGCGGAGAAGATCAGTATGGCCTGATAGGTAAATTATCGGGTGGAGAACGCAGACGATTGTATCTGTGCAAGGTTTTGATGTCGGCACCAAATGTTCTGATCTTGGATGAGCCAACGAATGATTTGGATATCACGACACTTACAATATTGGAAGATTATCTGGATTCTTTTCAGGGAATTGTTGTTGCAGTCAGTCATGACCGCTATTTTTTGGATCGTGTGGTACGTCGTATTTTCGCATTCCGACCGGATGGAACACTCTGGCAGAGTGAGGGCGGTTATACCGATTATGAGACACGTGTTCTGTATGAACAGCAGACAGTGGAGAAAACGACTGTAGCTCAAATAGAGACTGCGGAGACGAAAACAGGTAAATCAGACAACTGGAAGGAAAAACCAAGAACAAAAAAAATAAAGTTTTCCTATCAGGAACAGAGGGAATACGATACGATAGAGAAAGATATTGCGGAATTAGAGCAGAAGATAGAAGCAAATAGGACAGCGATGGGAAAAAATGCCAGCAATTCCATCGAACTGCAACGGCTCTATGAAGAGCAGGAACAGCTCGAAGGAACACTGGCTGATAAAATGGATCGATGGATGTATCTGGAAGATCTGGCTGCACAGATTGCAGCACAGTCATCGGAACATTAATTGCCGTCTTTATCCAGATCCGGTGATTCACAACTGGTGTGCAAATCACGATATTTCTTCGGGGTCAGACCATATAAATCTTGAAAAGAACTTGTGAAGTGGCTCTGAGAGGAGAAGTTCAAATATTCCGAAATCTCAGAGATGGAGTAGTTGCTGTATTGTAACAGATGTGCAGCTGTTTTTAACCGTTCTGTTTTTATGTAGGAAGAGATGGAGACATTCATTTCCTTTTTAAACAGTCTTGAAAGATAGGTTGGGTTCATATTCAAATATTCGGCGATTGTTTCCAGCCGAAGTTCCTGTTGCAGATTCGCGTGGATGTAGTCGACACATTTCACAATCTGTTTGGAGTAAATACCTTTGCTTCGGTTTTCCTGCATTGCTTTTGTATAACTCATAATCATCTCGGTCTGCAGCTTGTCAACTTCTTCCTTCTTTTTTAGGACATCAACCCGCTGAATGAAGATGTCACTCATGCTGTAGGCGATTTCACGAGGAAGACCATACTGTGCACAGAAGCGGCTCACCATCGCTGCCAGAATTACAAAATGGTACTTTGCATTCTGCAATGGATCGGAGGATAGAACCCCGTTTTTATCGTCGCCGGTTGTATACCCCTTGTGCTCCTCATACTCTCTGTGTCGGGCTTTGACTTCTTCCATATTTCCGTTCGCAATTGCTTTATAGATGCCGAATTCTTTTTCGTAGTCAAGATGCCGGCTCTGCTCCTGCTGTTGCTGAAATAATTTCAGGTTTACTTCTTTATCGATGTTCATAAAATCTCCTTTAAAATCTTGTTTATAATATGTATATAAATTTTTTTATAGTATATCATAATAGTGCAAAAAAAGACATATATTTGATATAAAAAAACAAAAAAAATCTGTATTATACAACCATAGACTTCATGAGATACATTTCTACAAAAGAGAACTCGTGTAGAGACGAATCGACAAAAGAGAAAAGAAGTCTTATAAAATTGGTATAAAGCATGAGAATGCTTTATATATATAGAATCCCCCCAAGATTCATATTAGTGTCACAAGACACACATTTCTCCTTCGCGTTATTTGATAACGCAGCTGGCGGTCAACTATCCCCAAGTTGACCGCTTTTGCTTTTCGGATTTTTTCTTTATTTGCATTCGTTTGAAATTTCATCCGCAATTTTACTGATGATAGAAACAACACGATCCTGATCAATCGTTGAGTATTGTTCATATGCATGGTAGCAACCTTGTACCAGGATGGTTATTAATATGTTGGCGCGTAAATCTGTACGGTAATTTGGACATTTGGTATACAAGGCGTTTTTTAAAGATGTTTCCAGCCCTTCTGTTAATGCACTTACGCGGGAACCGGAAAAAACAACCCGGAAGTTATGCCCCTGATCGATTGCTTTCTGAAATAATTGTTTTGTGACTTCACCGGTATGGGTCAGTATGTTTTCCGGATACGGAAGTTCTTTTAACATCTCCTGAATCATAGACTGCTCAATACGTTCAGATAGATCGAACATATCCCGGTAGTGAAGGTAAAAAGTCTGTTTGCTGATCTGCGCACGTTCAGTCAGTTCTTTTACTGTAATCTTTTCTAATGGATATTTTTCCCGAAGCTCAATAAATGCCTGAAAAATGTTCTGTCTCGTTTTTTGTATGCGTAAATCCATATCTGCTTCCTCCAATTGTATAATTTGACGATACACAAAAATGTGTCAATTACTTTACCTGATTATAATATTATACATAGGTAAAATAGAATACGTCAAGATACAAAAACAAAGGATGAAACGCAAGAGAAAAAGGTTTTCATTTTCTGGGAAATTTGGTATGATAAAAAAGATAAAATAATGGAGAAACTATGCAATGACGAAGAAACAACGAGCAGCTATAATTATAGAACGTTTGCGGGAAGAATACCCGGATGCCGCTTGTACGTTGGAGTATGATGAAGCGTGGAAGCTACTGGTGGAAGTGCGCCTGGCGGCACAATGTACGGATGCCAGAGTGAATATTGTGGTACAGGATTTATATGCAAAATATCCAACCGTGGCAGCACTGGCAGAAGCGAAGCCGGAAGACATAGAGGCAATTGTGCGACCGTGTGGACTTGGGAAAAGTAAGGCGAAGGATATCTGTGCCTGCATGAAAGTGTTGCATGAGCAATATCAGGACAATGTACCGGATGATTTTGATGCATTGCTGGCACTTCCGGGCGTTGGGAGAAAAAGTGCAAACCTGATCATGGGTGATGTGTTTGGCAAGCCGGCAATTGTGACCGATACACATTGCATTCGACTGGTGAACCGGATGGGGCTTGTCGATGGTGAGAAGGATCCGAAGAAGGTTGAGATGGCGTTGTGGAAGATTATTCCACCCGAAGAGGGCAGTGATTTGTGTCATCGACTGGTATATCATGGCAGAGATGTGTGTAGTGCGCGTACAAAGCCGCATTGTGATGTGTGCTGTCTGCAGGATATTTGTAAGAAATGTGGTGTTAAATAGACAGGAGGCTATAAATGGCAGTCAAGTATAGAGAGTTTAAATTTCATTCACATGCAGATAAGCTTGAAATTCATGCGATGACGGTTGCACCGGAAGGAAGAATCATCGGTGTGGTACAGATTCTGCATGGGATGTGTGAACACAAGGAACGATATTATGATTTTATGAAGTTTCTGGCAGAGAAAGGGTATCTGTGTGTGATTCACGATCATCGCGGACATGGCAGCAGTGTCGTGAGTGATGCAGATCTTGGATATTTCTATGATGCCGGATACGACGGTTTGATCGAAGATGCACATCAGGTGACAGAGCTGATCAAGGAGAGTGTCGGTGATGTGCCATATGTTCTGCTTGGACATAGTATGGGGTCTCTTGTAGCCCGTTGCTATCTGAAACGGTATGATGATGAGATTGACAAGGCGGTAATTGTCGGAAGTCCTTCGATGCGGCATGGCATTGTACCGGGACTACGGTTATTGAAGATACTGCGTGCCTGCAAGGGCAGACGGAAGCATTCGAAGCTTATGGATCATATTATGATGAATTCGAGCTATGAGAGACGGTTTAAGAAGGAGAAACTGCAACATGCCTGGATTAATTCCGACCGGGATGCGGTAGAAAAATACAACAACGACCGGTATTGTAATTTTACGTTTACACTCGATGGCTATGAGAATCTGGTCTACCTTCTGCAGGAGACATACAGCAAGGATGGCTGGCAGATGAAGCATAAGGATCTGCCAATCAAGTTCTTCTCCGGAAAGGATGACCCATGTGCGATCAGTCCGAGTGATTTTGGCAAAGCGATTCATTTTATGAAGGATCTTGGCTATATGGATGTCCGGGGCGCGATGTATAAGGGGATGCGTCATGAAATTCTGAATGAAAAAGGCAGAAAACGGGTATATCAAGACATATATGATTTTATAAAAAAATAAATGGTAAGAGTGGAACTATGAAAGTCAGAATGGCAGTGGAACAATCAAATAAGGATGCATTTGTCGAGCAGGTGATGCGCAAATATCATTTTTCCACAGAAGAAAAGGAACCGTTGCAGCAAGTGTATGAGAAGGTTCGAACTTACATGGCACCGTATGCAATTTATCGGATCAACACACGTATGCGAGGGGTCCCGCTTCTGGATGCGGAACAGTCCGCACTTGTGGCGATGACGCTCGGGGAAGGTGTGGATCGTCTGCAGGAATATTACGAGCGGGAACATGCACTATCAGAAAGCTATATGGTGGAGTGCGTGGCAAATGAGCTGCTTCTGCAGATGTATGCGGATTTCAATCAGAGCTATCCGAAATTCCATCGCCGCTATGTAAAACGATATGTGTTTGTCGGAGAGGAAATTCCTCTCGATAGCATGCAGAAGCTGCTTGCAGAGGTATATGGCAGACAGCCGGCAGAGATTGGACAGGAAAATGATATCACGGCAAATGAATATGGCGTGTTACAGCCATCGAAAAGTGTGGTGTTTTTCGCATTACTTTCTGAAAATCCCGGGCAGCAGTGTCAGGGAATCTGCATGAACTGCGGAAATATGGAATGTGAGAACCGCATGCAGGAAGCGCGGCAGATACAGGTACGAATGGATACGCAGGAGATGGCGGCTGCCATGGAACCGGAGCAGAAGTTAAACTACGGATATCAGAGAATATTTGGACAAAAGTGAGGAATGGGTATTGGAGAGACAGGAGAAACGTTATATTATGGCGCTTGATGCCGGTACAACGAGCAACCGCTGTATCTTATTCGATAAGAGCGGTACGATTGTGAGTATGGCGCAGAAAGAATTTACGCAGATATTCCCGAGACCTGGCTGGGTAGAGCATGACGCAAACGAGATCTGGTCGACACAGCTTGGAGTGGCAGTGGAAGCAATGTCCAAGATCAATGTGACGGCAGAGGATATCGCTGCAATCGGAATTACAAACCAGCGCGAGACAACGATTATCTGGGATAAGAATACCGGACAACCGGTTTGCAATGCTATCGTCTGGCAGTGCCGGAGAACCGCAGAATATTGTGAGAAATTGCTTGGTCAGACGATGACGGATATAGAAGGAAATGTGATTCCGATTAAGAATGTGATCCGGCAAAAAACAGGTTTGATCGTAGATCCGTATTTCTCTGCAACAAAAGTAAAATGGGTGTTAGATCATGTGCCACAGGCAAGAAAACGGGCAGAAGCCGGGGAATTGTTATTTGGAACCGTTGAGACATGGCTCATTTGGAAGCTGACCGGAGGTGCGGTACATGTGACGGATTATTCTAATGCATCGCGTACGATGATGTTCAATATCCATACACTTCAGTGGGATGCAGATATCTTAAAGCTGCTTGATATTCCGGAATGCATGCTGCCCAAGGTGCGCTCGAACAGTGAAATCTATGGATATACATGTACGAATCTGTTAGGCGGGGAAATCCCGATTGCGGGTGCCGCAGGCGATCAGCAGGCAGCACTGTTTGGACAGAATTGTTTTCAGGCAGGCGATGCGAAGAATACATATGGAACCGGATGTTTCCTTCTGATGAATACCGGTGAGACGCCGATTCTTTCTAAGCACGGACTTGTTACGACGATCGGCTGGGGAAGAGAAGGAAAGATCAATTATGCACTCGAAGGTTCGATCTTCGTTGCAGGCGCAGCGATACAGTGGCTGCGAGACGAGATGGAATTTATCCGGGATGCGGCACAGAGTGAGGAACTTGCCACACAGGTGGATGATACGGCAGGGTGTTATGTTGTTCCGGCATTTACCGGGCTTGGCGCTCCGTATTGGGACAGTTATGCGCGTGGTACGATCGTGGGATTGACACGCGGTGTGAATAAAAAACATATCGTGCGTGCAACGCTTGATTCCATTGCCTATCAGGTGGCGGATGTGCTTGCGGCGATGAACCGGGATTCCGGGATTTATCTGCAGTCACTGAATGTGGATGGCGGTGCAAGTGCGAATAACTATCTGATGCAGACACAGGCAGATATCATACAGGTTCCGGTCAGACGTCCGGTATGTGTGGAGTCGACAGCACTCGGAGCGGCATATCTCGCCGGATTGGCTGTTTCCTATTGGATGGATATGGATGAGATCCGGAACAACGCACAGACCGAGCGGACATTTGAACCACAGATTACAGAAGAAGAGAAGAATGTGCGTGTGCGCGGCTGGGAAAAGGCCGTGCGGACATCATTTGATTGGGCTAAAGGAGAGTAGACAGACATGAATCCAATGAATTTAATGAAAGCAAAAGGACTGTTATCACAGTTTACGATGAATCATCCGAAGATTCCGGCATTTTTCAAGGCGGCCTCGACACAGATTGGAGAAGGCTCGATTATCGAGATCAGTGTGACAACGGCAGAAGGGAAGAATCTCTGTACGAATATGAAGGTGAAACCGGAAGATATGCAGCTTGTTGAAGAGTTGAAGAATCTTTCAAAGTAATTGGCTTTTGCTTTGTGAATATATGCGAATGTGATAGAATCGCAGGAAGAATAAGATATAAATAAACGATAGGAGGAACGCGCTATATGGAAGAAAACATAAGAGAAGCAATGACTGCGGCACATGATAATATGCAGGAGAAGATGCAGGAAAAGGTCGCAGAGGTAAAAAACACGTTGAATAGTCTGGAGGGAACGAGCCGGGCAAACCGGTTCACGGTAACCGGGTATACGATTTACAATGTTACTTTGCTGGCATGTTATCTTGTGGAGGTAATCAAGGGCAGCCGGACAGGCGGGTATTTCGCAATCTTCGCAGTACTTTCCATCCTGCCGCTCGCTGCAATCTGGATCGAATATAAGCGGAATCCGGCGAGTGAAAATCTGAAACGGATTTTGATTTATTCATATGCAGTATTTTACACCTTTACGATATTTACAACCGTGTCTCCGGTTGCGTTTGTGTATGGTGCACTTGTTAGTTTGTTCGTCATTGTATATGGACAGAAACGATTGAGCTTTGGCGCAGCGGGAGGAATCTTCCTCCTTAACCTGATTCATGTGATTTATATGGCAGCAAATGGCATGATAGCGCCTCAGGATCTTCCGAATGTTGAGATTCGGATCGGGTTTACATTGCTGTTCGCGTTGTTTATGGTGATGGCGACAAATGTTATCATCTCGAACAATGAAGCGAAGATGAAGGCTATCACACAGGAGAAGGAGTCTGTATCTGCAATGTTAGAGCAGATACTGGAAATCTCTGAGAATATGATCGGAGATATTCTGACAGTTTCTGAGAAGATGACAACGCTGGAGGATTCGGTTACAAAGACAAAGGCATCCATGGAAGAAGTAACAAATGGAACGAACGATACCGCAGATTCGGTACAGTCCCAGCTTCTTAAGACAGAAGAAATCCAGCAGGTAATCGAGCGTGTGGAACATGTATCCGATACGATCGAGAGCGACATGGATGAGGCGAGCGAGGAGGTTGCACAGGGTAAGAACAAGATTGACGAACTGATCTCTCAGGTGGAGACAAGCGATGAGGCGAGCAAGAAGGTGGCAACGGAGCTTGACAAGCTGACAGCGTATGCAAGCCAGATGCAGGGAATCGTCGATATCATCGGGAACATCACCGATCAGACAAGCCTTCTTTCCTTGAATGCAAGTATCGAGGCAGCAAGAGTCGGCGAAGCAGGTAAGGGCTTTGCAGTCGTTGCATCTGAGATTTCTGCTCTTGCAGACCAGACCCAGGAAGCGACGGTCAACATCGCTGAACTGATTGGAAATATTTCAGAGGAACTGACAGAGGTTGTAAATGTTGTCAGCTACATGATTGATAACAATAAATTGCAGAGCATCGCAGCGACTGAGACTGCATCCAGCTTCGAGACGATTGCAAGCCGGACACAGGATATCCATCAGTTGACAGAGGAGCTGACCGGGTTGGTATCTTCTCTGGCACAGTCGAATGAGGCAATCGTGGATAGTATCCAGACAATCTCGGCAGCGACTGAGGAAGTGACAGCACATTCGAGCGTAACACTTGAGAGCAGCGAGGAAAACAGCTCGATCGTTGTAGAGGTTGGTGATATCGTCGGAGAATTGCAGGCACTTGCAGAACGTCTGAGTGCATTAAGCTAACATGGTTTTGACAAAGGAAAAATAACTGAAAAAAGGTTATTGACATTTTTTCTGAAGTAGAGTAGTATGAGCCTATCAAAAATGAATAGTGACACGAAACCAATGATGTGGAGATAACGTTACATCGTGCACGTACAGAGAATCCGGGAAGCTGAGAACCGGGTCGGACGCAGGGTAGCAAATGGACCACGGAGGGCATAGTCAAAGGAGCATCCGCTCTGAGTATTCTATGACGTTCGCATACGTTAGTTGCAGGGAATATGATAGTATTCTGAAAGAGCATGGGAGGAAACTCTCATGAAACAAGGTGGCACCGCGGGAATTCCGTCCTTGACAAAAGTATATTTTGTCAAGGACTTTTTTATTGTCAATAAATGAAATTATTGGAACCATGTCACGAAGAAAGGAGTTTGTAGATGATCAGACCAACATTAGAAGAAGCAATGCAGTATCAGAAGGATTACAAGGTTGTTCCGGTGTTAAAGGAAATCTATTCCGATATCCGCACACCGATGCAGGTGCTGAAGATACTGAAAAAAGCAAGCAAGCATTGTTATATGTTAGAGAGTGTGGAGAATCAGGAAAATTGGGGACGCTATACATTCCTTGGTTATAAGCCAAAGCTTTGTGTGACATGCATGAACGGAAAACTGAAAGTTACCGATGTGAACGGAACGGTTATCCGCGAGGAACTGGTACAGCGTCCGAAAGCCTGTATCAATGAAATCCTGGCAGATTACAAGAGTCCGAAGATCGAAGGATTTCCGACATTCACCGGCGGACTGGTTGGGTATTTCGCATATGATTACATCAAATACAGTGAACCAAAGCTGAATCTGGATGCGGAAGATGAGGAAGGGTTTAATGATGTAGATCTGATGCTGTTTGATAAGGTCATCGCATTTGACAATGTGAAGCAGAAGCTGCTCATCATCGCGAATGCGAAGACGGATAACCTGACGGAGAATTACATCCATGCGGTGGAAGAAATATCAGAGATCATTGAGCTGATCAAACATGGCGAGGAAGCAGAGGTAGAGCCGGCAAAGATGACATCCGAATACCGGAAGCTGTTCGATAAGGAAGCATTCTGCAACATGGTGGAGAAAGCGAAGAATTACATCTACGAAGGAGATATCTTCCAGGTTGTATTATCGAACCGACTGGAAGCGGATTTCTCCGGAAGCCTGCTGAATACTTACCGGGTACTTCGTACCATTAACCCATCGCCGTATATGTTCTATTTCAGCGGCGACGACATCGAGGTAGCGGGTGCTTCTCCGGAGACCTTGGTGAAGTTGGAAAATGGCGTGTTACATACCTTCCCATTGGCGGGAACCAGACCGAGAGGAAAGACGAAGGAAGAAGATCTTCGAAATGAAGAGGAACTTTTAGCAGATGAGAAAGAGCGTTCCGAACATAACATGCTCGTCGATCTCGGAAGAAATGATATCGGCAAGATCAGCAGGTTCGGAAGCGTGGAAGTGGAGAAATACATGAGTATCGAGCGGTATTCGCATGTGATGCATATCGGTTCTACCGTACGCGGGGAACTGCGGGACGACTGCTCCGTGACAGATGCGGTCGATGCGATCCTCCCGGCAGGAACCTTGTCCGGCGCACCGAAGATTCGTGCCTGTGAGATTATCAATGAACTTGAGAACAACAAACGTGGCATCTACGGTGGAGCAATCGGTTATATTGATTTTACCGGAAACTTAGATACCTGTATTGCGATTCGGATTGCATATAAGAAAAACGGAAAGGTATTTGTACGAAGCGGAGCCGGAATCGTGGCAGACAGTGTACCGGAGAACGAATATCAGGAATGTATTAACAAGGCAAAGGCTGTGATGAAAGCAATCGAGATCTCACAGGAAATGACAGACTAAGAAAGGAGATGGCAGCATGATATTACTGATTGATAATTACGATAGTTTTTCTTACAACTTATATCAGCTTATCGGGATGATCCGGCCGGACATTAGGGTTATAAGAAATGATGAGATGACGATCGCGGAGATCGAAGCACTGGCACCGGATCACATCATCGTATCACCGGGACCGGGCAGACCAAAGGATGCCGGAATCTGTGAGGAAGTCATTGATTACTTCAAAGGGAAGATTCCAATCTTCGGGGTGTGTCTCGGACATCAGGCAATCTGCGAGACATTCGGCGGCGAAATCGGATATGCGAAGAAGTTGATGCACGGAAAGATGTCTATCGTTGATCTCGACACCGACAGTGCCATCTTCAAGGGGATGGAGCCCAAATTACAGGCGGCCAGATATCATTCCCTCGCCGCAGAGGAAAACAAGCTTCCAGCGGAGCTGAAGGTAATCGCGCGTACGGAGGATGGCGAGATCATGGCAGTGGAGCACCGGGAATACCCGGTATATGGCGTACAGTTCCACCCGGAGTCAATACTTA
Organism: Eubacterium sp. MSJ-33; assembly: GCF_022174665.1. NCBI lineage: Bacteria > Bacillati > Bacillota > Clostridia > Eubacteriales > Eubacteriaceae > Eubacterium > Eubacterium sp. MSJ-33. The sequence goes on from NZ_CP076562.1 coordinate 2,806,379, forward strand.
CACCGGATGGAAGAAAAATTATGGAGCGGTTTTTGAAGGTAAGTTAGAAGGAATTACATTATGCCAAGGCTATGATTAATGATTCTACAGCAGACCGTTGAAGCACGCCGGCACTTAATGAGTGCGGAGCACGAATTTAGTACCGCTGCGTGCTGAATCGAGCAATTGGTAAATCATTACTGAGAGTATAGAATTAAGGAGGACAAAGCGATGATAAAAGAAGCGATCAGCAAAGCAATGAATAAAGAGAATCTGACAAGAGAGGAAGCCCTTCAGGTTATGAAGGAGATCATGAGCGGTGAGGCAGAACAGTCACAGGTCGCAGCATTTCTGGTAGCTCTGCATATGAAGGGGGAGACAGCCGAGGAAATTTCCGCCTGTGCCGAAGGTATGCGCAGCTTCGCAACGAAGCTTGACCGTGGCGATATGGATGTGATCGATATCGTCGGAACCGGTGGAGACCGTTCGAATACATTTAATATTTCGACTACTGCAGCAATCGTAACTGCAGCGGCAGGTGTGGCAGTTGCCAAGCACGGAAACCGAGCCGCTTCGAGCAAATGCGGAACCGCCGATTGTCTTGAGACACTCGGGGTCAATCTGATGCTTGAGCCGGAGAAGAATGCGAAGGTGCTGAAGGATACAAACCTGTGCTTCCTGTTCGCACAGAAATATCATCCGGCGATGCGCTATGTCGGACCGGTAAGAAAGGCAATCGGTGTTCCGACCGTGTTTAATATCCTGGGCCCTCTGACAAATCCTGCTTATAATACATACCAGCTGCTCGGTGTGTACAGCGAGCAGCTGCTTGATACGGTTGCGAATGCGCTGAAGGAGCTTGGTTTAAAACATGCAATGGTTGTCTATGGCAAAGATTGCTTAGATGAGATTTCCATGAGTGCGGATACTGAGGTTTGCGAGCTTGCCGATGGTAAAGTCACGAAGTACACGATCACGCCGGAACAGTTCGGATTCACACGATGCAGGAAGGAAGACTTGGTTGGAGGTACACCGGAAGAAAATGCAGCACTGGTGAAGGAAATCCTCGAAGGAAAGGTAACGGGTGCAAAGCTTGATGCCGTGTTGATCAACGCGGGTGCAGCCATCCATGTTGCGAAAAATGTGAGTATGGAGGAAGGTATCAAAGAGGCACGTGAGATGATCACAAGTGGCAAGGCACTTGCAACTATGGAACAGTTTATCGCCGAAACAAATGCGGCATAAGGGAGTTTGAGTATGATATTAGATGAGATTGCAGAAAAGACACGGGCACGTGTGGAAGAAGACAAGAAGAACATACCGTTTGTGGATATGCGGAATGAAGCAGAGCGGCTGGCTGCGGAATTATCGAAGGAAAACTGTCCGAAGTTATTTCCATTCTACCAGGCTCTGAAGAGTCCGGGAATCTCTTTTATCTGTGAGGTGAAGAAGGCGTCTCCGTCGAAGGGTGTGATCGCAGAGGAATTTCCGTATCTGGAGATTGCAAAGGAATATGAGATGGCGGGCGCATCCGCAATCTCGTGCCTGACGGAACCGTATTATTTTCAGGGAAAGGACTTGTACTTAAAGGAAATCACCCAGCATGTGAAGATTCCGGTGTTGCGAAAAGATTTTACGGTTGATCCGTATATGATTTATCAGGCACGGACGCTTGGCGCATCGGCAATCCTGCTGATCTGTTCTCTTCTTTCCCAGTCGGAGTTAGAAGAGTATCAGGCGATTGCAACGGAACTTGGTATGTCTGCGTTAGTTGAGGCACATGATGAGCGGGAAGTGGAGATGGCACTTCGCGCAGGGGCATCCATCATCGGTGTGAACAACCGGGATCTGAAGACATTTACGGTGGATATCAACAATTCCGCCAGGTATCGGAAGATGGTGCCGAAGGAAGTCGCATTTGTCTCCGAGAGCGGAATCAAGACGGCAGAGGATATTGCGAAGCTTCTGGAAAATGGTACCGATGCGGTGCTGATCGGCGAGACACTGATGCGCAGTGAGAACAAGAAGCAGGCATTAGATGAACTGCGGGGAATGTAGGCACATGTCATGGAATCGAATTGGTGTGTAAAGCAGGATAAAGATGAACAGGCTGGAAGGAAAGTAAAATGCAGAAGATAAAATTATGCGGCATGATGAAGCCGCGCGATATCGAATATGCAAATCGGGTCAAACCGGATTTGGTCGGATTCATATTTGCGAATACGAGACGGAAGATCAGTCCCGCGCAGGCAAAGCAATTCCGGGAAGCATTGGATGCAGAGATTTCGGCAGTCGGTGTGTTTGTGAATGAAGATATTCCCGTGATCGCATCGCTCGTGCAGGATGGATGTATCGACATGATCCAGTTGCATGGTGAGGAAGATGCGGATTATATCAGACGTCTGCGTAAGATATGTGATGTGCCGGTTATAAAGGCGGTCAAGGTGCAGACAGTCGAACAGATACGACAGGCGGCGTCACTTCCGGTTGATTACCTGCTGTTAGATACCTACCGGAAGGGTGTACTTGGCGGAACCGGAGAGGCGTTTGACTGGGAACTGCTGCGGGAGGCCAAGGTAGCAGCCGGAGATACCGTAGAAGGAGAGTTATTCGGAAAACCGTATTTCTTAGCAGGCGGGCTTCACGCGGGGAACCTGCGGGAGGCAGCAGCACTTGGAAGCTACGGACTGGATGTAAGCTCCGGAATCGAGACAGAAGGAAGCAAGGACTTCGACAAGATGGTGGAAGTCGTGAACATAGTAAGAACGTGTTAGATGAGATAGTGATATACAAGGAGGACAAGAGATGTCGAAAGGAAGATTTGGAATTCATGGCGGTCAGTATGTACCGGAAACAATCATGAACGCCGTCAATGAATTGGAAGCAACCTATAATAAATACAAGGATGATCCGGAATTCAACCGGGAGCTGACCGAGCTGTACAATGAGTACGCAGGCAGACCGAGCAGACTTTATTATGCGGAGCGTATGAGTAAGGACTTGGGTGGAGCTAAGATCTACCTGAAACGTGAGGACTTAAACCACACCGGTTCCCACAAGATCAACAATGTACTCGGGCAGATGCTTCTGGCAAAGCGCATGGGTAAGACACGTGTGATTGCAGAGACCGGTGCCGGTCAGCATGGTGTTGCAACGGCAACGGTTGCAGCCATGATGGGCATGGAGTGTGAAATCTTCATGGGTAAGGAAGACACGATCCGTCAGGCATTGAATGTATACCGGATGCGTCTGCTTGGCGCAAAGGTACATGCGGTGGAAAGCGGAACCGGTACTCTGAAAGATGCAGTTTCGGAGACGTTCCGTGAGTGGACTAGCCGGATTGACGATACGCATTATGTGCTTGGTTCGGTTATGGGACCATATCCATTTCCAACGATCGTGCGTGATTTCCAGTCAGTAATCAGCCGTGAGATCAAGCAGCAGATCATGGAGAAGGAGGGCAGACTTCCGGATGCCGTGCTTGCCTGTGTCGGAGGTGGTTCCAACGCGATTGGTGCATTTTACCATTTTATTGAGGATAAGAGCGTGCGTCTGATCGGTTGTGAGGCAGCCGGACGAGGCATAGATACATTCGAGACAGCAGCAACCTTAAATACCGGACGTCTTGGAATCTTCCACGGCATGAAATCTTATTTTTGTCAGGATGAATACGGACAGATTGCCCCAGTTTATTCGATTTCCGCAGGTCTTGACTATCCGGGTATCGGACCGGAGCATGCATACCTGCATGACATTGGTAGAGCGGAATATGTGGCAATCACGGACGATGAGGCGGTTGATGCATTTGAATATCTTTCGAAAATCGAGGGAATTATCCCAGCCATTGAGAGTGCACATGCGGTTGCTTACGCAATGAAGCTGGCACCACAGATGGACAAGGATCAGATTATGGTTATCAATATTTCCGGACGCGGCGATAAGGATGTAGCAGCGATCGCCCGTTACAGAGGGGAGGATCTTCATGAGTAATATAGCAAAAGCATTTGAACATGGAAAAGCGTTTATTCCGTTTATCACATGTGGATACCCGGACTTAGAAACAACAGAGAAAATCGTTTATGCAATGGTTGACGCAGGAGCAGACCTGATTGAGCTTGGAATCCCATTTTCAGACCCGACGGCAGAAGGCTCGGTTATTCAGGAGGCAAATATCCGTGCGTTGGCCGGCGTGGATAAGGTGACGACAGACAAGGTGTTTGATCTGGTTCGTAAGCTGCGCCAGAAGGTCACGATTCCGATGGTATTTATGACTTACGCGAATGTTGTATTCTCTTATGGTTCAGAGCGATTTATCTCAACTTGTAAGGAAATCGGCATCGATGGACTGATCCTGCCGGATATCCCATATGAGGAAAAAGAAGAGTTTGACCCGATCTGCAAGCAGTACGGATTAGATCTCGTATCCTTGATCGCACCGACTTCACACGAGAGGATCAGCATGATTGCGAAGGAAGCAAATGGATTCGTCTACTGTGTTTCTTCCCTCGGTGTAACCGGAACAAGGACCGAGATTACAACCAATGTCGGCGAGATGGTAGCGCTTGTGAAGAAAGCGAGGGACATTCCTTGTGCAATTGGATTCGGAATCTCAACGCCGGAGCAGGCAAAGAAGATGGCGGCATCCGCGGACGGCGTAATCGTTGGAAGTGCGATCGTGAAGATCATCGCGAAATATGGACGCGAAGCCGCACAGCCGGTGTTTGAGTATGTAAAGAGCATGAAGGATGCGATTTCGTAGAAGGGATTGTTGATGTATTTGGAAGAAAATATTGATAGTCTCCGGGATGGCTGATACATTTGGAGAAATATTGATAGTTTCCGGGATGGCTGATACATTTGGAGAAATATTGATAGTTTCCGGGATGGTTGATACATTTGGAAGAAATTATTGATTTGGGTGTGAATCCTGAAATTGAATCGTAAAAACCCACAAGATGGGCGTAATCTACTAAATGAAGAGGATTGCGTCCATTTTTGCATGTTGAAAATGAATTCATGAGCCAGATATGGGCGTAAGGAGGAGAAATCTGGATGCTACGCCCATGTGGTGGGTTTTCGGACGAAAATGTGGTTGAAAAAGCCCAGGTTAAAAATCTGATAACAAATGGGAATCTGGTAACAACATATAAGAATTTATGGAAATAGCTGTTGGAACTGGATGGAATTATGGTGATTTATGTGCAAATTACAAGTTATGTGCAATCCGCCTATAATACATAAAATATGAATGTAATTTTATATGTATGCGTGATAAAATAGAGAGCGAGAACTTTAATTTTCTGTTACTTATAAAGATGTGAGAAATTTAGTTTTAGCAGACGGACAAAATTGAATTCTAAATGGCAAGAAATATTCCTTTAAGAGGCGTATCATTTAACCATACAGAAGAAAGGAAGTGAATGCATGGAATGGCTGACTGCAATCAGAAAATCTATTGATTATATAGAGGAACATTTGAATGATAACATCAGTGCGCAGGATGTGGCAGAGCAAGTGTATGTATCCCCTCTGCATTTTCAAAGAGGTTTTTTGATTATGACCGGATATTCTATATCAGAGTATATTCGTAATCGTAAGCTATACATGGCGGCGCTTGAGCTGAAAAAGGCGAATAGGAAAGTAATAGACGTGGCATTTGATTATGGATATGACACACCGGACAGCTTTACGAAAGCGTTTACCAGATTTCATGGGATTTCCCCTGTGCAGGTAAAACAGGGCGGCGATATAAGAACCTTTCTTCCGTTGAGTGTAAAAATTACAGTTCAAGGAGGAGATAAAATGGACTACAAGATTACAAAAATGTTTGGATTTAAGGTGATAGGCTTTGCGAAAGAGTTTTCCTTTGATACGGCATATGAGGAAATTCCGAAATATTGGGATGAAATCTGTGAAAAATATGCGGCTAATGTATATGCAGGTAATCCACCTGCAAATCCATATGAAAAAGCATTCGTGGAAAATTGTATAGGAGAATATGGCATTTGTATTGATGACGGAAAAGCAGCTGATAAGGGAAAATTTACATATCTGGTTGCAGGTAAATATGCCGGTGGAGAAGTTCCGGAAGGAATGATGCTATATGAGTTTGAACAGGGGGAATGGGCGGTGTTTGACTGCGTAGGAGCAATCCCGGAGGCACTTCAATCACTAAATACCAGAATATTTAAGGAATGGTTACCGGGTAACGCTGATTATGAGATAAGCGGAAATGCGAATGTGGAATGGTATGACTGTGTAAATGGAGAAAACACAGATGCTGATTACCACAGTGCTATCTGGATTCCGGTAAAAAGAAAATAATTCAGAATCTAACACAAAAGCGAGGAAAAACATGAACATCACAGTATATTTAGGAGCCTTTGAAGGAAAGGATGCGAGCCTGAAGCAGGCAGTGCGGGAGCTTGGAACGTGGATTGGTGCGAGCGGAAATGCGCTGGTATATGGCGGATCAAAATCCGGATTGATGGGGGAAATTGCAGAGAGCGTCCTACAGGCTGGCGGCACGGTGACAGGCGTGGAACCGAAATTTTTCATGGATGCGGAACTGCAATATGACAACTTGACGGAACTTATAGTCACAAAGGATATGACGGAGCGGAAAACGAAGATGATCGAACTGGGGGATGCATTTATCGCATTTCCGGGCGGCACAGGAACGCTTGAAGAGATTTCGGAAGTGATGTCGAAGGTGTCGCTGAAGCAGTTGGACGCGCCATGCATCTTGTATAATCTGAATGGATATTATGACAGCTTGAAAGCACTGCTTGCGCATATGATCGAGATGGGACTCTCGACACCAGAGCGGCAGCAGGGTATCTATTTTGCGGATTCCCTGGAGGAAATCAAGCAGATAATAAACAGATATTGAGATGTTGGGTCAGGTAATAAAGATGCCATAGGATGTTTTGTATCATGGCTGCTGTAAGATAAATCACTAAGCTAAAAAAGTACTCCCACGGGTGGATAAAACCTGCTCGTGGGAGTGTGATATACAAAGGCTCAAACTGAAAACAAGCAGTCAAACACTATTAGTTCAAAAAGACATGCATCAGAAGCCCGATTAATACACAAACAGTAAATGTTATCAGTCCACTACCTATAACTAAAAGAATCTTCTGATATGGACGTTTACCTATTTCTCTCTGTTTTTGTATATCATCCAATAGTTGCCCCTCAGAAAATGCAACAATTTCTTTATACGTTTGAACATCATTGTCTTTTTTTATTTTTTCAAGCATAATAGCGAAATACATTGAGATTCCCCAGATAATACCCCAAGGAATGAGTGCCCAAACACCAAGTAACATGAATAACGGAACCGCTGAAACAGCAGTGGCGATCAACATTATAGTGTAGATTTTCCCATAGCGGTTCATTTTTTCAATTTCTTCTTTTTGAATTACATCTTTCATAACTTCAATATCTCCTTTGATTAAATTGTCAAGAGAAATTTGAAAGGTTTCACTCAGTAATACCAAACTGTTCACATCTGGATAGCTTTTATCATTTTCCCAATTTGATATTGTTTGCCTGGAAACATAAACTCGTTCGGCTAACTCCTCTTGAGATAATTGTACTTCCTGACGATGTTTTTTAATTTGTTTTCCGAGTTCCATTTCTTCACCTCCTAGCATACTCATACTAATCAAAAAGTTATATTTTCGCTATCAAAGAGCTTTGACATCAAGATTTTCAGCGTGTCAAAAGTCTTTTACATTTCGTGAAATTCCCAATAATCATATGTTATCAATCTCTCTGCTAAACTGAAATTTTTACCCGCTTCTATTGCTTATAGTTTGCTTCAAGCCATCTAGCAACACCATCTTTGTCATTCGACAAAATCACCTCTGTGGCATATTGCTTTAAATCATTGTGTGCATTTGCAACAGCATAACTTTTATCAGCCATTTGAAACATGTCTATATCATTTTTTCCATCACCAAACACAATTAGCTTTTCACAATTCAACATGCTTTGTAATTGCCTTATAGCATTTGATTTTGAAGCCTCTAACGGCATAATTTCTAACCACTGTTCATTTGTATAAATATCCGTCTGATATACACAATGATATTTATTCTTATATTTATCATACAAAGGCATAAGTTTTTTCGGCGAATCAATACAGGTAATATAAAAAATATTACCCTCTTTCAACTCAGGCAATGAATTCACCTCATTTGTTCAAACATCGCCTTTACGACTTTCGAGAAACATATTCATACCCTCTGTACACATTTTTCGCACAAACGAATATTTTTCCACCCCATTAATGTATGCGTAAACAATGGGATACACGTTATTGCTAAACAAATCTTCTAGCACTGAATGTACTGAATCATCAAAATAATTAGCAATTAATATTTTTTCTGTAATATTATCAATCACAAAGGCTCCATTGTATACAATTAACGGAATTTTTGCATTTATTCCTTTGGTCACTTTTTTAGCTGTAACTAAAGAACGAGCTGTAGCATAGGAAAAAATCATCCCTTCTTCAACCAATGAATTGATTACTTGATTTGTGTAGTTAGAGGTTACTTCGTTACTTCTCAATAATGTCCCATCTAAATCTGAAACATATAAATCACTCATGCATTTTCCTCCGTCAACTTCAAATTTTTCATTTCCCATTGTACCATGCGCAATTCCCACATTCCACTTATATTTTCTCGAAGATTCTTAAAAAAGGTGGGTTGCCATACATAGCGATCCACTCATAACCTTTAGAAAGGGAAACACATGTATATCTGCTTGTTAATACTCGAATATATATAGGATTTTGTAGGGTTTCCTGTGGGATATCCAATATTCTTAGGTTTGCTATAATTTGTTAAATATGTTACAATTATTCATGTAATTAAGCAATTTGTTGTACAAATTTCACATAATATATGAATTTTGTATACGAGCAGGAATTGTGTGATTGAAAGGAGAATGAATTATGGCAGTGAATCGTTTTGTATTGAATGGAATTTCTTATCATGGACACGGCGCGATTAATGAGATTCCGGGTATTGTGAAGTCAAAGGGATTTAAGAAGGCGTTTGTAGCGTCTGATCCGGATCTGGTGAAGTTTGGCGTGACGGCGAAGGTGACCGATCTGCTGAAGGAAAATGGCATAGAATATGAGTTATATTCTGATATCAAGCCGAACCCGACGATTGAGAATGTATTGCATGGTGTCGATGCGTATAAGGCTTCGGAAGCTGATTTTATGATCACCATTGGCGGTGGTTCATCCATGGATACAGGAAAAGCAATCGGTATTATTATCAACAATCCGGAATTCGCGGATGTTCGTTCTCTGGAGGGCGTTGCACCGACGAAGAAGCGGACGGTATTTACGATTGCGGTACCTACAACCGGTGGTACGGGTGCAGAGTCAACGATCAATTACGTAATTACGGATGTGGAGAAGAAGCGTAAGTTTGTATGTGTCGATCCAAACGATATCCCGGATGTGGCAGTGGTTGACCCGGATATGATGGCATCGATGCCGAAGGGGCTGACTGCATCAACCGGAATGGATGCACTTACACATGCGATTGAAGGTTATACAACCGCAGGTGCATGGGAGTTGTCAGATTGTCTGGATTTAGAGGCAATCAAACTGATTGCAGCGAACCTGAGAAAAGCCGTAGAGAACGATCCAGACGGACGTGAGGGCATGGCGCTTGCACAGTATGTAACAGCGATGGCATATTCGAATGTAGGACTTGGAATCGCACATTCCATGGCACATACACTTGGTGCGGTATATGACACACCACATGGTGTAGCCTGTGCGATGATGCTTCCAATCGTAATGGAGTTCAACAAAGAATATACAGGAGAAAAGTACAAATCCATAGCAGAAGCATTTGGAATTGATACGACAGGCATGGATCAGGCAACCTACAGACAGGCTGCAATCGATGCGGTTCAGCAGTTGTCTATCGATGTTGGAATTCCGACAAAACTGGAGAAGCTGAAGGAAGAAGATCTTCCGTTCCTGTGTGAATCTGCTGCAGCGGATGCATGTGCACCGGGCAACCCTAGACCGGCAAGTTTAGAGCAGTTTGAGGAGATGTTCCGTAAGCTGATGTAAGTAGAGCAGAAAAAAATAAATAAGTAAACCATAAGAGGAGTCTTCATCATAGGATGCGGGCTCCTTTTTGCGCAATAAGTATTCCCTTTTCTACAATGCTGTGATAAAATAAGTTAGATAAAACTAACTCATAAAACAAACCTATAATACAACAAAATTACAACCACCAGACGGGCACAAATAAAAGTAGTCTATGAAGTAGAATAGAAGGGGAGAGAAACCATGAAGGTAACAATGTTAGATACGCAGGTGGCAGAGCAGATCGGGCACGCGTTTGGATATTATGATTATGGAGAGGAAGTCGGAATGGGCGCATTTTACCGCAGCAAGGATGCGGTCGCAACGTATATTTCTGGGTATGTGAGGATGGCATTTGAAGGCGGTATGCTCTATGCGACAAGCGAGCGGGGCGAGGGTTATATTGCTTACAAGGTGCCGGGACAGAAATTGAAGCTTAGAGCAGGCATGCAGCTTGTAAAAGCACTGTTTCGCTCGATGAGCATGAAAGAATTAATCCGGATGGGACAGGCAGTTTCCAAGGGAGGAACGTCGCTGCAGGATCGGATGAAAAAGGAAAAGAAACCCTATATATTCGTCGGCATGGTCTGTGTGCCGGAACAATATCAGGGACAGGGTTACATGCGGAAGGTGATGGAGCTTGCCTACGCAGAAGGCAACCGGCTGCAAGTTCCGGTGCTTCTGGAGACAGATGCGAAGTCGAAATGCGACAAATACATGCACCTTGGCATGCAGCTTGATGGCATACGTGATTTAGGAAAATATGGAAAATTATATGATCTGGTCAAATATCCGGATTGATTTATCCAAGATGACCGTGGTATTTCCTGAGATAGTATACGCCGGAAATACCACCCGGAATCCCGATCCAGAGTATCATAGCACCAGATGTCACAAGCCCAAAATCCGAAACTGTCAACGTGCAGGCGACATACAGCAGGACAATGGGAAGTGAGATATGCCCCAAAATGTTATGTGCAATTTTCCATGTCTCTTCGTCCCGTATGGTCCATGGCAGTCGCAACCCTGTGTACCGGTTGTATGGAATTCTTGGACATAGAATACCGGATGCAAGCATGATACAGCTTATAAAAGACATTGCAAATATTTTCTCGCCATTTTCAGAAAACGTTATAACATCAAGTGCTGTCAGACAGGCAACAAGAATCCCGATTATCAAAAATCCAATATTGATAAGTGTGGTCACGCGAAGGGTGCCAATACGCAGATCATCTGTAGTTTCATTTGTCAATAGAGCAAGATTACGATACAAAATGATGGCTGCGCTGATCATGCACATACCGGTTAACAGGAGAGACACCAGTTCGTTTTTTACAATCAATGCAACCAGCATGGTTAAGAATGTAAGAAATAAAATAGTACCTCTTTTTCTGCCTGCTTGAAGACACTTTCTTTCCTGCTGATTTTTCAGAGCCAGTTGTTCATTCAGGTCGGCTAATTGATCGGCAAGTGCCTGATGATTGTTTGGTTCTGTTTCTATACCGAGCAGCTGGCTGACCGATACGTCAAGCACATTTGCGAGACGAATCAGCACATCGGCATCCGGAACGGATAAACCGTTTTCCCATTTGGACACAGTCTGGCGGACAACATGTAGCTTCACAGCCAGCTCTTCCTGATTGAGCCCTTTTTCTTTTCGGAAATGTTTGATATTCTCGTTGATCATAGTTTTACGTCCTTTCCTATGTGGTAAGCATAGCATCATTATACGAAGCGTTTATGGCGGATGCAAGCAATGAAAATTAACATTGGAAAAAAGACGGTGAAAACCAAAAAACAGACTTGACAAGTGAGTTAGAAGAGACTAACATAACAAGTGTTATGGTAGATGAAAAACAACAGACAATCGAAAAGATCAAGCAGACGGCACTGGAGGAATTCTATGAGAATGGTTACGCGAAAGCGAGCCTTCGGACGATATGCCGACGTGCGGGCGTCACGACAGGAGCGATGTATTTTCATTTTGAGAATAAGGAAGCATTGCTTCGGGCAATCTTAGAGCCGCTGATGAAACAGTATGAGCTGCTGCAGAAGACTTTGATGCAGCAGGAATTACAGGAACCGGAGAATGGGGCACAGTTGGATGTGCAGATGATGCGGTTTGTGCTCGAACATCGGCGCGAAGCGATTCTTGTGATGGAGAAGGTGCAGGGAAGCTGCTATGAGCAGTATCGCTCGGTGATCGAGTCGATGATGGAGCAGGCAATCGAGCTGTTCTATAAGAGCAGGATGCTGGAAACGCCAGATCCGGCACTCATTTCGATACTGGCGAAGATTCGATTGGATGGATGTCTGGAGATATTGAAGGGAAATTATGATATGGAATATAGTTTATATTTGACCGAGAAGATCGGCATTTATGCCGCCGGTGGAACTGAAAAATTAATACAGGACTTAAATGAGCTTCACGGCTGACCGCTGTGGAGCTCATTTTTTATAACATAACAAATAGTAACAACTGTTATGTCGAAAAACAATAAAAGTTTACCAGAATCAGGTAGAAGCAAGACTAATAAAAGGAAGCGAGGCAATCACATGAACGAAAAAACAAAAGTACAGGTACAGGGAGTTCCGGAGACAATGCTGCAGACATTATATGCGAGAGCGCAGGAGTCAAAGAAGCCGAACCATCATATCTACGACGAGCGGGCAATCGAGGTCGTATCCCGTCTGGATTATGATTTCTCCAAGGCGGAAAGCGACAAGGCGATGAGCTTGGGCGTAATCGCGCGGACGATCGTGCTTGATAAGCTGGTCGGAGATTTTCTGTCTCATTATCCACACGCGGTTGTCCTGAATATCGCATGCGGTATGGATACACGCTGTTATCGGATGGAAGGAACATACGACCGCTGGTATAACATTGATTTGCCGGAGACGATGGAAGTTCGGAGTCGTTTCTTCGAGGAGCAGGGGCCGATCTTCCAGATTGCAAAATCTGCTATGGACGCAAGCTATATGGAAGACATCGAGTATCATGGCGAGCCGGTGCTGGTGATCATTGAGGGCTTGACGATGTATCTGTCCGAGGCGGATGTCAAGCAGATATTTGATATTCTGGACAAGCGGTTCCCGAAAGCAGTCGTGCTTGTAGAGACGATGTCACCGTTTGTAGTAAAACATATCAAGGAAAAATCCATCGAGAAGAGTGAGGCGAAGTTTGCATGGGGCGTGAAAAATGGTGCGGCATTGGAACAGGTAATTCCTCATTTTAAGAATAAGCGTGATGTAAGTCTCGTTGAGGGGATGAAAGTATTGATGCCGATTTACAAGGTGATCGGGAAGATTCCGGTTGCACGGAATATATCAAATAAAATCTGTGTGATGGAGAAAAAGTAATTTGAATTAAATACTTGACAAATAAACGACCGTTTACTAAAATAAAAATGTAAACGGTCGTTTGTTTTGCGTGGAGGATATAGGGATGAATAATAGAAAAGAAGAAATATTAATTGTGGCATTGCATCTGTTTGCCAGAGATGGTTATGAGGCTGTCTCGGTCAGCCAGATCGCAGGAGAACTTGCGATGACGAAAGGTGCATTATACCGCCATTATAAGAGCAAAAGAGATATTTTTGACTGTATTGTAAAGCGGATGGAACAGCAGGATCGTGATCAGGCATCGGAGTATGACATGCCGGAGGATGAGAGAGAAGAGATGCCTGAACAGTATGAGACTGTGTCTCTGGATGATTTCGTGAAATATAGTATGTCCATGTTTGAATACTGGACAGAGGATGATTTCGCATCATCATTTCGGAAGATGCTGACAATCGAGCAGTTCCGCAGTGAAGAGATGCAGAAATTATATCAGCAGTATCTGGCAGCGGGACCGGCTTCTTATGTGAAAGATTTGTTTGACAGCATGGGAATTGCAGATTCCGCAGAGAGAGCAATCCGGTTTTATGCAATGATGCATTTCTATTACAGTGTTTATGATGGCGCAGAGAATAAGGAACAAGTAAAAGAGGAATTTGAAACAGCACTAAATCGTATGGTGCGGGAATTTTGAGAAGGAGAATCCGATCATGAAGAATCATATAGTAATTCGTTTGGAAGAAAAAAGTGAATATCGCGAAGTGGAAAACCTAGTCAGAGACAGCTTCTGGAATGTATATCGTCCGGGATGCCTGGAACATTATGTTCTTAACCAGCTCCGAAATGATCCGGCGTTTGTACCGGAGCTTGATTTTGTGATGTATCAGGATGGAGAACTTATCGGACAGAATGTATTTGTGAGGACAGCAATCACAGCAGATGACGGAAGAAGCATTCCGATTATGACGATGGGACCAATCTGTATCAGGAACGAATATAAGCGGAAAGGATATGGAAAAATCTTGCTTGATTATTCATTAGAGAAAGCGGCAGAACTTGGCTGTGGAGCATTGTGCTTTGAGGGGAATATTGATTTCTATGGGAAGAGTGGTTTCCGGCAGGCAAGCGAGTACGGTATCCGTTATCATGGATTGCCGGAGGGGGAAGACGCATCCTTCTTTCTGTGCAAGGAGCTGATACCGGGGTATCTGGATGGTATTACCGGAGAGTATGCAACACCGGAAGGGTATCTGGTGGATGCGCAGCAAGCCGAAGCATTTGACAAGCAGTTTCCATATAAAGAGAAAAAGAAATTGCTGGGGCAGATTTTTTAATATGAAATGTCAGCAGTTGGATTCAGTGTGTTTCCGTTGAGTGATAGCGTGTATGTAGGTACATTTCAGGATAAGATGCATATTTTCTCAACATCGGTATTTGAAAGGACAAAAACATGGCTTCAAGCAAAGAATATTTACAATTTATATTAGGGCAGTTATCTGATTTAGAAGAAATCAATTATCGTGCAATGATGGGAGAATATATTATATATTATCGTGGCAGGATTGTCGGAGGCATATATGATGACAGGTTACTTGTGAAACCGACAAAATCGGCAGTTTCTTATTTGGCAACTGTGACTTATGAATTACCATATAAAGGAGCAAAAGAGATGCTTTTAGTAGAAGATGTTGACAGTAAAGAATATCTGGCAGGGCTTTTTCGAGCAATGTATGACGAATTGCCGGTTCATAAATCAAACAACAAAAGAAATTCTTGAATAATCAGTAATGGTGAGGTATTTATTTGTTTTAGACAATAGGCAGTTTGCTGTGCTATATTAGAAAACACAAGCATGTTAATTTGTTAGCAGATGATGATATGGAATAATATTATTTCATTGAATAGCAAGGAGAATAAACATAAATGGAACTTCGGGTATTACGCTATTTTTTGACCGTGGCGAAGGAACAGAGCTTCACGAAAGCGGCGGAACAATTACATATCACACAGCCAACGCTGTCAAGACAGCTTGCAGCATTGGAGGAAGAGCTTGGAACCGTGCTGTTCAACCGTGGCGGACGAAATGTTACGCTGACTGACGAAGGAATCTTGCTCAAGCGGCGTGCCCTTGAAATCATCGATCTCGAAGATAAGATCCGGGAGGAATTCAAGGAAAGTCAGGTTGTCGATGGAACGATCACGATTGGATGCGGTGAGTTCGCAGCAGTGGAGCTGCTGGCACAGATCTGCGAGCGGTACCGGGCGAAATATCCGATGGTTCAGATCCGGGTGCATACCGGAACGGCAGATACAATCTATGAGATGATGAATAAAGGACTGGTAGACATCGGACTCTACATGGAGCCGGTGAATCTGGAAGGACTGGATTATATCCGTTTTCCGGAGAGCGACCACTGGGTTGTAGGCATGCGACCGGATGACCCGCTGGCAGAAAAAACATATATTACGAAAGAGGACTTACTGCCGTTGCCGCTGATATTGCCGGAACGGTCAGGCGTACAAAGTGAGCTTGCAAATTGGTTTGGCAAGGACTTTGCGAAGCTGAACATAGCATTTACAAGCAATCTCGGTACAAATGCAGCAATCCTGGCGATGCAGGGGCTTGGTTATCCGATTTCCATTGAGGGTGCCGGCAGATACTGGCGATCCGATTTGCTTATGCAGAACAAGCTGTATCCGGAGATCACGGCAAGTACTGTGATCGCATGGCGCAGAAACATTCCGTACGCACAAGCTGTTCTCAAATTCATTGACGAGATCAATGCCTTTCAGGCATAATAAAACATTCAATGTAAGTATTAGACATAATACAATACAATAATTATAATCAAGGTGTAGGAAGAAAGAGACTACACCTTTTTTAGTAAGTGTTAGTAGTATTGCGGAGCATATAGTGATTAGTGTATGTGTCTGTATTTCATTTCAGAAATATGAATATGTTTGGAACTTAGAAGAACTTGATGTTCTGTAATTATCCAGCAATGTTTGAACACGATGTTCAAACAAGCCGCCACTGAGCCACGGATGGCGAATTGGCGGCGGTTGCGTTCGGTATCTATTTGTATATCAGAACATTTAGTTCTTCTTAGTTACAATACATCTGATATTTCTGAAATGAAATATAGGCAGTACATAATCACTATATGCCCGCCCAATAGAATTAGGAGGACAAAAAATGAGTAAGAAATTAGTCGCATATTTTAGTGCAAGTGGAATTACAAGAAATGTCGCAGAGATGGTAGCAGAGGCAGCAGGCGCGGACCTGTACGAGATCACCCCGAAGGAAGCCTACACAAAGGCAGACTTAAACTGGATGGATAAGAAATCAAGAAGCAGCGTGGAGATGGCAGACAAGAAGATCCGTCCGGAAATCTCAGACACTGACGCAAAGATTGCAGAGTACGACGAGATTTTCCTTGGATTCCCAATCTGGTGGTATGTAGCACCGACGATTATCAACACATTTCTGGAGAAATATGATTTTACAGGCAAGAAGATCGTGCTGTTCGCAACATCCGGCGGAAGCGGATTTGGAAATACCGTAAAGGAATTGCAGCCATCCGCACAGGGTGCACAGTTTGTGGAGGGCAAGCTGCTCAATCATGCAAATAAGAAGGAAATCGATGAACTGGTAAAAGAATTTTAGGAAGGATAAGAACATGGCAAAGGAAGTCTGGGAGGTGGATGAAGGCGACCTGCCTTACGAAGATCCGACGATGCGTGCACATGCAAAGGAAATGGTATTCCCAATTGGACAGCCAAACGATGCATTTGCACAGTATTTCATCGGTCAGAGCTATCTGGCACCGGTATCTACCAGTCAGGTTGGAATCTTCAATGTCACATTTGAGCCGGGCTGCAGGAACAACTGGCATATCCACCATGCAAAGAGCGGTGGCGGACAGATTCTTGTATGCGTAGCCGGACGTGGATATTATCAGGAGGAAGGCAAAGAAGCCATCGAGCTGAAACCGGGCGACTGCATCAACATTCCGGCAGAGGTTAAGCATTGGCATGGCGCTGCACCGGATAGCTGGTTCAGCCATCTGGCAGTGGAAGTACCGGGTGAGGAGACATCCAATGAGTGGTGCGAGCCGGTAACAGATGAGGAATATGGTATGTTAAAATAAAACATTTAGGATTGCAGGAGGGGTTATACATGGAGTACGCAAAACTTGGAAATACCGATATTGAAGTATCGAAGCTTTGCATCGGATGCATGAGCTTCGGAAAAGCAGGTACAATGCATGACTGGACACTGGATGCGCAGGAAAGCGAGAAGGTGATCAAGCATGCGTTAGACCTTGGTATCAATTTCTTTGATACTGCAAACTGTTATTCCGCAGGAACCAGTGAAGAATATCTGGGACAGGCACTGAAAAAGAATGTGGCACGTGATAAGGTTGTGATCGCATCGAAGGTGTATTTCAATGAGGGTAGACTGTCAAAGGCAGCGATTGAGCGGGAAATCGACGGTTCCCTCAAACGGCTTGGAACCGACTATCTGGATTTGTATATCATTCACCGGTTTGATTTTGATACGCCGATCGAGGAGACGATGGAAGCGCTGGATGATCTTGTAAAGGCTGGAAAGGTGCGTGCAATTGGTGCATCTGCGATGTATGGATATCAGTTTTATAATATGCAGCTTGCGGCGAAAGAGCGGGGACTGACATCGTTTGCTACAATGGAGAACCATTACAATCTTCTGTACCGGGAGGATGAGCGCGAGCTGATTCCAATCTGTAAGCAGATGAATGTTGCGCTGATGCCGTACAGTCCGCTTGCTGCCGGGCATCTGTCAAGACCTGTGTGGAATACAGATTCTCTGCGGAGTCAGACCGACCGTGTTGCACGTGGAAAGTATGACCGGATGGAAGAACAGGATATGAAGGTGGTTGCCAGAGTGCATGAGCTCTCAGAAAAACACAACTGTAAGATGTCACAGATTGCTCTTGCATGGCAGTGGGCAAAGGGCGTGACAGCACCAATCGTCGGAGCAACGAAGACTGCATACTTGGATGATGCAGCAGGTGCGCTCGATGTGAAGCTTTCCGCAGAGGACGTGGTTTACCTGGAAGAGATGTATGTGCCACATCCGGTTGTTGGGGCCATTAAGGAGAACCCGGCACAGGGCGTTGTGCTGTTGGATGAGAAAAAGTAATTATTTCCCAACCACCAGCGCAAAATATCCCCAGTCCCAGATCGGGGATGCAAAACTATTTTCCAGATATTCGCGGATATCCGCATCTTCATAACCGGTCATGCGTGACAGGATCACGATGTAGTCACGGACGGTTTCATAAGAAAGATGATTTGCTCCTTCGGCAGAGTAAAGAAGAAAAAGGCTCTGCCGGATGGATGCATATTCCATGGCAATCCATTCGAGATGTAACAACATATCGTCAATCGTATCCTCCGGCATAAGCAGGTCGGAGAATATTTCGTTTGCAACATAGTTCCGAAACAGGATATCGTAGGTATGTAACTGTCGTTGAAAGGCAGCGAGTATTACATCGTCTGGTACAGTAAATTGTTCTGCGAGCGTAATAAGCGGATTTAAGTACGGCGCGTACAAGCCTTCTACGATATAATTTACAGATAAATCCTGTAACAGCTCATTGCATTCCATCCATGTGTCCGCAGCCGGAAGTTCTACATCGCGGATAGCTGCACGAAGCTCTGCAAGTGAAGCAGGGGAGAAATATTCAGTTACCTTTGCTATGGTAATCGGTGCGTTTTTTGCCAGTTCAGATAGTATATAAAAACTTTCTAACAAAGCCTCTTCGATAGAAATATTCGTATCCTGAATCAGATCCATGATCGAAGCACGGATCAAAAAGAGTGCGTCCGGATCAGACACCTGTGGGAAATCCAGCAGCGTATCTCTCCACAAATCAATCACTGCCGGACAGCATGGCATGAGCATCCCTTCCTTGTGGTCGTGGAAGGTATGATATTCCCGCGGGAAGGTTGCACACGTTTCTGAGAGCACAGAATCTCCGTAGGCAGACACCAAGCGGCACAGCTTGGCGTCATCTAAGAAAGGACAGCGATGCATCGCGTCTAAGCCGATTACGCGCTGCCCGTCTTTCTTCGCCGTGTAGGCACTTAAATTCTTGCGGCACTCCGGTACGGTATCCGGCGGAAGAAGCTTCTTCCAGCGGCGGTTCGTGTCTGCATCGACTGCGATTTTCCACTCTTTACAACAGGTGATCGGACATTTGTCCGCAATACAGGTAAATTTATCATAATAATCCGGCGTTAACATGTGTGATTTTAATTCTCCGTTTCTGTATTTAAAGCCAATATCGGCTGACTGTCTAACATAGCGAAATCATTATAAATGAAAAATGGATATAGAACAATATGCGGTTGACAATTCCGGAAAGCAGCCATATATTATAATCGATTTTGTATATGTCTTATATGCATTTGCAAGAAAAATCTGGTGGTATGCATGATTCTATATGTGTAAAATTGTGCTAAAATAAAAGACACGCATAGAGAATGGAGGAAATAGCATGAACGAGAATATGAAAAAAAGAAATGAGATTCTGGCACAGACCGTTATCAAAGGACTGGAGTCCCGGAACATGACCGGTTACTATGCAGCAGATAAGGGAGAAGCTTTGAAGCTGGCACTGGAAGTAATCGGCGAGGGCAGCTCCGTTGCGATGGGTGGTTGTCAGAGTGCACATGAGATTGGTCTGGTGGATGCGTTGCAGGCAGGAAATTATAATTACATAGATCGTTCGCAGATGACGCCGCGTGAGGGATTGCTGGCAGCATATGATGCAGATGTATTCTTATCGAGTGCCAATGCGATGACGAACGATGGCATCATTGTAAATATCGATGGAAATTCCAACCGTGTATCCTGTATTGCACAGGGACCGAAGCGGGTGTTATTCATCGTGGGAATGAACAAGGTCTGTTCCGATCTTGATGCGGCGATGAAGCGTGCCAGAAATGTGGCAGCTCCGGTGAACGCCCAGCGGTTTGATGTGAAGACACCGTGCAAGGTCACAGGCAGATGTTCCGATTGTAAATCTCCGGATACACTCTGTTGCCAGTTCCTGATTACAAGGTTCTCGCGTCATGAGGGAAGAATCCATGTGATTATGGTTAATGACACACTTGGATATTAGAAGTTTGTATATAAAAAACTGGGAGTTTTTTGATATTGATATGCTCCCGGTTTTTGTTTTGGTTACAGGAATTTATCCAGTTCTGTTTCCACCTGTTTTTTCTTTTTAACCTTCGGATGGTCGATGATCGTGCCTCTGGCAACCACCATATCTACGTTGCGGAGCGCACGCAGATCATCTAAAGGATTCTTCGAAGTGACAATCAGATCGGCTGCTTTCCCCTTTTCAATCGAACCCGTGATATCGCTGATTCCGGCAAGCTCGGCGCTTCGCCCGGTCGCCGTGTAGAGTGCAAATGCATTCGAGACACCCACGTATTTGTGGAAGTAATAAAGCTCACGCCAGAAATCGTACTGCGTGATCCATGGGCAGCCGACATCATTGCCAAGTACAACCGGGATATCGTTTGCCAGTGCCTTCTTGGAGCAATCCACGATTCCTTCGAATACGACATTGCCGTTAAATTGCTCGACTTCGGTCGCATTTGTGATAGAGCGGTCAAAGAGCGCATATGGCAGAGCCGGTGAGATTGTCGTGCAGAGAAATGCACCGCGTTCCTTGAATAATTCGATCATAGCATCATCCATCTTCGCACCGTGCTCGATCGAGTCGACACCATTTTCCAGAGCCACGCGGACACCCTCCGGAGATTCCACATGGGCGGAAACAATATAGCCGTCGGCATGTGCTTTGTCGCAGACGGCACGCACCATATCCGGCGACATCTTCAGCTCGCCCGGGACACCCTTTTCTTTGGCATCTAACACACCGCCGGTAATCATGAGCTTCACTAAGTCAACCTTTTCCTTCTTTGACTGTTCGAGATGCGCAAGTGCTTCCGGGATGGAGGCAGCGGCGATTGCAACCGAACCTGCCATGTGTCCACCCGGAACCGAGATGCCCTCGTTGGCAGCGAGGATACGCGGACCGACCTTTGTTCCGGCAGCGATTTCATCCCGCAGGCGGGTGTCGAAGCTTCCGAGTCCGCCGACTGTCCGGATTGTCGTGACACCACTTAGCAGTTCATCCTTTGCAAAGTCGGAAACCATCTTGTAAGCGACGGCACGTGTCAGGGAAGAACGCATTATCTTTTTTACGAGCTTTTCATTGTCGCGTTGCTTTTTCTGCGGCTTTCCATTTCCAGCAAGATGCACATGCATGTTGATGAGTCCGGGCATGATATAACGTCCTTGTAAATCTATGGTTTTGTAGCCGGCTAGGTCGGCTGTATCCGGTACGATATCGGTGATCGTGCCATCCTGTACGAGGATGCAAAGACCGGTCTGCACCTGCATGTTTTTGGTTCCATCCAGTATCTTTCCATTTGTAAATGCGTAATTCATAAGCGGCCCTCCGTTCTTAATTCTATGTCCACTATACAATAGTTGGAGATGATCTGGCAATATTCGGAATCGCAGGAATGTCATGTTATTATCAAATATGTTCTTGCAGGTTCATAATTTTTTGATAGAATAAAAAATAATAAATGGTTTTTCATGAGAAAAGGGCGGGAAAGTGTGGAAAGGAGTCAAAATGAGCTTAATTAAAGGGATTCATCATGTATGTCTGAAATGTGCTAACGAAGAGGAATATAAGGAAGTCGTACATTTTTATCACGAGATTTTAGAATTAGAGATTGCCAGAACATGGAGCGAAGGAATCATGTTCCAGTTTGGAAATGCGGTATTGGAAGTATTCGCAAAAGGCGGAGAAAAAGCGGAGACAGGGATTATCCGGCATTTTGCCCTTGCAACCGAGGATGTAGATGCCTGCGTGGAAAAGCTGAAGGCAGCAGGGTATGAGGTGTTTGTGGAACCAAAGGAGATTGTGATTCCATCCGATCCCGAATACAAGGCAAGGATTGCATTCGGCAGAGGACCGCTTGGAGAAGAAATCGAGTTTTTTCAGGAGCGATAGGAAGGATATGTATAATATTAGTAGCAAAATAGCAATTATCGGTTTATGTAATAAATGATTAAAGTATAGTACGATGATTGTGGAGGTGATATGAAATGATTTTTTCACAAAAACTACAATTAATTCGTAAGAATAAAGGTTTGACCCAAGAGGAACTGGCAGGAAAACTGGATGTATCCAGACAGGCTGTAGCGAAGTGGGAGTCTGGGCAGGTATATCCTGATATTAGTAACCTTATTCAAATCAGTAAGTTGTTCAATGTTACAGTCGATTATTTAGTGAAAGACCAAGAATGTACTGTTGGCTGTTTCGATCATAGTGGAACAGACGTTGATCGACTTATTGAATTTCGCTTAGAAGCAAATGTTAATACATATGCTGCTTATATGAATGAGACGGATTCAACGCGATTGGATTCTCATGATTTTTCATATAGCAATGGTTCTTATACATATCATGATACATACGTTGGTGGGGAACAGTTTGCTGGTGAGGAAGCTATATGGTATGAAGGTAAATCACAGTATGCAATGAATTACATAGGACGCGTTTTGAATCAGAATTTCAGTGGTAATTTTTTAAAGGAAGCTCTTCGCAAAGCCGATAAAAAAATGCCATTTAGAGGACCAGAGTATTATCAATCGGGACAATATACCTATAAGTGTAATGTAGTCGGAGATTTTTCCTGGTTTCAAGGTTATGAAGAAATTTACTGTGAGGATGTTAAGATATATGAATGCTATTTTCACGGTGGAATAATGAAGTGATTCCAGAAACTAACGTTAAAAGAAATAAAATACATATATGAATATAAGAAAAATGCTTGACGGCATAGTTTAATTATGTTAGCCTACGATCAAAGCATAAGTTTCATATAGTAGCTGCAAGACAGTTGCTTTCTACGAATAGTCAAATTATTGATTCTTGAACATTCATGCTTTTAAATTCAATTCATTTAATTTAAGATGCAGGGGTATTCAAGGAAGGTAGTTTAAGTCTATGTTTGCAGATGGATTTCTCCTGCGAAAGCCAAAGGAGGACGAAATATGGCAAACAGAGAGTACAAAAGTGATGTGTTTAGTATGTTGTTGGAGGACAGGGCGAGAGCGTTGGATGTTTACAATGCGATGGCGGGGACGGCATACACCAATCCGGAGATTATCGAGATTCATACGCTGGAAAGTGGTGTATCGCTTACGGTGCACAACGATGCATCGTTTGTGGTAAGCATGGATTCGGTTCTGAATATCTACGAACATCAGTCAACGTACAACCCGAACATGCCACTTCGGGAACTGATTTATTTTGTGACGATCATCAAGAAACTGATAGAAAACAGATATTTACTTAGTCACAAGCTGGTGAAGATACCGACACCGAAATTCGCAGTGTTCTACAATGGAGACAAGAACAGACCAGAGCGAGAAGTGCTGAAATTGTCCGATGCATATGAAAACCAGTCGGATGAGCCGCAGTTAGAGCTGATGTGTACCGTGTACAACATCAATCCGGGAAATAATGAGGATTTGAAGAAGCGGAGTCAGACGCTGCGGGAGTATATGATATTTGTCGGATATGTAAATGAGAATCTTGCAAAGGCAGAAAAGGGTGGGAAGGATTATGAGACTGCAATCAGAGATGCGGTGAATCGTTGCATTGCAGAGGATATCCTGAAGAAATTTTTGCTGGAACGCGGAGAGGATGTGCAGAAAATTATGATGTTTGATCTGACATACGAAAAGCAGATGGAGAATGCAAAGCGGGAATGGTTTAACGATGGTGTGGAAGAAGGACGTGCAGAGGGATATTCATCTGGAATTGCGGAAGGACGTGCATCTGGAATTGCAGAAGGACGTGCAGAAGGTGCAGTTCATCATTTAGTTGCTTCCGTTGTAAAAAAGGTGCAGAAGAACAAAACACTTGAACAGATTGCGGATGAACTTGAAGAATCGGTCGAAGATATCCAGTTGATTTATGATATCGTAAACAAGCATGCACCAGAATATGATGTGGATGCAATTACCGCAGAAGTGTTAGAGGTACAGGAAAAATATGAGTGATAATCAGAACAACAATCCTAAGGGAATTATAATTGGAATGCTTTGCCTGATCTGGGGACTGGGATCGATTGCAGCGATGCTGTTTTGTTCCAAGCTGGAGAATCATACGGGAATTCTTCTTGTGTTGCTTGGACAGTTTTTTCTTGTGATCGGCTTGATCGCTGTAATCTGCAACAGAAAAGCCAAACCATATCCATTTATTGTATTGGTATTTCCGCTTGCCGGGATTGCATTGCTTGTATGTGGAATTTATATCTTGACAAAAGGAGAGATTGCTTTGTCGATGCTGGATCAATATGCACCATACATATTGATCTGGATATTCCCGCTTGCCGGGATAATGATGATAGCAGGTACGCTTGGGAAAATCCGGTACCTGAAGCAGGTATGTACGCAGGAGGTTCAGGCAAAATGCGTCGATATTGAAAGTGCGTCTGCCGCAGGCACACATAGAAGAAAGCATGTAACGATGCCGGTTTATAGTATCTCCTATAACGGAGAAGAGAAGCTTCTTAGAAAAGGCATGTACACCAATCTGAATCATTTTGAGATCGGAGCATATTATAACATCCGGATAAATCCGACGAATCCGGATGAATATCTCGATGAGAATAACAGAAAAGGAAATAACTTGATTTTGATACTTGGTGTTGTACTGCTTGTCGTGACGCTGCCGGCGATCGTATATATGTATATCAATGGGATTTGAGATAAATAAAATAAGATGGAAACCGGTTGTAAGAAATGTTTTATTCAGATGAAATTTACCACCAATAATTAGGATAAAAAATCTATTTTGGTACTTGATTCATAAAAATCAATCTGTTAGAATACACATATAAAAAGGGAGTAGCTTGCCGGTCGCGGTTCACTTCTTCGTCAAGACAGTTATTGAAACATATAACTCGGAAAGTGATGAAATAGCGAGACTTTTACTGTTTACGCAGTAGGAGTCTCTTTTTTTATACCTACTGCAAAATAAAACAAAGAAAGAGAGGTAGAAAGGATGTTCTTGAAGGTTGTTATTTTGTTGGTAGGTTTTTTGTTTCTCGTGAAGGGGGCAGACTGGTTTGTGGAGGGGGCGGCGAGTATCGCGAAGAAGCTCGGGATTCCGCAGCTCATCATCGGTCTGACGATTGTAGCGATGGGAACAAGTATGCCGGAGGCGGCGGTCAGTATCACGGCGGCGCTGCAGAAGAATGCGGGAATCACGATCGGAAATATCGTGGGAAGTAATATCCTCAACATTCTGATCATTCTTGGTGTGACAGCGGTGATCACGAATGTAGCGATCCAGACGTCAACGTTTCGCTATGAGATACCATTTATGATGGTAGTTACGATCATACTGCTGGTATTTGGAATAACCGGTGGGGAAGTGACATTCGTAGAAGGTATTATTTTCTGGGTTTTGTTCCTGTTATATCTTGGCTATCTGTTTGTGATGGCGAAGAAAGGAACCAATGAGGAAGAAGGCGAAACAAAGGATTACCCGGTATGGAAATGTGTTCTTTTCATGGTGATCGGTGGTGTGCTCGTTGTAAAAGGAAGCGATTTCGCGGTCAGCGGAGCATCTGCAATCGCGCGGTATTTCGGTATGAGCGAGCGGTTTATCGGACTTACGATTGTAGCACTCGGTACCTCACTTCCGGAGCTTGTGACATCTGTCACAGCAGCACGGAAAGGAAATGCGGGAATCGCAATCGGAAATATCGTGGGCAGCAATATTTTCAATATCCTGTTCGTAGTCGGTACAGCTGCACTCATCTGTACAGTGCCATTTGAGAGTAAATTCATCATAGATACGATCATTGCGGTTGTGGTTGGCGCGATCTTGTGGATTGGAACATATAAGCATAAGGAGCTGCGGCGTCCATGCGGCATCTTCATGTTGCTTTGTTATGTGGCGTATTTTGTGTATCTGTGTATGATGTAAAGGATGTTTATTGGGAAAATTCCTTATGCAACGGTGATCGGACAGATTGCATCGGTAGTGCTATTATTCATCTTCCATAAGAAATTCAACAAGGAATTTGAACAAGGACTTTTCTATAAAGTACAGCAGTTTGTGCTTTTCTTAGCGTTTGGACTGCGTGATGCAATTACACCGATCATTGCGTTTGTCTATGGAAGGGGGAGCAAGAAGCGGATCAACGATGGAATCAGATATGACCTGATGTATACAATTGTTTTGATGGCTGTCGGAAATTTGATTACGGAGCTTTTCCCGGAATCATTTGCCGGATTATTCAATGCAGGGCAGTCGAGAGAATATTTTATAGATGCGATGCGGATTATCTCGATCAGCTTCCTTTTTGCAGGCATCAACGTCGCGTATCAGGGAATCTATCAGGCGTTAAACGGTGGTATCGAGTCGCTCGTGATTTCGATGCTTCGGCAGCTTGTAATCATCCTTCCGCTCGCGGGTGTATTCTCCATCTTCGTTCGTAACGGGCAGATGGGCGTGTCACTCATCTGGTGGGCATTTCCGATTACAGAGTTTCTTTCGTGTCTGGTCGGCTATGTGCTTTTGAAGAGAATTAAGAAATACAGGGTTGGAGAGATAACGGACGAGAAAAAAGGGTAAAATTCTGGAAAAATAAAAAGTTACTCTCTTAACTTGATGTAAACGTAATTACATAGTATAGTTATGTCCAAATACCAATGACAGCTATCATAATTGGAGATATTTTTGGTCGCGATGGAAGCAGATATTTTATTATGGATTCAAAATAATATACGGAATGATGTGTTGACACCAATATTCAGGTTTATTACGACACTTGGAAATGCGGGTGTGATCTGGATTGTCCTCTCTGTGGGATTGCTGATTCCGAGGAAGACGAGGCGCGTTGGCGTGCTGGCGTTAGTTTCTCTTCTCTTCTCAGCATTGATCGACAATGTGATCTTAAAGAATGTAGTCGCGCGGACAAGACCATACGACGTGATCGAAGGACTCACCAGTCTGGTCGGTGCGCAGAAGGATTATTCATTCCCATCCGGACATACCGGAAGTGCCTTTGCAGCGGCGGTTGTGATGTTCCGGGAACTGCCGAAGAAGCTTGGAATTCCGATTTTAGTCTTTGCCTGTCTGATGGGCTTATCCCGGTTGTATGTCGGCGTGCATTATCCATCGGATGTGCTGGGCGGAGCATTGATTGGGACTGGCATCGCGCTGTTCACATATTGGTTCGGCACAGTCCGGATAGAACAAAAGGCATAAAACGAAAGAAGGAATAACGATGTGGGTTGCATTTGCATTTGGCTCTGCGCTGTTCGCAGGACTGACCGCAATCTTGGCAAAATGTGGAATTAAAAACACTGATTCCAACGTTGCAACGGCACTCCGGACAATTGTAGTCCTGATTTTTTCATGGATTATGGTATTCGTTGTAGGAGCACAAAAAGGGCTTGCAGATATATCCGGGAAGACGTTACTTTTCCTGATCTTCTCCGGTCTGTCGACGGGCGCTTCGTGGCTTTGCTATTTTAAGGCACTGCAGCTTGGTGATGTGAATAAGGTAACACCGATTGATAAATCGAGCACGATTCTTACGATGCTTCTGGCATTTATCCTGTTACGGGAAGCATTGTCTCCACTCAAGGTGGCTGCGATGATTGCGATTGGCGTGGGAACGTATCTTATGATTCAGAAGAAGGAAACCGAAGAAAAAAAACAGGATGGCAAATGGCTGATCTATGCGATTGGTTCCGC
Organism: Eubacterium sp. MSJ-33; assembly: GCF_022174665.1. Lineage (NCBI taxonomy): Bacteria > Bacillati > Bacillota > Clostridia > Eubacteriales > Eubacteriaceae > Eubacterium > Eubacterium sp. MSJ-33. The sequence continues at coordinate 2,834,693 of NZ_CP076562.1, forward strand.
GGTATTCGCCAGTCTGACTTCGATCCTTGGAAAGGTTGGAATCCAGGATGTCAACTCGAATCTTGGAACGGCGATCCGGACGATTGTGGTACTCATCATGGCATGGGTGGTTGTGTTTGTGACCGGAAAGCAGCATACCGTAAAGCAGATCGACAAATCAAGCTGGATATTCTTAGTATTATCCGGAATTGCAACCGGTGCTTCGTGGCTTTGTTATTACCGGGCATTACAGACCGGACCGGCAAGCGTGGTTGTACCAATCGATAAGCTTAGTATCTTAGTTACGATTGCATTTTCCTATGTCGTATTGCATGAGAAATTAACGGCAAAGGCAGGTATCGGTCTAGTGTTGATTGTTGCCGGAACGCTGCTGTTGTTGCTCTGGCGAGCTTAATCTTCAGGATATGAAGAAGGCTGCCGAGTTCAGGGGAGGAACCTGCGATTCTGAAGCTATGGACAAAGGAGACTGGAACACACCATTAGAGTTTACATGTCAGTTTGGACATAAGTTTAAGGGGAGTCCAAGACTTATTCTTGATAAAAAGGTAGAATCTGTTTCCATGCGGGGTGAATAATCTGCCGGTTGCAGGTAGTTTGTCAGTTTAAATATTTTTTGCGATAGTCACTCGGTGACATGGAGACGTATTTCCGGAAAACACGGGAAAAATGCCCCGGGGAAGAAAAACCGAGATCCAGACTGATGGCAGTCAAAGGTTTATCTGTGTAGCGGAGGAGGTGTTTTGCCTCCTCTGTTTTCCGGTTAAGTATAAAATCTGTGAGCGTGATATTACTTTCTGCCTTAAAACGTTTTGAGAGATATGATCTGCTCATATAAAATTCTTTTGCCATGGCTTCCACCGTAATCGTTTCTGACATATGATGGTCAATATAGTTTGTTACATCTGAAGCAAGCTGTGATTTTGCCCCTGCTTTCTGTAACTGGTTTACATGCCTGGCAAAGTCTATGAGCATACGATAACGAAGATTGATAATCCTTGAATAATCATTTGATGATTCGCATTTCTGTATGTAGCTGTCACTCAGTGTGAATGCATCATCGGGATTCATGCCACCGTGGATAGCCGAACGTGAAACAAGCGTAGTTGTAGCGATAAAGGTATCCTTTAATTGACGAAGCTGATTGTCGGACATCGTACCAATCTTCAGAGCTGTAGATTTCTCAATCACTCCTGTTAAGGCCATATAATCGCCTTTTCGAACCATATTCATCACATTCTGTTCGAGATCATAAGTGTTATGGAGCACTATGCTTTGATTTGTGTCATTGGAGAAAAACATTTCAGCTTCATGTTTGTTCATTGATTCTATAAACTGCTTTTGTATGGCATTGTCAATGAAAACATCATGAAGGAAGCATTTTTCATCGTTCAGTATATAATTTAAAAGACACAGAATCTGCATAACACTTTCTAATGGTATATGGGTGATATCCTGCATGGCGATTATAAAATCATCGGTATCGTCTCCCGGTATGTCTAATTGCATGGCAAGATCCCGTAGTGTTGGCGCGGAGTTGGGAACCTGGCTTGCCGGTCCGATTACAATTTTATAATCATCGGAATTAACAATGCCATAGTAACAAAAATGTGCAGTCATAAAATAACTGATCCGGTCAGTGATTTTTAAAATGTCCGCCTGGTAGATGGACACAGGATCCTTAATTAAATTGACCGTGGAGTAATAAAAAATAAGTGTATTGTTTTTATAAATACGTGTCGGAATCCCGAACACACTGCCGATTATAGTACCAATATAATTGTAATCAATGGATTGCATAGCGGGTTCCTCCTCATGAATATGACACAATTATACTATTGTGAACACATATATGCAAGAAATACGAAAAAAATAGTGCTAAAATCCCGAAGGATAAAAAATATAAGAAAGGAACCTATGAATTATGTACACAAAAAATACAAAAAAGAAAATTGAAAACATGCCATTACAGGAACGAATAGCCTATGGCTACAAAAAAGTAATTATGCTGATGCTTATTTCAGGGCTGCTTTCCATAATAGCGATAGGCGTATTGCTTGCCGGCCTTTTGAATTATGTGCAGAAAATCAATGCTTCAGACATAGCAGTGAAAATGTGCAGAGTGAATGTAAATGCTGCTGCAAGAAATATAAGGGAAATGGCATTGGATGACGATGAAGCTTCTTATGATGACTATGAAAAGACAATAACAAAGCTGCTTGCAGATGTTGATGCCCAGCTAAAAATAATAAAAGAAACCGGGGTTGTCTCAGAAGAAAATTATACAGAATATGCTACAGCATTATCGGATTGGGAAGACATAAGCACATCCATTATAGAGGAAATACGACAGGGACAAAACCAAAAAGGCGTAGAGGATATCCTTACCCAATGTACACCTGCGCTGAACAAATTAGTAGATATTGCTTTGAAATTAGATGATATTACAGACATAGCCAGTGATAAGGCAGTCAGAAATACCGTATTATGTGCTATTTTCGGTGTTGCTTTTATTATATTCTTTATAAGTCTGGCGTGGATAAATTCAAGAAAAACCAGCAAAAAAGTACTTTCGAGCATTTTGGAGCCATTGCATGCCATCGAAGATGTTGCAAAGGAGCTGACAGAAGGAAACTTACACAGCATGTTGGAGTATCGTTCGGAAGATGAAATCGGACGATTGGCACATAGCATGCGTAAATCTATCCGGATCCTGGGCTCTTATGTAGATGATATAGACCGCGCAATGAAGCTGTTTTCAGAGGGGAATTTTGATGTGCAGCCGAATGTGGAGTGGAAGGGAGATTTTGTTGGAATCCTGAATTCCTTTATGGCATTTGAAGAAAGTATGGCGGCTATGGTAAAGGGAATACAGACGGTTTCGGATCAAGTGTCCGGTGGTGCAGAACAGGTGTCATCCGGGGCAACTGAGCTGGCAGATGGAGCAACGAACCAGGCAGCAGCGGTAGAGGAACTGACGGCAACGGTAGAGAATGTTTCGGAACAGGTTCAACAAAACTCACAGGCTGCAAGTAAGATAAGTACAAAGGTAGTGGCACTTGGAGACGATATTTTGGAAAACAATGCCAAGATGCGTGAGATGGTAAAGTCTATGCTTGAAATTAAAGACGCATCCATACAGATAGAAAAAATTATTGAAACCATCAATGATATTGCATCACAGACAAATCTTCTTGCATTAAATGCGTCTATTGAGGCAGCGAGAGCCGGAGAAGCGGGGAAAGGATTTGCGGTTGTTGCCAATCAGGTAAACCAGCTTGCAGATCAGAGTGCACAGGCAGTAAAGGAATCGGCTGCTTTGATCAAAACATCCGTGAATGCGGTTGGAAAAGGGGTTTCATTTGCCGAGGAGACTGCACAGCAGTTGGAGATAATTGCACAAAACTCTAAGATTATTACCGGAGAGGTATCCGATATTGCGGATACACTTGCAAACCAGACAGTTGAAATACAGCAGATCAATGAAGGAATAGAGCAGATCAATGATGTTGTACAGAGTAATTCTGCAACGTCGGAAGAGTGCGCTGCGGCGAGCATGGAGATGAACGACGAAGCAGATCATTTACGGAATATGATACAGGAAATCAAAGTGGCTGAATTTAATAAATAGGCAGAAGCATGAGTAATATTATATTTAAAGGATAGTTATGCTATGGAAGAATATAAAGATGGAATGCTTTCAAAAGTTGATTTTAATAATATAATAGAAATAATCGAAGCATCTAGCCATTCCTTTTGTTTCGTGATAGAATAAGACATTCAATGAAATCGGAGGAATAGATATGAGTAACGAAAGCAAGCGCTGTAAGGTGCACTATACAGGAACATTCAATGATGGAACAAAGTTTGATTCATCTTATGATCGTGGTGAGCCACTCGAGTTTGTATGCGGTGCAGGCATGATGATCAAAGGATTCGATGAAGCAGTGAAGAATATGAATATCGGAGAGATTGTCGATATTCATCTGATGCCGGAAGAAGCTTACGGTATGCCGGATCCGGCAAATATCATCACGGTTGCATTTGAAGATATGCCGGGGTCTGAGAATTTGGAAATCGGGAATCAGGTTTATCTGACAACTCCATACGGACAGCAGTTCCCGGTGAAGGTTGTGGATAAAGACAAGGAGACCATCACCTTTGATGCCAACCATGAGATGGCAGGTAAGGAACTGAATTTCAAGATTGAGCTGCTTTCTGCAGAATAAAGATCATAAAAAGCGTGGACACGAAATGTATCCACGCTTTTTTAATGAAATAACGGGAAAGGTGACGCAAAACGATTGAAAAAGGACGGAAAATATGTTACTGTCATTTCGTTCGTTTTTGCGTTTACTGTGTGGCCTGTCTCTATGGCAGCGTGATATTTACGATGCCGCCATGTATATTTGCAAAAAGGAAAACGACTATCGAAACAAATATGGAAAGGATAGAGGGTAGGTTACATGAATAGAAAACATCCAGAGAAGCGGGGGGCTTTTTCCGGCAAGCTTGGCTATGTGTTATCGGCGGCGGGCGCGTCAGTCGGTCTTGGAAATATATGGAGATTTCCGTATCTGGCTGCAAAATATGGCGGAGGTATCTTCCTGCTTGTCTATATTGTGCTGGCACTGACGTTTGGATATACAATGATCGTTGCGGAGTCTGCGCTCGGACGCATGACACAGAAAAGTCCGGTTGGGGCGTTTCGGTTCTTTGGTAAGAAGAAATGGATATCTTTCGGCGGCTGGATCAATGCGATTATCCCGATTCTGATCGTGCCATATTATTCGGTCATTGGCGGCTGGGTAATCAAATACTTAGCAGAGTATATCCGTGGAAATGGGGCAAAGCTTGCGGAGGATGGTTATTTTGGATCATTTATATCAAATGGTGTTTCAACGGAGCTTTGTTTTGCCATCTTCTGCCTTGTGACACTTGCAATTATCTATGCCGGTGTACAAAACGGAATTGAACGTGTATCGAAGCTGATGATGCCGGTTCTCGTATTACTTTCCGTGGTGATTGCTATTTATTCTGTGACAAGACCGGGAGCCATTGCGGGTGTGAAATATTTCCTGGTTCCGAATGTAAAGAATTTTTCGTGGATGACAGTCGTAGCTGCAATGGGGCAGATGTTTTATTCGCTGTCGATTGCGATGGGTATTCTGATTACGTTTGGCTCTTATATGAAGAAGGATACATCCATCGAGGGTGCAACCAGAAATGTAGAAGTGTTTGATACGGCGATTGCAATCATGGCAGGACTTATGATTATTCCGGCGGTGTTTGCATTTTCCGGCGGAGATCCAGATACGCTGCAGGCAGGCCCTTCACTCATGTTTATCACGATTCCGAAGGTGTTTGCGAATATGGGACTTGGAACAGGCGTCGGGATTTTGTTTTTCCTGCTTGTGTTATTTGCCGCACTTACAAGTTCAATTGCCCTCACGGAAAGTGCTGTTGCGACATTTGAGGACGAGCTTGGCTGGGGACGGAGGAAGTCAACGGTTGTGATTGGGCTGATCATGCTTGCACTCGGAACATTATCGAGTCTTGGCTATGGACCTCTTGGGTTTGTGAAGATCATCGGAATGCAATTTTTAGATCTGTTTGATTTCCTGACGAATTCCGTGATGATGCCGATTGCAGCATTTGTGACAAGCCTGCTTGTATCGCGCGTTGTCGGAATTGATAAGATTGAAGAGGAAATCTGTCACGGAGAAAGTAAGTTCCGGAGGAAGAAGATATTTGTTGTGATGATAAAATATCTGTGCCCAATCTTCGCGCTGATTATTCTGCTTAGTTCCGTTGCGAATGCGTTTGGCTGGATATCAATGTGATAATTTCGGGATATGTGATAAGACGAAGTTACAGCAGATTTTGGTAAATATACTTATGGAGAATCAGAGGGGAGCGGTAATAAGATGATGGGGAGAAGTCTTGTGAAAAGAAAAGGTACAAAGAAAATTGCGTTGTTTGTAGGATTGGTGCTGGCATTCGTATGCTGTGGCTGCGAATCTGCCGGGAAAACAGAGGAAGCAGTTTCCGAGAATTTACCGAAGATCATAGTGGGAAGTGATAATTACCCACCGTATAATTATGAGAACTCGAACGGGGAACCGACAGGGATTGATGTTGAACTTGCGAAGGAGGCATTTCACCGTATGGGGTACGAAGCCGTGTTCGAGTATATTAACTGGGAAGAAAAAAAGGAACTTCTTGAGAATGGGGAGATTGACTGTATCTGGGGAAGCTTTTCCATTGATGGAAGAGAAGATGTGTATCGCTGGACGGATCCGTACATGACCAGTCGCCAAGTGGTTGCTGTGAAAGAGGATAGTGATATTTATACATTTGCAGATCTTGCCGGAAAGAAAATTGCGGTGCAGTCAACTACAAAGCCGGAGGAGATATTTGCAAGTCATGCGGATCCGCGGATTCCGGAGTTGGGAGCGGTGTTTGCTTTGCAGAACCGAGAACTGATATATCCATTTTTAAGCAAAGGTTATGTGGATGCGATTGCAGCACATGAAACTGCCATTTTGCAGAATATAAAGAACTATGGCATGGAATACCGTATTTTGGATGAACCCCTTCTTACGGTTGGCTTAGGTGTTGCATTTTCTTTGCAGGATGATCGTGGACTGGAGATGGAGTTATCAAAGGCATTTGCCGAGATGCGAAGGGATGGTACTATGGAGGAAATCATAGGTAGATATCTGGAACATCCGGAGTCATATTTGTGGGAGGGCACATCCGTTACACTCAAATAGGAATAATGGATAATGCGTGATTGATTATGGAATCGAAACAGGAACGGAAATTGATATCCCATGCAGATATCCTGCTGATCGTCGGAATTCTGATTCTGGCGATGGCGGGATTTTTTGCGTGGAAAAAGCTGCAGAAACCGGGTGCATATGTGGATATTATGGTTGATGGAAATTCAGTTAAAACTATGCAGCTCAATCAGGATGCATGCTATGAGGTAAAACAGAAGGCGGGAGTTAATACGGTTGTTGTGCAGGACGGCAGCGTGACTGTGCAAAATGCAGACTGCCCGGATAAGATATGTGAGAAACACCAAGCAATCAACCGGACCGGAGAGACGATTATCTGTCTGCCGCATAAGCTGGTTGTGGAAATAAAAGAGTAATGGTCGTTGAAGAATGAACGTGTCAAACAACGTGGGGAGAAACTGTATATGCAGGAAAAACAGCCACAATTAAATAATAATCACAAAATCGCACTTTGCGGTGTGCTGATTGCGCTCGCCATGATTCTATCGTATCTGGAAAGCCTTGTGCCAATCCATATGGCGGTACCCGGGGTGAAGCTTGGTCTTGCCAATCTGGTTACGATCATCGCACTGCAGAGACTGGATTTGAAGTCGACGATTGTAATCTCAGTTGGTCGTATCATCCTGTCAAACGTTTTGTTCGGAAATATGGCGGTGTTATTGTATAGTCTGGCAGGTGCGGCTTGCAGCATATTGATTATGACACTGTTTAAGAAATGCCGTGTGTTCGGACTGGTTGGAATCAGTGTTGCGGGTGCAGTATTTCATAATCTGGGACAGATTCTGGTGGCAGTCTGTGTCATGGAAAATATACGAATTTTATATTATATGTTTGTGCTTTTGGTTACAGGAACAGTTGCAGGTGTGGCAATCGGGCTGCTTGCATCATTTCTGCTCAAAAATATAAGATTTTAGACATAAAAGTTGTGAAATTAAGAACACATTTGTTGATAAAAATCCCTACTTGTATTAAAATATTTATAAATATTTTTTTGAGTGGGGTCGATACGATGAAACTAACTTTTAAAGGAGGCATCCATCCATACGAAGGGAAAGAACTTACGATGGATAAGGATGTAATTGAATATGTCCCAAAGGGAGATATGGTATATCCACTGAGTCAGCATATCGGCGCACCTGCAAAAGCGGTTGTCAAAAAAGGTGACCGTGTTTTGGTGGGGCAACTGATTGCAGAAGCCGGTGGATTTGTTTCTGCAAACATTCATTCTTCTGTATCCGGAACAGTCAAGGCTGTGGAACCAAGACTGACCGCTTCCGGTTCTAAGGTCAATTCGATTGTGATCGAAAATGACAATCAGTTTGAAGAAATTGAATATGTGAAAAATGACAAGCCGCTTGCGGAGCTTACCAAAGAAGAAATTCTCGAAGCAATTAAGAATGCAGGCGTTGTCGGCATGGGTGGCGCCGGATTTCCAACGAATGTCAAGCTCTCTCCGAAGAATGCGGATGAGATTGATTATATTATCGTGAATGCATCTGAGTGTGAGCCATACCTGACATCGGATTACCGCCGTCTGCTCGATGAGACGGATAAGGTGATTGAAGGACTTCGGATTGCCCTTGCAATCTTCCCGGGGGCAAAGGGAATCATTGCAGTGGAGGACAATAAGCCAAAGGCAATCAAGAAGTTAAAAGAAGTGCTTGGAGATGATCCGGATATCAAGGTTCATTCCATGAAGACGAAGTATCCGGAAGGTGCAGAGCGTCAGCTCATCTATGCGAATACCGGACGGTATATCAACTCGAAGATGCTTCCGGCAGATGCAGGATGTATCGTACATAATGTAGATACTGTTTACTCTATCTGTGAAGCTGTTCGACAGGGAAAACCGTTGATTCAGAGACTGGTGACTGTAACGGGTGATGCAATCACAGATCCGTGTAACTATCTTGTGCGGACAGGTACAAGCTTTGCGGAGCTGATCGAGGCTGCCGGTGGTTTCTTACAGGATCCGGAGAAAATAATTGCCGGTGGCCCGATGATGGGAAAAGCCATCTATGATCTGAATATTCCGGTTACGAAATCTTCGTCCGCGATTCTCTGCATGACAAAGGATGAGGTTTCTGAATATGAGCCAAGCAACTGTATCCGCTGTGGCAGATGTGTGGAGGTTTGTCCGGGAAGAGTGATGCCGAACAAGCTTGCGACTCTGGCAAGTCAGGGAGATCTCGAAGAGTTTCAGAAGTTAAATGGTATGGAATGTTGTGAGTGTGGCTGTTGTTCGTATGTATGCCCGGCGAAGCGGCATCTGACGCAGACAATCGCTGGTACAAGAAAAGCCATTTTGGCAAGTCGTAAGAAATAGGAGGTGCGAGAAAGTGGAACAGGAAAATTTGAAATTGAAGGTCTCTGCTTCCCCGCATGTGAGAAGCAAGGCGACAACATCGGACATTATGTTTGATGTTGTGATCGCATTAGTTCCGGCAACCGCATTTGGTCTGTACATTTTCGGCTGGTATGCAGCGTTACTGGTAGCGGTTTGTATCGGAAGCTGTGTTGGATTTGAGGCATTGTATCAGAAATGCATGGGCAAGAAGGTAACAGTTGGAGATTTCTCAGCGGTTGTAACAGGATTGTTGCTTGCATTGAATCTTCCGCCAAATCTTCCAATCTGGATGGCGATTGCCGGTTCGGCATTTGCAATCATCATTGTAAAGCAGCTTTTTGGCGGACTTGGACAGAACTTTATGAACCCGGCACTAGGAGCAAGATGCTTCCTGCTGCTGTCGTTCTCCCGTTATATGACGAACTTTATCTACGATGGTGTGGCAACGGCAACTCCGCTTGCAACTCTGAAGCTTACCGGTATGGTGAACTTAAGAAGTATGTTTTTAGGATATACAGCAGGAACAATCGGAGAGACATCTGCAGTTGCACTTTTGATCGGAGCGGTATATCTGCTTATCAAGCGTGTTATCAGTCCGAAGATTCCTCTTATCTATATAGGAACATTTGCGGCAGCAATCGCGATTTATGCTGCAGCTAAGGGATATAATGTTCCGGTGTTCACCGCGGCACATCTGTGCGGTGGTGGTCTGATGCTTGGAGCATGGTTCATGGCAACCGATTATGTGACAAGTCCGATTACATCTGTAGGCAAAGTAATATACGCAATTGGTCTCGGACTTCTGACATTTGTTCTTCGTATCTTTGGAAGCAGTGCAGAGGGTGTTTCATATTCTATTATCATTATGAACCTGTTAGTACCATTGATTGAGCGAGTAACGGTTCCGAAGGCATTTGGTGAAGGTGCGGAAGTGAAGGATAAGAAGCAGGCAAAGCTTGAAGCAAAGACGGAAAAGAAAGAAGCAAAGGCGGCCGCTAAGGCAGAGGAAACTTCTGCGGGTGATGAGAAAGAGCCAAAGAAGAAAGACAAGATGGATGTCAAGGGCATCGTGGCTGCGATTGTTGCAATCTGTGTGATTACAGTTATAATGGGTGCTGCATTAGGTGGTGTATACAGTGTGACAAAAGACCCAATCGAGAAGGCACAGGAACAGGCAAAGAACGATGCATATGCAGCGGTTCTTCCACAGGCAACCCGTGTGATGAGCGTGGAGGAAGATGGCAGTGTGATTAAGAAGATTAATCCGCTTCTTTCATCTCTTGGATTTGAGAATGTGACGATTGATGATATATGTGTTGGCGGAGATGACGCGAACAACACGCTGGTTGGATATGTTGTACTCGTAACAAGCTCAGAAGGATATGGTGGAGATATTCAGATTGCAGTAGGTATGGATACCGATTATAAGATTACCGGGCTTTCATTCCTGACATTAAATGAAACAGCAGGACTTGGTATGGAGGCCGATACCGATGCATTCAAGCAGCAGTTTATCGGTAAATCCGTTGATCAGTTTACATATACAAAGACCGGATCTACACAGGATAGTGAGATTGATGCGCTGTCAGGTGCAACAATCACAACTTCTGCAGTTACAAATGCCGTGAATGCGGCACTTCGTACAATCCAGTATTTGACGGCAGGAGGTGCACAGTAACATGGGAAAGATAACAGAGCGATTAAAAAATGGTATTATTACCGAGAATCCTACATTTGTGCAGATGCTTGGTATGTGTCCGACACTTGCGGTTACGTCATCTGCAATCAACGGACTTGGCATGGGACTTACGACCATGGTTATCCTGACAATGAGTAACTTTATGATTTCCCTGCTTCGGAAGCTGATTCCGGACAAGGTGCGTATTCCGGCATATATTGTTATTATTGCTTCGTTTGTAACGATTGTACAGTTTTTATTGCAGGCATTTATTCCAAGCCTGAACGACAGTCTGGGAATCTTCATTCCACTGATCGTTGTAAACTGTATTATTTTGGGAAGAGCAGAGAGCTATGCTTCAAAGAATCCTGTGATTCCATCAATTTTTGATGGTATCGGTATGGGACTTGGATTTACAGTCGGACTTACCACAATCGGTATCATTCGCGAGATCCTTGGCTCCGGCAGCATCTTCGGATTTAGTTTTGTAAAAGCTGTTGAGAATTTTGCTGAGAGTCATGCAAGTGAGAAGGTTTTCCAAATCTTGTCCGATCAGGGATTGTTCCAGCCGGCAAGTATTTTTGTATCGGCACCGGGCGCATTCCTTGTACTGGCATTTATCATTGCGTTTATCAACCGTCGCCATATCAAGAAGGCAAAGAAGACGGGCGAAAAGGCAGAGACATGCAGACTGGCGGATTGCGCAAGCTGTGCAAATGCCATGTGTGCAGGCAAGGGAAAGGAGGAGTAGGATATGAATATTATTTTGTTAGCGATATCCGCCGCTCTTGTGAACAATGTAATCCTGAGCCAGTTTATGGGTATCTGTCCGTTTTTGGGAGTATCAAAGAAGGTAAGTACCGCAGCCGGTATGGGCGGTGCGGTTATCTTCGTTATGACGATTGCTTCGGCGGTGACGAGCGTGATCTATCATTTTGTGCTTGTACCACTCAAGCTTTCCTATCTGAACACGATTGTATTTATCTTAGTCATTGCAGCACTGGTACAGTTTGTGGAGATGTTCTTGAAGAAGACAATTCCATCGTTGTATGAAGCATTGGGCGTGTACCTGCCATTGATTACAACGAACTGTGCGGTTCTCGGTATCGCATTAAAGAATGTACAGGATGAATTAAACATCGGAGAATCTATCATCAACGGTATGTTCTCCGCAGTCGGATTTGCGATTGCGATTATAGTAATGGCAGGTATCCGGGAGAAGATTGACAAAAACGATATACCGGAAAGCTTCAAAGGAGCGCCGATCGTGCTGATTACAGCCGGTCTTATGGCAATCGCTTTCCTTGGATTGAACGGATTGATTTAGAGGAGGCGGGAAAATGGGAGCATCGATTTTGTATGCGGCTGCAGTCATTGGAATTGTCGGAATTTTAGCCGGAATCCTCCTGGGTGTAGCGAGCGAGAAGTTCAAAGTAAAAGTAGATGAAAAAGAAATCAAAGTACGTGAGGCATTGCCGGGAAACAACTGTGGAGGTTGTGGGTATCCGGGCTGTGATGGCCTTGCGGCAGCAATCGCAAAAGGCGAAGCAAAGCCGGACGCCTGTCCGGTCGGTGGCGAAGCCGTAGCGAAGAAAATCGTGGAGATTGTCGGAGGAGAAATCGACAGTGTCAGATATGTCGCGCATGTAAAATGTGCAGGAACCTGCGAGAAGGCAAAGGATGTTTATGACTATGTTGGACCTGAGGATTGCCAGATTGCAGCCAATGCACCGGGCGGCGGACCAAAGGGCTGCAGTTTCGGATGTCTTGGTTATGGTTCTTGTAAGCGTGCCTGCCAGTTTGATGCGATTTCCATCGTAGATGGTGTGGCAGTTATTGATAAAGACAAATGTAAATCCTGCGGACAATGTGTACTTGCCTGTCCAAGACACATTATCGAGATGGTGCCGGAAGATGCCGGTGCAATTGTTGAATGTAATTCAAAAGAATTTGGTAAAGACGTAAAGGCGGTCTGCAGTGCAGGCTGTATCGGTTGTGGTCTGTGCCAGAGAAATTGTCCACAGGGTGCGATTACAGTGAAGGATCATCTGGCTGTTGTTGATTACGAGAAATGTACCGGATGTGGCACATGTAAGGAAAAGTGCCCAGTAAAGATTATACGATAGAACATATGGTATTAATATATTAAAGCGATAGAGTGTATCAAGTTGTACATAATTACAATTCTAACACAGACCGTTGAAGCACGCTGGTACTTAATGAATGGCAAACTTGTTTGCCGTGAATTTAGTACCACTGCGTGATGAACCGAGCGGGAGCGCGTCTGTGCGGAATTCGTAATTATGTACTACTTGTATACCACAGCGTGAATACAATGGGAGAGAATATGGAAAGAGATTACGTTATTATTACAGATTCATCGAATGATCTGCCTGTCGGTTATGCCGAGGAACAGGGTGTCGTGATTATTCCAATCAGTTTTGAGATTGGTGATGAAGTATTCGATGGAAGAGAGAAAACTTTGACAAAGAAAGAGTTTTATGACCGTATGCGTGCGGGACAGGGAACGAAGACAGCGGCACCGAATATCAACGATATCGAAGAGGAGTTTGAGAAGGCACTGTCCGCAGGAAAAGACGTATTATTCACCTGTCTTTCTTCAGGTATCAGCAGCACGATCAACAACGCGTTTGTATGTCGGGAAGAAATGCAGGAGAAGTATCCGGATGCGGAGATTTGTGTGTTTGATTCCATCTGTGCGAGTGGTGGACATGGGCTGTTGATTTACCATGCAATTGAGAACAAGAAAAAGGGTATGTCAGCCAAAGAGAATATGCAGGCACTCGAAGAATTAAAGCATCATATTGTACACAAATTCACGGTGGATGATCTTACATATTTGCAGAGAGGTGGACGTATCTCTAAAACAGCAGCTGTTATCGGCGGTATGATTCAGTTGAAACCGGTTCTGCATGTAGATACGGAAGGCCGGCTTGCTGCAGAGAGTAAGGTGCGCGGTCGAAAGAAAGCATTAAATCAGCTGCTTGCAGAGATGGATATCTGTACAGGAAGCTATGCGGATAAGCAGGATGTGGTACTGATTTGTCATGCGGATTGTCCGGAGGATGCAGAGTATGTCCGTGCAAAGGTGGAAGAGAAGTATCATCCGAATAAAATCATCATGAGTGAGGTCGGGCCAATCATCGGAGCGCATGTCGGGCCGGGAACGATGGTACTTATTTTTGAAGGTGACAAGCGATAAGCTTGTGCATATACTAACTATAAAAAGCGAAGGTATGAGATGCGCTTTTTAGAGTTAAAAGAAAAAGAAGTTATTAATTGCAAGGATTGCAGGCGGCTCGGCTATGTTGCCGATGTCGAATTTGACTGCGAGACAGGGAAGATTCTCGCAATCATCGTTCCGGGACCGGGCAAATTATTTTCCTGCTTTGGTTCGGGAACGGAATATTACATCCGATATTGCAATATCGTTCGCATTGGACCGGACATTGTTCTGGTCGACATCGATGCCTGCGATATACGGAAAATTCAGGGAGGAAAGGAATAAACATATGAAGTGCCCATTTTGCGGAGATGATAATACGCGTGTGATTGACTCAAGACCAGCAGATGACAACGAGGCAATCCGTAGAAGACGACAGTGTGATGAATGTGGGAAGCGTTTTACCACCTATGAGAAGGTTGAGACGATTCCTTTGATCGTAATTAAGCGTGACAAGAATCGCGAGACATATGACCGTTCCAAAATCGAGTCCGGTGTTGTACGATCCTGTCACAAACGCCCGGTATCCGTGGATCAGATTGAGGCATGCGTGGATGAAATCGAAAACAAGATTTTCAATCTTGGTGTGCGTGAGATTGAGAGTGAGAAGATTGGTGAGATCGTGATGGATCAGATTCGTGACCTGGATCAGGTCGCTTATGTACGTTTTGCCTCTGTGTATCGTCAGTTTAAAGATGCGGATACCTTTATGAGTGAGCTGAAAAAACTACTGGATACAAAGTAAGCGTAACGGAAAGGGATGCTATGAACTATATCAAATTGATCGAGGGCGCAGAAGGTGAGATCATCGAGAAAAAATCTCGTTTTATTGCGCAGATTGCCCCGGTCGAAACGGAAGAAGAAGCGTATGCATTTATTGAGAAGGTCAAGAAGAAGCATTATGATGCAAGACATAACTGCTTTGCGTTTTCTATAGGTGCGGAAATGCCGTTCCTTCGGTTTTCGGATGATGGCGAACCTCAGGGAACTGCCGGAAAACCGATGCTGGAGTTGATTCAGAATTCCGGAATCCATGACATCTGTGTGGTTGTAACACGGTATTTCGGAGGCACATTACTTGGCACGGGTGGACTTGTCCGGGCGTATACGCAGGCAACGAAGGAAGCCTTAGAAGCATGTACGACGAAACTGATGCAGCAATTACTCCCAGTTCTGATTCGGACGAATTATACGGATATGGGGAAGATACAGTATATTTTGAATACGAGACAGGTTGCAATCATCAATACGGAGTTCGCAGAGGATGTGATATTTACTGTACATATTCCGGTTGATGATGCAAAGGCGGTTTTAAAAGAAATTACAGATGCAACGAATGCGAGAGCGCAGATCGAAGAACAGGACGAGATTTTTGGATGATCTCGTCCGTTTTTGTGTTTCGTATTAAAAAATGTACAGAATGAAGAAATACAGAATTGAAAAAAGTAATAAGATCGGAAGTATCTTAGCAAGTGTCTGGCTTTTCTTTATAAACAAAGACAGAAAGATTGAAAATACAAAAGCACCGATGCTGATCAGGCTGACAAAAGGCAAGGTTGTTGTTCCATAAGCAATGAGATTACAGATGATGCCGATTATATATACCGGAAGTATAGCGGCTAAAAGAGTGGTATACTGGATGCCGCGAATCCGGTTGGCGGATAATGCAATGTAGATGCCGCGTTCTCTGTCCTGCAAGAACATCATAAGACCGAACAGACACGAAAATATTGCAAGCAGACAGGTAAATTCCTGTATTGGAAGCATCATTCGATACGTGTTTTCTTTGTAGTCATAAGCACCATTTGTGGTTGAGGACATGCGGAAAATCGTTTCACTGTTCATATATTCCTGCATCTTCTGCTGCAATTTTTCGTCAAGTGCAGAATCATTGATTGTGTCTACAAGGATTTGCGGGGATGCCGTTTTGAATATATAGTGGAAAAATGTTTCACTGATTGCCGCAGATAAAGTTCCGGCCGGTGTTTCATACAAGGCGATTTTTACAATACCGGAGCCGTTAATGTAAGCAGCAAAGAAATTGTCCGGTACAACAAAACCGCATTCTGCTTTCCCTGCCTGAACATCGTTGATCAGTTCAGATGGACTATCCGTGTAGTAAAAATGGTATAGAGAAGAGGATTGATCCAATTCATTCCGGAGAGCGGTGGTATAGGAATCCTGTTCTTCCATATATACAGCAACCAGAATCTCAGTGGACTGGCTTTTAGCAGGAAGCAGTTGATAGACAATCGTCATTATAATAAGTGCCGTCAGCATTCCGATATATAATTTTCGTTTTAGTATCCGCTTAAAAGCGACGATCATTCGATTCATAATATACTCCATAGTTAAAATAGTGCACGACCTAAAAACTGCATTGCATAATGTCCGGGAAGATATGGACTGATAGTCTGGATTACTTTTGGAAGCAGGGCATCAGGCAAAAGTCCACCACCGCAATAAGCCAGCATTAACACAATGAATAATACGCACATATTTGCTGAAAATGTACTTCTTGAAAAAGTTGCAATGCCGGAAATAAGAAAAGCAATTGCAAAAATCACAGGAAACACAAGCAATAGTCCCATCGGGTTTATTTGTTTCGACCAGATGCTGACACTGATATAACATGGCAGGAAGGCAATATACAGTGCAAGCAGTGTGCTGATAATATTCGCAATCCATATATGTGTTGTATTCATTCGGAAGAGCTGCATATATTCTTTGATTCCTCTGCCGGTACCTTGCAGATAGGGGATTAGAATAAATGCAGTGAAGCATAAACTCAGAAGAACAGCAAAAACGACATAATGCTCGGGCAGCGACAGACCACCGGCATTTTCGGCATGAATTGTTTCTATATAATTGCCTTTATTTAATACACGGTCAAGCAGAACAAGATTGACCCGGTTGTTGATCTGGCGAACCTGATCGCTGTCGTAATTGTGGGCACGCATAGTGTCAAGCCCACTGTAGATGCCTGCCTGTGCGGTTCCGAGCAGCCCTGCATAGGACATGAAAAGCTCATTTATCACATAAGAGGAAAAAGATGAGTTATCGTAGACAACAATGTCAAGCGGAAGGTTCGTGCTGTCCATGATTCCGGAGAAGAAGTTCTCGGGAACGATGATTAGGAAGAGAATTTCCCTTTGTTCCAGCAACCGGTATCCTTCATCAACACTTGTCACCTGCCGTAGTTGTACGGTTTCCTGCATACCTTCGAGATCTTCGAGCATGCCGAGACCGAGCGACGTCCAATCCGCATTGCCTTCTTCCGGCAGATAATAACCGATGGAAACGGCAGAGAACAGATTCTCTTTGTACAGATGCCCGGATATATAAAATCCGGCTGCCCCGGTTACAAGCAACAGCAATAAAACAGACACAAGCAAGTGTGGTAGATAGTGCGTCAGTCGTTTTATGTTTGCACGGATGTAATTAACAGAGATTGTAAATCGAGACATAATTTCCCTTCGTTATCTTCGTAATAAATCAATATAGCTGGTTCCCTCCGGCAGCGCAGATGCGTTTGTAAGCGTTCCGTTTTGAAGTAGATAAACATGGCTGCAAAACTGGAACACAGCTTCTTCATGTGAAGCAATCAGAATCGAATTGCCGAGGCCGAGATAGTATTGCATAAACTGCAATGCATCCTGTTTGGCAGGAAGATCAAGTGCTGCAAATGGCTCATCCATCAAAAGAATTTGTGGATGTTCCAAAAGTGCACAGGCAAGACTTAGACGCTTTTTCATGCCGCCGGACATATTTTTCACAGGGGTATCAAGAAAATTCTGAATCCCAAGCTTGCATAATGGCGGGGTGGTTAATAAACTTAAAATCTCAGGCTTCTTTTTGTTTGTCCACATGCGGAGATTGTCAATTGGCTTTAATTCGTCAAAAAGCGGATTTTCCTGCGGGACATAGCCAAAACGGACTTTGGAACCGGCAGAATATTTTTTTGCGATACAGGAAAGCAGCGTGGATTTTCCGGAACCGTTAGCACCAAGAATCCCAATAGCACTTCCGTCTGGAACAACAAAGGAAATGTCGTTTAGTACCTGCTTTTTTCCGTAAGATTTTGATATATGTTCGATTTGAAACATAAGTGCTCCTTTATATATGCGTAACTGATACTATAAAAATAAGATAGCATTTTTATAGTAGTTATACAAGTAAAAAGCAAGGATATGTAGATTTTCTCTATAGACTTTAGAATGTAAATTTGTTATAATTTCAATAAATATGAGTATATATGTCGATCCGGGATGAGAGACAGAATATAGATATGACAGTGTAGAAAATACGATTGATACGAGGTGATAGATTCATGAATGGAACCAGATTAGCAAAAAAGAACGATTTAGCGGTGAAAGTGATGGCAGCATTTGCGATTGCCAAGATTATTGTACTAATCATTAATCATAAAACACAAAAAGGGTTTGTACCACTGCTGGTATTATTTGCTTTGTTTGCAGTTGGAAATGTTGTATTCCAGATAATCAATGACCGAAGCGAATTGACGAAGTTTACATCTATTACTGTATTTGCAGTGCTGGTAATTATTTCAGCGTTTGTATCCGGTTCTGTGATGGACGCACTTCCGGTTTTTATAGCAATCGGCATGTGTATTATTTATATGGATACATTACATATCCGAATCACCTGTGGAATCTCAACACTTGGTATTTTGATTCAGACGATTATTCAAATCGCAAATCATGGATTGGCATCATCCGTGACATGGGTAGAAATCCTGCTTTTGACGATTATCTTTACGATCGGTATTTTGATGGCATGTAACATTACTTTGCGGGAGCAGGAAACGGATCGTCAGGAAATCGAATATCATGTTGCTTATCAGGAAGAAATCACAGAGAACATGGTAAAGGTTGTGGATAATGGAAATGCACATATCGAACAGCTTCAGTCAAAGCTCGATAATTTTCAGGCTGCGACAGCAGAGGTTACGAAGTCTGTAGATGCGATTTCCACAGGCGTTACAGACACGGCAGAGAATATGGAAGTGTCAACAACGATGACACAGCAGATTCAGGATATTATTGATAACCTGATTGATGTCAAGGATAACACGGTACAGTCAACACAGAGAGCAATCGAATCCGTAAAGTCCGGTTTAGATATTATTGAAAGCTTGAAAGACAAATCCGATGATATCAATGTAGCGAATGAAGATGTGACCCGCGTATCCGAAGAACTCTGTGAGAAAATTCAGTCCGCAGAGGAAATCACACAGATTATCTATCAGATTTCAAGTCAGACAAACCTGCTTGCATTGAATGCAAGTATTGAGGCCGCACGTGCAGGTGAGCAAGGCCGTGGATTTGCTGTTGTTGCAGATGAGATTCGGAAGTTAGCGGATGATACAAGAAGTTCGATTGACAGTATCACACAGCTTCTGAAGGGCGTGACAGATCTTGCTAACCATACATCCGATCTGGTACGCCGGAGCGTAGCAGCGGTATCGGAGCAGGCAAAATATATCGAAGCGGCAGATGGAAGTTTTCAGACGATTGCAGGTGTAGTAGAAGAATTGTCCGGCGATATGAAGCAGCTTGATAAGATTTCCGGCAATCTGGATGCTTCCAATAATTCGATTATTGATGGTCTTGCCAATCAGCAGGCAGCAAGTGAGGAGATTGCAGCAAATGCACAGTCTTCGGCAGATCTTTGTGAGACAAACTTAAATGAGTTAAATGGCGTTATTGCCGAATTAAACGAGATTGCCAAGATTATCGGAAGTCTGCGGGCAGCAGATCTTGATGAGATCAACAAGATCCTGGAAGAGACAACGGTTCAGACTGATGAAAGCGGAGACCGGACGGATTATTCTGATTATTTTTCAGAGAATAATGGACAGGCGGCAGAGATTCCGACAATTGTATCTGCAGAAGAGACAGAATCAGAGGAAGCAAGTCAGACAGAAGCGGAAGAGAACGAATCAGAGGAAGCGGGTCAGACAGAGGCGGATGCGGTTGAAGAAACTCACGAAGATTCTGAGCCGGAAGAAGTTGAAATGAATGAAACATTTGAATCTTTGGAAGGTGCAGAAGATATTGGAATCGAAGAACATCAGGATGAAGAATCTGAAGATGAAGAAATAAGCGAGGATTCCGAACCGGAAGATGATATGGCATATGATGCGGATACAGACGAAGAAGACCCTGATATGGAGTAATCAGTAGTCTTCTTCGATGACCTGAAAGTCAAGATAATCAAAGTCGATGGATTCGATGAAATTATCCTGTGTGAATCGGGTTCTTGCATGACGGATAAAATCCTGCTGGTTGGATTTTAACCAGATAGGCTTCGCTAGATCAAAGGTGTAGCATAGCTCGTCAAGGGCGGCGTACACCTTTTTTGTACGCGTCATGGTATAGTCTTCAATACAAACGGTATGGTCTTTGATGAGACGGTTATCTTTCATTATTTTTCCCCAGATACGAAACATAGTATCACCTGCCTTGTTAGGATATAAGATAGAAGATATCTTATTGTATGTTGTATGTCACGGAGAATGAAAAGTTCATCTGTGTGACAGAATTATTATATCGGGCATAAGACAAAAAAACAAGCTAAGATAGCAAGCAATTTAAATAAAGGAGTAGCAGTATGAGTTACAAATTGATTACAAAAGACGGAAGTGCGAAGCGCGGAGCATTTACGACTCCCCACGGTGTGATCCAGACACCTGTCTTTATGAATGTTGGTACAGCCGCTGCGATTAAGGGTGCTGTATCGACAGAAGATCTGCAGACGATCGGTACACAGGTTGAGCTATCCAATACTTATCATCTGCATGTCAGACCAGGCGATGAAGTTGTGAAGAAGCTTGGTGGTCTGCACAAGTTTATGGTGTGGGACAAGCCAATTCTGACAGATTCCGGCGGATTTCAGGTGTTTTCCCTTGCAGGACTTCGTAAGATTAAGGAAGAAGGTGTCACTTTCCATTCCCATGTTGATGGACGTCTTATATTTATGGGACCGGAGGAGAGTATGCAGATTCAATCGAATCTTGCATCTACAATTGCAATGGCATTCGATGAGTGTGCACCGGCAAAGGCAGATCGTTCCTATATTCAACCATCGGTGGATCGTACAACACGCTGGTTGGAGCGATGCAAGCGTGAGATGCAGAGGCTGAACGGTCTGGAAGACACGATCAACAAACAACAGATGTTATTTGGCATTAATCAGGGAGGTATCATTGATGATATCCGTATTGAACATGCGAAGCGGATTACAGATATGGATCTGGACGGTTATGCGATTGGCGGTCTGGCAGTCGGTGAGACACATGCAGAGATGTATCGCATTATCGAGTCAGTTATGCCATATCTGCCGGAGAATAAGCCGACTTACCTGATGGGTGTCGGTACACCTGCGAATATATTAGAGGCGGTGGACCGGGGCGTTGATTTCTTTGATTGCGTATATCCGTCCCGTAACGGCAGACACGGACATGTCTATACGAATCATGGTAAGCTGAATCTGTTCAATGCAAAATATGAGTTGGATGAACGTCCGATTGAGGAAGGCTGTGGATGCCCGGCATGTAAGAAGTATTCAAGAGCCTATATCCGGCATCTGCTCAAAGCAAAGGAAATGCTTGGAATGAGATTTTGCGTCTTGCATAATTTATATTTTTATAATAATATGATGAAGGAGATTCGGGAGGCAATCGAGGAACATCGTTATAGTGAATATAAACGACAGAAATTGGAAGGCTTTCAAAATCAAGAATAAATAAAAGGAGTTTTAAGACATGTTATTAACATTACTGGAATCAACAGCAACAACAGCAAAGCAACCGGGTGGATTGTTCTGGGTTATCTACATTGTAATCTTAGTGGGATTCATGTGGTTGCTGATTATCCGTCCGCAGAAGAAGCAGAAGAAACAGATGGAAGATCTGCACAAGGCAATGGAACCGGGTGACAACATTATGACAACTGGTGGATTCTATGGCACAATCCTTGATATCGTAGATGATACAACGGTTATCGTAGAGTTTGGTAACAACAAGAATTGCCGTATTCCAATGCATAAGAATGCAATTGCAGAGATCGAAAAAGCCGGTTCTGCAGTCGTAAAGGACGAGGAAGAGGATACACCTGTAAAGGACGAGAAAAAAGAAGACAAAAAAGCAGATAAGAAGCTTGGAAAGACAAAGGAATAATACAGGTTTGTCATGAGAAATGCAGATACCAGCCATGTTTGCATATTCTTCAAAAAATGACAAAAAGGTGTAGACGAAATTATGACTTTGTGAGAAAATGTAGTTGATGGTGTTTCGTATGAAAGAAACATCTCTCTATAAAATTTTAAAATTGAAAGGAGTTCCACAATGATTTACACGAAGGAAGTTGAAAACATGTGCCCAGTAGCCAAGGGTGCAAAGCATGAGCCAGCTCCTATTCCTGAAGAAGGAAAGTGGGTACACTCAAAGAAGATTGAAGATATCTCTGGTTTTACACACGGTGTTGGCTGGTGCGCACCACAGCAGGGTGCTTGTAAACTTTCACTGAACGTTAAAGATGGCGTAATTGAAGAGGCTTTGGTTGAGACAATCGGTTGTTCCGGTATGACACATTCTGCAGCTATGGCAGCAGAGGTTCTGCAGGGTAAGACAATCCTTGAGGCTCTGAACACAGACCTTGTTTGTGATGCTATCAATACAGCTATGAGAGAGCTGTTCCTTCAGATTGTTTATGGTCGTACACAGAGTGCTTTCTCTGATGACGGTCTTGCAGTTGGAGCAGGTCTTGAGGATCTTGGTAAGGGCCTTCGTTCTCAGGTTGGTACAATGTACGCAACGAAGGAGAAGGGTGTTCGTTACCTTGAGATGGCTGAGGGCTATGTAACAGGTATCGCACTTGATGCAGATAACGAAGTAATCGGATACCAGTTCGTTTCTCTTGGAAAGATGACAGACTTCATTAAGAAGGGTGATGATCCTAACACAGCATGGGAGAAGGCAAAGGGTCAGTATGGCCGTGTTGCTGATGCAGTGAAGATTATCGATCCTAGACAGGAATAAGAGGAAAGGAGAAACGACAATGGCTTTATTTGAATCATATGAAAGAAGAATTGACCAGATTAACGCTGTATTGAACAGCTATGGTATCAGCTCTATCGAAGAAGCTGAGAAGATTACAAAGGACGCTGGACTTGATGTTTACGATCAGGTTAAGAAGATTCAGCCAATTTGTTTTGAGAATGCTTGCTGGGCTTACACAGTTGGTGCAGCAATCGCAATTAAGAAGGGTTGCAGAAGAGCAGCAGATGCTGCAGCAGCAATCGGTGAAGGACTTCAGTCTTTCTGTATCCCAGGTTCCGTTGCTGATCACCGTAAGGTAGGTCTTGGACATGGTAACCTTGGTAAGATGCTCCTTGAGGAAGAGACAGAGTGTTTCTGTTTCCTTGCAGGACATGAGTCATTCGCAGCTGCTGAGGGTGCAATCGGTATTGCAGAGAAGGCTAACAAGGTACGTCAGAAGCCACTTCGTGTTATCTTGAATGGTCTTGGTAAGGATGCAGCTCAGATTATCTCACGTATCAACGGATTTACATTTGTTGAGACAAAGTACGATTATAAGGCAGCTAAGCTGAACGTAGTATATGAGAAGCCATACTCAACAGGTCTTCGTGCAACTGTTAAGTGTTACGGTGCTGATGATGTTCAGGAAGGTGTTGCTATCATGCATCATGAGAACGTTGGTGTATCTATCACAGGTAACTCAACAAACCCAACACGTTTCCAGCATCCGGTAGCAGGTACATACAAGAAGGAATGTATCGAGCAGGGTAAGAAGTACTTCTCCGTAGCATCCGGTGGTGGTACAGGTCGTACACTTCACCCAGATAACATGGCAGCAGGTCCTGCTTCTTATGGTATGACAGATACTATGGGACGTATGCACAGTGATGCACAGTTCGCAGGTTCTTCATCTGTACCGGCTCACGTAGAGATGATGGGTCTGATCGGTATGGGTAACAACCCTATGGTTGGTGCTACTGTTGCAGTTGCAGTTTCCGTTGAGGAAGCAGCAAAGGCTGGTAAGTTCTAAATAAAAGGCTTAAAAGCTAGACTTTTCGGGCTATTCAGACTAGGTAATTCGGTCTGGATAGCCCTATTTTTGTGTCCGTAAGACACACACAAGTCGCACATAAGACACACACAACAAGTCGTACAAGTCACAAAGCCTGTAGACGGTGTAAGTTAGGGTGGTAGATGGTGAGTAATTAGATGATTGACTGATATTTATAAAGAAGGTCGTTATAATTGCAATGGACAGTGGGACTACATTATGGGCATATTCGTATGATGAAGGTTTTTAATATCTTGCATATGAAGAATTTTTATCGTTGTAAATAATATTTCAGCTATTTTTTCAATACATATTTCTCTTTTGTGAGTTGCATAAATGCGGTATAATAATACCATTATAAAGTATGTTAATAGTATGCTACATATTATTCCAATTAAATATTGAATACATTGGAAATATCAGATATGTGTCACAAAGCAGAAGAACCTATTTATATCACAAAAGCATGGCATTTAAATTAAGAATTGCAGAACATGCCAAGGAACTGCTGGATATCTTGGTTTATTATTTAAAATTAACAATTTATTGAAAGGATAAAAGTGTTATGGATAAAACTTTAATGATAATATCAGCATTTTTAGGATTATTTTTAATTTTATTTTTTATAATAATGAGATTTTCAAAATCAAAATGCAGTAAGAAAATAGAAGCAACGTACTTGAAATATAACAGTTATACAAGTAATGGCGGACGTGGATGGGTAACCAATTATGCCCCTGTCTTTAGATATAATTATAATGGAGAAGAGTATACTAATCAATCACTCCAATTATTATCTAAAAACAAGATACAAGAATTTATATCTGGAAATAGTTATACTATAATTATAAATGAAAAAAAGCCTAGTAGGTTTATCTTATATAAGAAGATAGAATTTACTGAAATATTGATATTATTAATGGGAATATTTTTCCTTTTAGTCGTTGTATTAAGTATAATGATTAAATAAAGAAGCAGAAAATAAGCTTAGTTGATAATCTAAAAGGAGATATTAGGGGGGTAACATATGATTTGTAAATATTGTAATGCATAAATTGATAACAATGAAAGGATTTGCCCTAACTGTGGTAAATTATTGCAGAATGTAGAGATTCATACCTTGCCAAGAAAGGGTATCGAGAGGCAGTTGTGCCACAGATGAACTATATTATTATTTTTGATGTGAGAGAAGATGTTGTAAATGTAGTTGGTATTTTCCATCAGTTAGAGAATTATCAAAATAAATTGTAATATTTTAATATGAACGAAAGCATTTAATCCCAAATTTATTGTGTATTTTGAGAAGGGGGAGAAAAAGATGTCATTAAAGCTAAAAGATGCAGATCCGGTACAGCGTATGAAAGATATGCAGGAAGAATTAAAAGATCCTTCACTGGGGGAGTTCAGTGATTTGGAGCAGGATCCATATGTAATTGAAACAACAAGGATAACTCCGATTGAGAAGCTTGTATATCAACCGGATGGAAAACTTACATCTTCATCGGATGGAAATCCATATATTATGACAGAGGAACAACAAGCACAGCTTTTCGGAGAAAATGCCGGTGACAAAGAGATTAGAAAAAAATTTGTCCGTAAAGAAGTGATGAGTGTTATGATTTTCGGATTGATTTTGCTATTCTTTGGGCTTGGAATGTCTGTGCATAATAAACTTTTTCTTAGAAAAGCAGATACGGTTCAAGGGGAGATAACTCGTATTTACCACCATAGATCAACAAACAAGGTGTATGTATCTTACGAAGTGAATGGGAAGTCTTATACCGGATTGTATCATGATGATAATGTTGGTGAGATAGAGGGACAAAAAGTAACGGTATACTATGATCCGGAAAACCCGAAGAAAATCGCAGATGGAAGAATCATTTCAAAGTATTGTGTGTTTTTTGTCGGTGTAGGCGCAGCTATGTTCCTGATTGGAGGCTATCTCGTATTCTGGATGAATCAGAATCCGGATAAGGGGATGGAAAAATATGATAGGTTATTTCAGAATAGAGGAGAATAAGCAAAATTATAAGAAGAGGCACCTTAACCGGTGCCTCTTCTTATATAATACAACAAATTAATTTCAAAATGGTAGTATCTAAATAAAAACTAAAAGCAGGTAACGGGAATC
The DNA here is from genome assembly GCF_022174665.1 of Eubacterium sp. MSJ-33. Taxonomy (NCBI): domain Bacteria; kingdom Bacillati; phylum Bacillota; class Clostridia; order Eubacteriales; family Eubacteriaceae; genus Eubacterium; species Eubacterium sp. MSJ-33. Next base: position 2,861,008 of record NZ_CP076562.1, read on the forward strand.
GAACCCGCCTATCCAGCTTGGGAAGCTGGTGTTCTACCAATGAACTATACCTGCAATAAAGTAAATATAGTACAGACAGGCACGAAAGTCAAGCACCGGATTGCTTAGGAGAATGTCTGATTGTAGCGGATTTTCAAGGAAATGCAACAAAAAGGGTTATTGTAAATCGCGGATTCCTATATTATAATATTCCATTATGCTGAAATCAGATCTGGAAGGAGTAAGTTAGGAAATGTCTTTTAACAATAATACAAAGACAGATATTCAGATAAGAAGATTCACATTTCGGATTGTCATTGTGTTTTTGCTTGCCATAACAGCTGCAACAGGAACTATCACTTTGATCCTGACAAGAAAATCCTCCCGGGAAATGAAATCAAAGGTTGTAAAACTGATACAGGCAAACACCCAATTGCAGATATCAAATCTCAATCAGTATCTGGGAAGAATCGAAGATACCGCAGCATTGCTGTTCTCGGACGATGTCTATTGTGAGTATGATGCAACGAAAGAGGGGCAGGATGCATTCGAGAAGATACAGCAGGAAACAGCGATTGAAAAACGTTTGCAGGATATTAATATTCTTCAGAACTTCTCTGATTTTGGAATTGTTTACGCAGATGATTCATCGCTTGGTGCAATATCAAATACGACGCTTGGACTGTTCCCGGATGGTGGACTTTATGCGTATCTGGAAGGGCATATTACAGACGAGAGAAAAGAGTCCGGCTGGTTTTTCGATTATGAGCGTTGTTATGACCGGCTGTATTACGTAAAAAAGTTGAATGAGCATGCAATCATTGTGGCAGCATTTTATAGCTGGGAACTGAGCCAGTCTTTTACAGATATGGAGGATGTGCCGGGGATGCAGAGCTATCTTGTGGATTCGGCGCATTCGATCGTCTATGCTGAATCAGGAGAGATACTTGGACGGAATGCTGAAGATGTCTGGAACGATCTGCCGGATGGATATAGCAATTACTGGATTATAGACGACAAAGAAGTTGTAGTAGTTGGAACCTGCAGGAACGACTGGCAGGTAATATGTGTGGCTCCGGAGAACGTGTTATTTGCAGAACAGGTCAGAATCAACCAGTTTGCCATAATTGTATATATTATTATGCTTGTGGTTGCCGTGTCAGCGGCAGGAATCCTGTATTCACAGGTGGCAGTAAAGGATGGCGTGCTTTCGCAGATCAGGCAGAAAGCAGATTACGATCAGCTGACAAATGTGTTGAACAAGCAATCATTCCGTGATCTGATAGATACAAAGCTTGGACATGCAGGGGAAGGAACCAAGCATATCTGCATGATGCTGGATATGGATAATTTTAAGATGGTAAATGATACATATGGGCATCAGGAAGGGGATAAATTTCTTAAGAAATCCGTAGCAATCTTCCGGGAAACTCTTGGAACACAGGCAATTATCGGACGTATGGGCGGAGATGAGTTTGCGGTGTATATTCCGTATGAACATGAGGAGGAGACCGTTATACGGGAGGAGGTTGCCCGGAGGCTGGATGCACTTTTGGCTGCATTTCATAAGCAGTTTGATACACAATATGAATCGTGTAAAGTCTCACTTTCAGCAGGAATCTGTCTGATAATTGCGGGAGATGGAATGAAACCTGGATTCGAGGGAGCTTATCAGATGGCGGATCGTGCGCTATACGTATCAAAAGAAAACGGAAAACATCAGTACAATTGGTATGAGGATTAATTGGCAGACATGAGGTACATGGGAAAAATGAAAAATAAATATCGTGGGATCGGCATCTGTCTTGTTTTATGTATGATTTTCTTATCCGGTTGTTCCGGAAAAAGTAAACCGGTAGTCTACGAATCTACAACGGAGATTACCTACTCCTGGTGGGGAAATGATGACCGGCATCAGTACACACTACAGGCGTTGGATATATTTACAGAGCAAAACCAGGGACAGATAGAGGTACAGGCAAAATACGGAAGCTGGGGAGGATACGAGAACAAAATGCATATTTATATGCGCTCCCACAATGCACCGGATGTGATGCAGATTAATTATGCGTGGCTGTCGGAATATGTAGATGAAGAAAATGGCTTTTATAACTTGTATGATCTGAAAGACATCATTCACCTGGAGAATTACACTCCGGAGGAGCTTGCTTATGGGGAAGTGGACGGAAAACTGTATGCTGTTCCGATTTCATTTAACACACCAATGTTTTATTTTAATAAGACGCTTTACACATCGTATGGACTAGAAATCCCGAAGACGTGGGATGACCTTTTTGCAGCGGCTAAGGTTATGAGCCGGGATGGAATCTATCCACTGGGAACGACAAAAAAACAACTCTTTCTGATGCTGGTCGCATATCTTGAACAGATAACGGGAAGGGAGTCCGTGAAAGCAGATGGGTCATTGCAGCTGACGAAAGAGGATATTGCATTTATGCTTGATTTCTACAAGCGTCTGATTGATGAAGATGTGTTGATGCCAATTGACTCCTTTAATCGAAATGCATTTTCAACAGGAAAGGCAGCGGGAACGCTTGCGTGGATCAGTGATGCAGCAAATTATTGTACACCATTGGAAGAGAACGGTGCGGAGGTTATTGTAGGCGATTATCTGCAGGATGCGGATGCGAAGAAATTCGGATGGTGTGTAAAACCGGCTACGATGTATGCTATCAGCTCAACAACGGAGTATCCGGAGGAAGCGGCAAAGCTTCTGGAGTTTCTGCTTAATAGCAGGGATATGGCACAGTTGCAGGGAACCGAAAAAGGTATTCCAATCAGTGACGCGGCAAAGACAGCACTGCAGGAAACACAAAAGCTCAGCGGTTATGAGAAACAGGCAGATGACATGCGTGAAAATTACGCAGACCGGCTGGAGATATTGCAGCCGGTATTGGAGAATGAAAGTGTCTATGATGGATTTAAGGTCAATTCGGACTATTATATCTATGATAAGCTTTCTGAAGATGAAGTAGTAGAAAAAATATATGAGGCGGTTTACTGATATCATGGAAATCAATATAGAGTGATTTCATGGATTGTTACAGAAGAATACAGAGAAGGAAGGATGAACAAAGTGGCATATAAAAGCGTAGATGAGTTAGAACATTTCCGATTTGACGATTGTCAGATCGACACATTTACAGTGACAGAAAACGGTGTGGAGCTTATGGTGGAAGCACTGATTGTAAAGGCGGATAACAGCCAGAATACAAATTATACCGAGAGTTATGCAGGCACGACGAAGATTCGTATCTCAGATGGAAAGCTGATCCGGTGTGTGCGTGATGGCTACAAGTATTATGATGCAAATGATGTGCTGCAGTCGGAGGTTCCTGACTACGAGCTTTCCGTGGTGGAGACAGCAGAATTTCCAAAGAGTTGCGCGGGGGCATATCTCTTTGAGATGAAGCAGGATGTGGATGGATACGTGCTTGGAATCGAATTTGTGGATCCGGAAGATCAGACTGTCGGTAATTCTTATCAGGTTTATGTGACAGGCACGCAGGTTGCGGTGCTGTGGGAACAATATATGAACCGGGTGCAGTCATAATGCAGACGGAAATACCGGTGAGATGATTATTCCCAATAAAGATACTGTGCAGGTAAGTCGTTTCAAGTATTGAAAATGTAGAAAATTTTGCTTTTATTTTAGAAAAGATGTAGCAAAATTCATAATTGACAATTAAAAAAGTATAAGTATAATATTGGTAGTACCAAAGTGGTGCTACCAATTTGCTTTTTATAGGAGTTAAGAGAATCATTATGAAATACTTACGACAGTTTTTGCTAATCTTGTTTATCTCCTTTTTAGGAGAGTTGTTAAAATACTTCCTGCCATTGCCGATTCCGGCGAGCATCTACGGCATGGTGATTTTATTTATCGGATTGCTCAGTGGGATCATTAAGCTGGATGCGGTAAAGGATGTCGGGAAATTCCTGATCGAGATCATGCCGGTCATGTTTATACCGGCAGGGGTTGGTCTGATGGCATCATGGGGGACATTGAAACCGGTGTTAGTACCGGTCAGTGTGATCACGGTTGTAGCACTCGTTGCGGTTATGGGTGCAACCGGACGTGTATCCCAATGTGTGATCAAGAAATCCAAAGCAAAAGAAAAGGCAAAGGAGCAGGAGATATGAAAGAGTTATTCCAGACGTCCATGTTCGCAGGCGTGACACTCAGTCTGCTTGCATATCTGGCAGGTTTATTATTAAAGAAAAAGTTTAAGCTTGGAATCTTCAATCCATTGCTTATCTCGATAATCCTTACGATCATCGTGCTTGTATGTGCGCATATTGATTATGACACGTACAACAAGGGTGCCGTGTATTTAAGCTGGTTTCTGACACCGGCTACGGTCTGCCTGGCAATTCCGCTGTATGAGCAGTGGCAGTTACTAAAGCGGAATGTCAAAGCCGTGATGCTTGGAATCACGGCAGGCGTACTTACGAGTCTGACGACGGTATTTGTACTGTCGAAGCTCATGGGACTTACCCATCAGGAATATGTCACGATGCTTCCGAAGTCCATTACGACAGCCATCGGTATGGGAGTATCGGAAGAACTTGGCGGTTATGTGACGATTACGGTTGCGGTTATCGTTGTAACAGGTGTGATTGGCAACATCCTAGGCGAGTTCATATGTAAGCTCTTCCGTATTACGGAACCAATCTCCAAGGGACTTGCACTTGGGTCTTCATCCCATGCAATCGGTACAGCCAAGGCAATCGAGATGGGTGAAGTGGAAGGTGCGATGAGCAGTCTGGCAATCGCCGTCACCGGAATCCTGACCGTTGTACTCGCATCTGTCTACGCGAATTTCATGTAAGGAAGGCAAAAGGATATAATTGATAATTACACGTCAAGGATTATGAATGTGAAATGCATATATTTTAATATTAATTCGTGAAATATGCATATGTTTGAAACTTAGAAGTTCTTAGTGTTCTGTGAGTTATTCAGCAATGTTTGAACACGATGTTCAAACAAGCCGCCACTGAGCCATGGATGGCGAATTGGCGGTGGTTGCGTGAGAAAATGATGTGTATATCAGAACAGTTAGAACTTCTTAGTTTCAATACATCGCATATGAAATGAAATAATATTAAAATATATGTATCACAACATATGCAATTAGGAATTAGGAGGTGTTCGTTATGATTATTACGATAGGTAGAAAATGTGGCTGCTGCGGCGACGAGATCGGTCATGCGTTGGAACAGATCTATCATATTCCATTTTATGATCGGTCGGTCATCTCAGAGCTTGCAAAAGGGTATGGAATGTATGACCGGTATCCGGATTTCTATGGGGAAACCCCGATGGATACACTGATGTACACGATATCCCAGACAGAGAGCGAAAGTGTGTTTTATGAGACACCGAAGAAAGCATTGACCGGAATCCTGGAGGGAAAAAACTGTATTATTTTAGGTCGATGTGGTGATTATGTATTTAAGGACCGGAAGGATAAGCTTGCAATCTTCCTGACCGGGGATGATGCGATGCGGATCGAGTCGATCGCGAAGAAGCATGGAATCCCGGAGCGCCAGGCGAAGAAGCTTGTACAGACAACCGATGAACGCCGGGCGGCATACCACAAATATTATACCGGGGAGACATGGGGCATGGCAGAAAACTATGACCTGTGCCTGAATGTCTCGAAGCTTGGTACGGCAGGTACGATCGCAATGATTGAGCAATATATCAGACAGACTGGGTTAGAGTAGGTGATGAGAAAATGGAGAAACAGACAACACAGGAATATGAAAAAGCAATCGCCTATATCATAGACCGGATCAAGGAAGGTTCCCTGCAGCTAGGCAGCAAGCTTCCGCCGGAACGAAGGATTGCCGAGGAGCTTGGCATCGGCAGAAATTCCATCCGGGAAGCAATCAGTATCCTGCATGGCATGGGACTGATCGAACGGGTACAGGGTTCTGGCAATTATGTGTCAAAGCATGTGGGCGAGTCTATCCGCCAGTCGCTTACGGTGATGCTGGCACTCGGAACGATTACGAAAGAGGAAATATTTGAATTCCGGCGGGTGATGGAGAAGGCAGTCTGCTCGAATCTGATTGTGAAAGGACTATCCTATGAATATGCGTCAATCTTAGAGACAAAACTGGAAGAGATGAAATTGTTCGATGGCAAAGATCTGACCGATGTGGACAAGGAGTTTCATGACACCCTGATTCACGCAACAGGAAATCACCTGTGGGCAGTTTTGATGGAGGCGGTGACCGATGCATACCGGGATTGGATCAACTATGTAATCGAGCTTGCTGATGAACCGGTGCGGGCGAAACTACTGCAATGCCATGAAGACATTTACCAAAATCTCGTACAGAAAAATGAGCCTGCTATGCTTTTGGCAATTGACAGGCATTATGATTTGATAGAACAGATGGTTTAATTATGTTAAAAATGCTAAAATAACAATCTGTTTGGGTTGTTTTTTTATAGAAAAATACGTTTTACTTTCGACAAAAAAAGGTATACACTTTTCCTTGGGTAGAAAGGATAAAACGAGAAAAGGAGATGGTTTTTTTGGAAGATCTTGCAAAAGACCTGATGGAAGAACTGAACTGTGAGACCGTCTTTACGATTCCAATCTTCGGTGGTATCGACGTATCGGAATCTGTGGTCGTAACATGGATTATCATGGCAGTGCTAGTTCTTGTGGCAATCATCCTGACAAGAAACATGAAGATTGATCACATCAGCAAACGTCAGGCAATCGCAGAGACGATTGTTACAAAGCTGACCGGTATGGTGGAGGATATGATCGGACCGGAAGGAAAAGCATATGTCCCATATCTGACAACCGTATTGCTGTATATCGGTGTATCAAACATTATTGGGTTGTTTGGATTCAAGTCCCCAACGAAAGATTTAAATGTCACGATCGCACTTGCGGTTATGAGCATCGTCTTAGTTGAGGCGGCAGGTATTTACCATCTGGGTGTGAAGAAGTGGCTGCATAAGTTCGTAGAACCGATTGCAATCGTTACTCCGATCAATATTTTAGAGGTATTTACACGTCCATTGTCACTGTGCATGCGACTTTTTGGTAACGTGCTTGGTGCATTTGTAATTATGGAACTGATCAAGATGGTTGTTCCGGTTGTTCTGCCGGCAGTCTTTTCTTTGTATTTTGATCTGTTTGATGGATTGTTGCAGGCATATGTATTTGTATTTTTGACATCACTGTATATCAGTGAAGAGATTGAACAATAAACGAAAAGGAGATAATTAGTATGGGTACAATAATCGCAATTGGTGCAGGTATTGCAGTTTTAGGAGCGCTTGGCGCAGGTATTGGTATCGGTATTGCAACCGGTAAGGCAGCAGAGGCAATCGCAAGACAGCCGGAGGCAGAAGGTAAGATCAACAAGACATTGATTCTTGGTTGTGCACTTGCAGAGGCAACCGCTATTTACGGTTTCGTTATCGCACTTATGATCATAGTAATGTTGAAGTAATCACAGGAAAGGCAGGGTGGTAACATGCTCCGAGTAGATTGGAATTTATTACTTACCATAATCAATCTGCTGCTTTTGTTCGTGTTGATGCGGATTTTCCTGTTTAAGCCGGTACAGAAGATTATTGCTGCGCGTCAGGCGGAAGCGGACAGACAGTTCAAGGAAGCGGACGAGAGCAAGCAGGCGGCAGAGGAAGCAAGAAAGCAGTATGAGGCGAGTCTTGCAAATGCGGAGGAAGCCAAGAAGCAGGTGCTTCAGGAGGCAAGACAGACCGCAGATGCAGAATATAAGCGGATTGTATCAGATGCTGAAAAGACCGCAAAGCAGGTAAAGGAAGATGCAATCACAGATGCAGAGAACCAGAAGGCACAGATACTTAAAAAAGCAGAAAAAGATATTGCCGATATGGTTGTCGATGCAACGGTCAAGATTGTTGGAGAGAAAAAAGGTGCAGACGTGGATAACGCGCTGTACGACAAATTTTTAGATAAAGCAGGTGATGAAACGTGATTCGAGCAGCGAAGGACTATGCAGCGGATTTGAAGCTCGTTGAAAACGCGAAGTCAAATCTGCAGAGCGTAAAGGATATTTTAGAAGCAGTTCCACAGATCGGTGTGGAGTTTGAAGATCCAACCGTGTCGTTAGAGAAGAAGCATCTGGTGATTGACCGGGTATTCCCGAAGGAGATCCGGAACTTCTTAAAAGTGTTGTGTGACAATGGCGACTTCGGATTGTTAGATGAGATCGAGCAGGCATACATGGAGCTGACGAAGACACCGGAGAAGGTGGAAGCGCAGGCAGAGCTTACGTATGTGACACCGCCGACATCAGAGCAGATGGAACGGATTCGTTTGTTTCTTGCAAAGGAATGTAACAATCCGGACATCAAGATCGTTGGTAAGGAAGATGCATCCATCAAGAGTGGATTCATCATCCGTGTTGGAAACAAAGAGTACGACTGGAGCGAGCAGGGACGTATCGACCAGCTGCAGAAGCATATCAACCAGTCACTTTCCGGCAAGAAGCTTGCAACGGTCAGCGAGGAGAGCATCATTTCTATCCTGCGTGCCGATATCGCAGATTTCGAGCTGGCGGCAAAGGATAAGGAAATCGGTGTTGTAAACTGGGTTGGTGATGGTATCGCGAATGTCGATGGTATCGACCATGCATTTTATGGTGAGATCGTTCTCTTTGACTGTGGAGTCAAAGGCATGGTACAGGACGTAAGACGGGATGAAATCGGTGTTATCCTGTTTGGTCGTGATACGGAGATTAAGGAAGGCAGCCGTGTCGTTCGTACCGGTAAGATGGCTGGTATCCCGGTTGGAGATGCATTTCTTGGAAGAATCGTAGATGCACTTGGTGCTCCGATTGACGGACAGGGTGACATCGCACAGGATGGTTACCGCCCAATCGAGAACCCTGCACCAAGTATTGTAGACCGTAAATCCGTATCGGTTCCTATGGAGACCGGTATTCTGTCAATTGATTCGATGTTCCCGATCGGTCGTGGACAACGTGAGTTGATCATCGGTGACAGACAGACAGGTAAGACTTCAATCGCGATGGATACGATCTTAAACCAGAAGGGTAAGGATGTTGTCTGTGTCTATGTCGCAATCGGACAGAAGGCATCGACAATTGCGAAGTTAGTGAATACATTGAAGAAAAATGATGCGCTGGATTATACAATCGTTGTTGCAGCAACGGCATCCGATCCGGCACCGTTGCAGTATATCGCACCATATGCAGGTACAGCACTTGCAGAGTATTTTATGTATCAGGGCAAGGATGTTCTGATCGTCTATGATGATCTGTCCAAGCATGCGGTTGCCTACCGTGCAATCTCACTTTTGCTGGAGCGTTCACCGGGACGTGAGGCATATCCGGGTGATGTATTCTATCTGCACTCAAGATTGCTGGAGCGTTCTTCCCGTGTGACAGCCGAGGCTGGCGGCGGAAGTATTACCGCACTTCCAATCATTGAGACACAGGCAGGCGATGTGTCTGCATACATCCCGACAAATGTTATTTCTATCACAGATGGACAGATTTATCTGGAAAGCGAGTTGTTCTTTGCAGGTCAGCGCCCGGCCGTCAATGTCGGACTTTCCGTATCCCGTGTCGGTGGTGCGGCGCAGACAAAGGCGATGAAGAAAGCAGCCGGAAGTATCCGTATCGATCTGGCACAGTATCGTGAGATGGAAGTGTTCACACAGTTTTCTTCCGATCTGGACGAGAACACGAAGAAACAGCTGGCACATGGACGTGCACTGATGGAGCTTTTGAAGCAGCCACTTGGCCGTCCGTTTACGATGGCAGAGCAGGTTATCACATTGGTTGCTGCCAATGCACATGTATTCAGTGATCTTCCGGTTGAGAAGATTAAGGCATTCCGTCTTGGACTGCTGGATGATTTTGCAAAGAATCATGCAGATATTATCGGTCGTCTGGATTCTTCGAAGGATCTGGCAGACGATGTGAAGGATGCAATTATACAGGCAGCAAATGAATATAAGCAGAGGAGTCTGGAAGACGAAAACGGAGGGAATTAAATGGCGAATGCAAGAGAAATTTCCACACGTATCAAAAGTATCCAGGACACGATGAAGATCACGAAGGCAATGTATATGATGTCTTCCATGAAGCTTCGGAAAGCAAGACAGAAGCTGGAGAGTACAGAACCTTACTTCTATGGATTGCAGGAGCAGATTGCAGATATTCTGTTACATTTCCCGGACATGCAGCATCTGTTTTTTGATAACCGTGGCAAGGATCTGCAGGAGACAACCAAGCGACGGGCGTTTATCGTCATAACAGGCGACAAAGGCATGGCAGGTGCATACAACCACAATGTGTTAAAAGAGGCACAGAAGATGGTCGATGAGGCGGATTCCTACCGCTTGTTTGTAGTCGGTGAGCTGGGACGGCATTTCTTCTCTTCACAGGGATATACGCTCGAAGAGGGATTCTGCTATTCGGCGAACAACCCTTCTATCCATCGTGCACGTATGATTACAGAGCGCATCGTGGAGTTATATAAAGCGGAAGAATTTGACGAGGTATATGTTGTCTATACGAAGATGGTAAACAGCATGAAGGAAGAGGTTGAAGTGCAGGAGATCCTGCCACTCAAGACGCATGAGTTTATCAAGAAGGAATTGCTCGAAGATTCCCAGAAGGGATTAGGAAACAGTGACCGTGAGGCCGCGGAGCAATCCGATGACTGGTTTTTGATTTATCCATCTCCGAAGAAGGTTTTGGAGAAATTGGTGTATAACTATGTAACAGGTTTTATGTATGGTGTTCTTGTTGAGGGCTCGGCAAGTGAGGAAAATGCCAGAATGATGGCGATGCAGGCGGCAACGGACAATGCACAGGCAATGCTGCATGAACTTTCAATCGAGTTTAACCGTGTGCGCCAGGCAGCAATCACACAGGAAATCACCGAGGTGATCGGTGGAGCCAAGGCACTCAAGAAGAAAAAGAAGAAACAAGCGAGGTGAACGATCGCATGATGGAAAATAAAGGTAAGATCGTACAGGTATCCGGACCGGTTGTCGATGTCGAGTTTGCAGACGGTAACCTTCCACGGATTAAGGATGCCCTGTATGTGATGAACAATGGAAAGAAATGCGTCATGGAAGTATCCCAGCATATCGGTGACAATGTTGTACGCTGTATTATGCTTGCTGCGAGCGAAGGCTTGTGCAGAGATATGGAAGTGACAGCAACCGGATCCGGTATTCAGGTTCCGGTCGGAGAGCAGACATTGGGACGACTGTTCAATGTACTTGGTGAGACATTGGATGGAAAGGAAAGTCTGGAGAATGGCGAGCACTGGTGTATCCACCGTGAGCCGCCAACATTCGAAGACCAGAGCCCGGTTGTTGAGATGCTGGAAACCGGTATCAAGGTTATTGATCTGCTTGCCCCATATGCAAAAGGTGGTAAGATCGGTCTGTTCGGTGGTGCCGGTGTTGGTAAGACCGTCCTGATTCAGGAGCTGATTCACAATATCGCAACGGAGAGTGGTGGTTATTCCATCTTCACCGGAGTTGGAGAGCGTTCCCGTGAAGGTAACGACCTGTGGAATGAGATGAAGGAATCAGGTGTTCTTGATAAGACAGCGCTGGTATTTGGGCAGATGAATGAGTCACCGGGTGCCCGTATGCGTGTGGCAGAGACAGGACTTACGATGGCGGAATATTTCCGTGATGTAAAGAAGCAGGATGTGTTGTTATTTATTGATAACATCTTCCGTTTTGTACAGGCAGGTTCTGAGGTGTCCGCATTGCTTGGACGTATGCCTTCTGCCGTTGGATACCAGCCAACTCTGGCAAATGATCTGGGTGAACTGCAGGAGCGTATCGCTTCCACAAAGGATGGTTCTGTAACATCGGTACAGGCAGTATACGTACCAGCCGATGACCTGACAGACCCGGCACCTGCTACAACATTCTCTCACTTGGATGCAACGACTGTATTGTCACGTAAGATCGTGGAGCAGGGTATCTATCCGGCTGTTGATCCATTGGAATCAACCTCCCGTATTCTGGAGGCAGATGTCGTTGGAGAAGAACATTACCGTGTCGCACGTGAGGTGCAGGAGACTTTACAGAAGTATAAGGAACTGCAGGATATCATAGCAATTCTTGGTATGGAGGAGCTTTCCGATGAGGATAAGCAGACTGTCTACCGTGCAAGAAAGGTACAGCGTTTCCTGTCACAGCCATTCCATGTAGCTGAGAACTTTACGAACGTCAAAGGTGTATTTGTACCGGTCAAGGAGACAATCCGTGGCTTCAAGGCAATCTTAGATGGTGAGATGGATGCGTATCCGGAGGCAGCCTTCTTCAATGTCGGTACGATTGAGGATGTAAAGAAGAAAGCAGAAACCCTGTAAAGGATAGAAAGGGGACGGCATATGAATACATTTTCACTCAAAATCATAGCCTGTGACCGGGTGTTTTATGATGGACCATGTGAGATATTGAAATTCCCCGGCTATGATGGACAGATGGCAATTCTGGCACATCACGAGAAGATGACGACGAATATTGAAGTCGGTGAGCTGCATTTTCGAACACCGGATGGAGAAGAACATGTGGCAATCTGTTCCGACGGACTTCTGAAGGTAAAGAATAACGAGGTTGTCGTACTTGTCTATTCGGCAGAAAAACCGGAGGAAATCGACGAGTTCCGTGCACAGGCTGCGAAGGAACGTGCCATCGAGCAGATGCAGCAGAAGCAGAGCATCATGGAGTATCATGTATCCCGTGCTTCGCTTGCGAGAGCAATGGCGAGACTGCAGGGACACGACCGGTATGAAGTGAAGTAAATAAATGAATAAGCATTACGATGTTTGTGATTATATAAGTTGACGTAATGTACATGAATATATGTAGTCGATAGGCAACAAGAGAATGAAACATCCAGCTGGCAAGAACCGGTTGGATGTTTCTTTTTTATGATGATGAGAGATTAGGAGCAAAGAGGAAAGAAACAACAGGTTTACTCCAAAAAAGCAGGAGACTTGAATAGAAATGGCAAATAAAATAGGAGCAAAGCAGAACGAAATAACAGGTTTGCTCCAAAAAAGCAGGAGACTTGAATAGAAATGGCAAATAAAATAGGAGCAAACAGCCAGGATAAGTTTGTTTGCTCCAAATGGCAAGTATAGATTGTATAGTTAGACAATCTATGATGACGTAGGGTAGGTAATTACTCCCGGTTCTTCAGTGCCTCTTCCATAGGAATCTTCTGAATCTTCTTATACTGCAGGAAACTTAATAATCCGTAACATACAATATCCCAGATCACAACCTGAACATAGATAGATGCTCCGATATGAACATTTTCCAGCCAGATATCAAAAGTCCGGAAGAGATAGACAATCATTGTCTTCAAGATGATCGTAGAAAGCGGCAGACTGATTGCTACACTGACAAGGACAGCTATCGCGGTTGAAATAATGTAGATTTTCCCGATTTCTCTGTTGTTGTAACCGAGAATCTTCGTCAGGGAAATCGATTCCGCATTTTTCTCCAACACAATCTTAGAGAGCAGGTAGATAACGATGACAAAGATAATAAGGGAAAGATATTTCATCAGCGGCATCATACGTCCCATCGAATCATTCATCTGGTCGCTTAACTTTGAATAGTCCGAAGGCCCCATCGTACTGTAGATGAAATTGTCATCTAAATCATCCAGCGCTTTGTCAGAGAAATATCCTGTGAAATAATCCGCATCTTTCCCGAATGTGTCATTGTAATTATCAATGCTCATAAATACGGAGAAGGCTGCCGGGTAATTGAAGCTGCCGGCAATCCGGAAAGAATATTCTTTATCGCCGTATTTTTCCGTTATTTTAATTGTATCGCCCACTTTGTAATCGTTCAGTTTCATGAACGATTTTGAGATGATTATATCCCCTTTTTCTGCAGGCATAGAAACCTGTGTCAGGTACTTTGAATTGTCTGCGATTCCATATACAAGCACTTCCTTTCCGTCATTATCCGCAAGCGCAGTCAGACAGTATTTTTCAGCAGATGAATCGTCAAGCTCTACCGGTGCTTTGAGTGTATATTGATAGTTTGCAATCAGGTGGTCAAGCACATTGTCTGTCTGGTCATTTAAGATTGGAAGCATGCTGGCGGAGAAGATAAACAGGATATTTGCCATCAGGATACCAATCGCCATCGTGATATAGTTGGAGCGGTTCTGCAGGATTGTACGAATCCGGAATCTTGTCAAAAACTTGAAGTCCGGAAGCTTTGTCACATGTTTTTTCTTACGTTTTGATAGATCATGCCGCAGGAAGTTAAGCGGTGACAATCCAAGCATTGATCGAAGCGCAAGGTAGTTGATCACTAACAGGATTGCAATCGGAATCATAGTCGTAAGCAGAAAGGCGTTTGCATTCCATACAATCTTGAATACAGGCAGAGAGTAGGAATGGTAATACAAGTCTTCCATGAATTTACGGAAACAAGTATAGCCGCCGATATTTCCGATCACTGCGGCCGCAAGGAATACGTACGTTGGCGCAGCCATGTAATGCCGGATGATTTCGCCTTTTGTATATCCGGATGCACGCAGGGTTCCGATTGCACCGGCTTCTGATTCGATCGTGCTGAAAGTCATAAGTGCGAAGATGAATGCAAGCAGTGCTATCATGATATAGAGCATCATGACCGTGCTGTTTGTATCGCCATCCATATCTTCCCTTGTAAATGAAATCGCTTTATTGTTCTGCCGCATCAAAAAATCGGTCAGATAATTTCCCTGTGGAGCGAGCTGTTCGGACAATGTATTCATTAGGTCTGTGCTTGCGTCATAAGAAGCCCGATCATCAAGACTTCTGTCCAAAAAACGATAAGCAAAGCTGTAGGTAAGCTTGCTTTCGGAGAATTCTTTGAAATAATCTGCAGTGACAAATCCCATGGTAAATGTCGTTGCGCTGAACATCGAATCAGAGTTTTTCTCGAACAGACAGCTATAATCCGGGACAGCAACTGTTCCGCAGATTGTTAAATCCTTTCCGCCAAAGGTGAGGGTGTCACCGATTTTGAGATTGTTGTTTTCTGCAAAGAGACGATCGATGGCAAGTTCTCCGTCCTTCTCCGGGGCGTGCCCTTCAAAGACCGAATATGTATTCAACGCCTCACGGTTTTCGTAAAGACGGATGGAATAATTGCTGTTGCCTTCAAAGGTATAATCAAAATTATAGAAGTACTGTTTGTAGATGGTTGCTTTTGCTGTGCCTGAATCTGCCTGGTCAGCGATTTTCTGCAGGTCAGCGACAGAGATTTCACTGTTTGTAGAGAAATGTCCATCCTCTAATTTATATGTCTCGATACCATCGTCGTAGGTGTGCATCATGCTCAGGGAAGTAACCAGCATACCACTGACGATTGCAATCATAAATGTTAGAAACAAAAAGATGGATATGTATTTTCCTTTTTCTTTCCTGATATCCCGAAGAATACGCTTGCGCAGTGGATTTTTGATTGTATTTTTCTTTTTGGATACGTTCATTGAGGCATTGTGTTGTTTGGATGGTATAGTTTCTGCTTCTATTTTCGGATTATTTGTTGTTTTATCAGCCATATGCATTCACCTACCAATCTAATTCCATCGCCGGTGTCTTTGCTTCGTTTGTATATTCTTTCCGGATCATACCATCGCGGAGCTTGATCACACGGTCTGCCATGAGTTTGATGGCATCGTTGTGTGTAACGATGATGATGGTATTTCCGTATTTCCGGTTGACGTCTTCAATCAATTTCAGAATATCTTTAGAGGTATTGTAATCAAGGGCGCCGGTTGGCTCATCGCAGAGCAAAAGATCCGGATTCTTGACGATAGCACGACCGATGGATGTACGCTGTTGCTGACCGCCGGAAAGCTGGCTTGGAATCTTATCCTTATGCTCCCAAAGTCCAAGTGTATGAAGCAGGTCATCGACATCAAGTGGGTCGCTTCCGAGGTAAGCGCCGACCTCGATATTCTCCTTGACGGTCAGGTTTGGAATCAGGTTATAGAACTGGAAGACGTAACCTAAGTGTTCACGTCGGTAGAGAGTCATCTGTTTTTCATTCATGGCGGACATGGCAGCACCATTGATGATGATCTCTCCCTTATCATAGCTTTCAATGCCGCCGATGATGTTCAACAGGGTAGACTTACCGGAACCGGATGGGCCGAGCAGGACGCAGATCTCGCCTTTCCCGATACCGGTAGAAAGTCCTTTTAAGACTTGTACACGGTTGTCTTTTTCACCATAGAACTTTTCAAGATTGTTGATTTGTAAGAACATGATTTTCCTCCTTTTAAATCACTTACATACAAACACATGAATATATGTTCATATATAAAATAAACGTGTAATATAGGTTTGTCAAGCGTATTTTCGCTAGATTTGATAGATGTTTTATGTATTTGGTTAATTGCCGTGGTTATTATAACGCAAAAAGTTAGTTAAAACAAACTATTTATGCAAATTTTTGAGATGTTGGGAAATTTTCTCATTATTAACAGGAGAACGCAGAGGAGGAAAGATGAATGACTCCAATTAAAATGATGATTAAAATATTTTTGTAATTGGATACGCAGGTAAATAGGGGTAAAATGCTATATTAGAAAGGTTTTACTCCTAAGAGCTGTTAAGGCGGTAATTGAAGTCAAAGAAAAATAGGAGTAAGTAGGTAAAAATTGCCAAGATTGCTCCTGACAATTATTAAATTTTGAAGATGACGATGAAAAATAGAGACAAATTTAGGAGCAGATAATGGTTAAGAAAGAAGATTGCTCCTAATTTAAGAGAGGGAAGGTTAAATAAGTTTTGAAATTTAGGAGCAAACAACTTTCCAAATAAACAATTACTCCTAAAAGAATTTTTGTGTGCAATGGCATGACGTAGTCCTCAATAATTGAAAAACTATAGGAGCAATCCAATGGAAGTAATGTTTTTAATAAATCAAAAGAAAAAACAATAAACATAATTTGCCGGAAAACGAAAATCCCGGATTGAGAAGCAAATCATTCTGTGATACCATAGGAAAGAAAAAGAAACAAACAAAAAATCAAAGCATAATCAAAGTACAAATGAATATATGAAAACGATAATAGACAATTCTTGGAATAAAATCAGGAGGAAATACAAGTGGAACCAAAAGCAGTCGTGAATTTACGAAAGGGAGAAGGTCGTACCATCAAGGCAGGTGGACTCTGGATCTTCGACAATGAGATAGAGAGTGTGATGGGAAGTGTGGAAGATGGCGATATCGTGATCGTACGTGATTTTGATGGATATCCGATGGGACGAGGATTCATAAACCGGAAATCAAAAATTACCGTTCGGATGCTGACCCGAGACGCAGAGCAGGATATCAACGAAGCATTTCTCCGTATGCGGGTGAGGAATGCATGGGAATACAGAAAAGCTGTGATGCAGGGCGATGATCTTACTTGCTGTCGTGTAATTTTCGGCGAAGCGGATTTCCTGCCGGGACTCGTAATTGATCGGTTCTCGGATGTGCTTGTGGTGGAATCCCTCGCACTTGGTATTGATTTATATAAGGAACAGATTGTGGATTTGCTAAAAGAGATTATGGCGCAGGATGGTGTCAAGATCCGTGGCGTATACGAGCGCAGTGACGCGAAGGTGCGTAAGAAGGAAGGACTTGCTCCATATAAAGGATGTATTGGCGCGGAGTTTGATCCGGTTGTTGAGATTGTGGAGAATGGTGTGCATTATAAGGTCGATGTGGCAAATGGACAGAAGACAGGATTCTTCCTTGACCAGAAATACAACCGGCTTGCGATGCAGAAACTGATCAAAGGTCTGACCAGAGGAGAGCAGGAGACACCGTTGCGTGTGCTTGACTGCTTTACACATATGGGAACCTTTGCATTAAATTGCGGTTATGCCGGAGCGAGTGATGTGTTAGGACTTGATATTTCAGAGTTTGCTGTGGAGCAGGCGAGAGAAAATGCGAAGCTCAATCATTTGGAGAAGACTGTACATTTTAAAGAGGCAAATGTATTGGACGAGCTTCCAAAGCTTGCTGAAGCAGGTGAGCAGTTTGATGTCGTAATCTTAGACCCACCGGCGTTTACCAAGTCACGCGAAGCAACTAAGAATGCAATCAAAGGCTACCGTGAGATCAACCGGAAAGGCTTGCAGCTTGTGAAAAACGGCGGGTATTTTGCAACCTGCTCCTGCTCACATTTCATGACACAGGAATTGTTCACGAAGGTAATCGGTCAGGCAGCAAACAGCGTGCACAAGCGTCTTCGCCAGGTGGAATTCCGGCAGCAGGCACCGGATCATCCGATTTTGTGGGCGGCGGATGAGAGTTATTATTTAAAATTCTACATTTTTCAGATCTGTGAAGATAGGTGATAACCGAATAATGTTGAAAAACCTAGTGTTTATGCGGATTCAGGATGATTTTTTTGAAAGAAGCGAAATTATCATAAATTATCGCAAAATATCATGATTTTACACCAAAATGGTGTAAAAATGGTGTAGTAAATCGTACACCAGTAAAAATTTCAAGTAATGAATAAGGCGAATATCTTCAACAATTTTAGATGTCCCGAATTGTCCCATATTGTCCCACATTGGGTATTGCATAGGCGAAACCAATGTGGTATTATGTATGTGTAGTAATAGATCAAAAGACAGTACAGCGATGTGCTGTCTTTTTTTATGCCTGAAAGGAGGCTTTTACAGATGGAAGAATTTGTATTGAACTTGCGTGTAGTGGAACCGGGGTATGAGGAGGTGATTTTTGGCCCCAAAAGCGAAGTCGATGAATGGTGTGGAAATGTAGCAAATATCGACCATGACAATGTGCCGCCACATGTGCAAGTGCGTAGGGGGAAAATGGGTGCGTTTTTCTTTAGTTATCATATGGCATATAATGATGTCTGGTATCTGAAGCGAACCTTTTTGAAGTTTGATTATTATCTGAGGAATTACTACATTCCTCTGTCAGAGGGAAAACGTCCAATGAGGGAAAATCAAGACGATGATCCGTTTGGCTTTTTTGATTCGATGAGATTCGGTGAGAATGTCATTTATTCTTTTGTCAGTGCCAAGATTGATTATTATATCCAGTGGAAGAAGAAAATCTCGCAGGATATTCTTGTTGATTTTTTCGAAGAAGTGATGAATTGGCACGAACTTATAGAAGAACATGCGAATGAGGAGTAGAAAATGAAAATTAAAGATTGGATTCACTTTTTCAGAATTGAGCTTCTGCTTTTTGCAGAGGCTCTTTTCTTATTCTGTGGATATATTGTGTGTTATTTTTTGGAGCTTCCGCTTTCCAGACAGACGTTTTATGTAGCTACTATTTTAGCAGCGGGAGCTTGGTTGATTGTTTTTATTCCGAATCTGATTGCATTTGTTTTCGGTCATAAAAGACATTTTTGTTCTGTCTTTTCAAATATGTCTGGAACGGAGATGCAATCAAAGTATAGAACAAAAGCAATGCATCCACCTGTGGCAGAAGAGTTACTGCAGAAACAGCCGGAGGGTATTATTTTTGGACGTGTTGGAATGCAGTATGTCAGAAAACCAATAGATCAGGACGGGCATGTATTTGTAATAGGTGGTTCCGGATCAGGTAAATCTTCCTGTGTTGTGATTCCTACATTATTAGCAAATAAACATACATCTGTGTTTGCAGTAGATATCAAGGGAGAATTACATAGCAAGGCGACGAAAAGAGGGGATCGAAATATAAAAGTATTTGATCCGGCAGACAGACATTCTTTTGGATACGATCCTTTTTACCGCATTTCGAAGTCCTCAACGAATCAGGAGATCTATGAGACGATGCAGCTTGTAACCAATTCTTTGATTCCGCTTCCGGCTTCGGTGAAGGATCCGTTCTGGAAGCAGTCAGCACGGAATCTTCTGCTTGGATTGTTGATTTACTTCTATAATCTCAATTTTGATAATCTGATTGATATAGTGGATCAGATCAAGGCGCGACCGATTCAGGAAACAATGAAAGAGGTTTTGGAACACAGCCCGCATGAGAGTATGGAGTATAAAATTCTTGTTCAGTTTAACAATATGGCGGATGTCACGATTTCCGGTATATTTATGGAGATGAATCTGCATCTCAATATCTTCTGTATGGATGAAGATATTCGGTACGCCTTTCGAGACAATTATCTCCATCTCAGTCCGAAGGATCTGGAAGATGGAAAGAGTATTTATCTTGCCATCCGTGAGGATAAACTGTCGGCATACTATGATGTATTGCAGTTGATTATCAATCAGTTCCTTTCACAGCTGGAAACTCGCCCGGAGGACAGTGACCGGATCGTATTTATTATCGACGAGCTGCCGCGTATTCTCTCCACCGGAAAGCTGGATAAGCTTATGGATGCAGTTCATACATTGAGGTCAAGGAAGGTAACACTTGTTTTGATCTCCCAGTCTGTGGAGGCTCTCACCTCCGCGTATTCTGAAAATGAAGTGGTAGATATAATCAGCAATTGTTCGTATGTGGAAGTATTATCTGCTGCATCGAAAAAGACGCAGGAAATGATTGTGGCTTGGTGCGGAAAGTATAAGGAGAAGAAATCAACATGGAGTGGCGGAATTACTAAAAGAGAACATTATACGATGGAAGAAACGGACATTGTTCGGGCAGATGATCTTATGCGGCTGCAGCTGGCGGGGGATGCCATAGTAGTAACACCATATGGCTATTTCAGGGTAAAGAAAGTTCCGTATTATAAAGATGCCAAATTAAAGAAGCTTGAACAAGAGACAAAGGATTATAACGAATGTTTAGGAGGAAATTAGTATATGAATTATGAAGTTTTTGTGGATCGTTTCAAGGAAAAGGTAAAGGAATATATGTATCCTTATAAGGTGACATTGGAAGAGACGGTTCTGAATAAGGTAAATCAGCAGGTAAAGGGATTGACTGTTTCAGTAGAGGGATATCCGGTTGCACCGGTATTTCATCTGGAAGAGCTGTATAAGGAGAATCAGGACGGTCATACAGTTGCTGAGCTTGCATATAAGGCGTCGATTGATGCAAATGAGGTGATTAAGCATACACTGGAGCTTTGGGGCGAAAAGGAAGATATAACCCCAGACAATTTATATGCTGCCGTTGTGAACACAGATAAAAACCGGGAGCTGCTGAAGCGGGTACCGCATAGGGAATATAAGGAGATGTCCGTCATTCCCAGATATCGAATAACAAATAATACAAGCTTCCTTGTAAATAAGGATATCTGTAATCGGTTTTATATGACACAGGAAGAAGTGCTGGAAACGGCAATCCGTAATACACATGAGATGGGTTACACAGTGGAACGTCTGGATGATGTATTGAAGGAGTGCATCGAAGGATTGAGTATGGAAGAAAACAGCTGCGCACATGTTGTGTCGAATATTTATAGAACAAATGGAGCAGTTGCAATTCTTGACACCTCTTGGATGGAGCAGCATGCGGAAGCAATCGGTGGAAGCTTCTATATTATTCCATCAAGTATCCATGAGCTTTTGACGATTCCAGAGAATGTACCATTATCTGTGTCAGATATTCAGACGATGGTAGAGATTGTGAATAGAACCTGCGTGGATGAGCGTGATTTCCTGTCTAATAATGTATATCATTATAACGCTAAGACAAAATCTGTATCACAGCTGACAGGAAAGACGAAGGAAGCCGTTGCTTCAAAAGTAACAAAGCAGGCGGCAAATGCCCGGAACAGATAGGAGGAAATAAGTATGCAGCAGGAAATTATGAAGACACAGATGAGAAAGTTATTAACTCTGTATTATGCAGGGGTAATTCGTATCAAAGAAGTAGAGGTTGTATTTGTGCCAAAAAAGAAGGCAGGTGAAGAACATGAATGAAGCAGATGAATTAAAGAGGATGCAGAAACTGCAGGAGCAGCATCGCGAACAACTCCGCAAGAAGCGCGAACGTATTGAGGAGCGGAAGAAACGGACACGTCGGCTGATCCAAAGAGGTGCGATGGCAGAAAGCTTTATTGACGGCGCACCTGAGATGACGGATGATGAGTTTATGGATGCAATGAAACAGAGGTTGAATTGCTCTCAGCGTCCGTAGCTGCGGGAAGGGGTACAAAGCCGGCTCTAAATAGATAGAGCCGGATCTTGTATCCACCTGTGCATTCCGGCAGCCAGCCATCGGAGACGCCCTCGGCAGAGTCCTGCTGAAGGCAACCCTCGGTAGAGTCCGTCGGAAGACACCTGCGGTAGCAACCCTCGGTAGAGCGCACTGCCATATCTCTGATGTGGTGTATAAGTGCGCCATTCCTATAGTATAATAGGATGAAAATACGAGGTTGAAAGGTTGCTTTTTAATAACGGGAATAGTAATATAAAAATACTAATAGTATATTGTAATAGGAAGAAGGGGTAGGTTTGATTTATACAGATTCAGAATTAAAAAAGAAGATATATAAAATGATTGAGAATTTTGAGAGTGAAGTAGTTGAATTCAAAGAAGCTACAAGCAATTACTCTTTTAATGAGATTGGAAAATATTTTTCTGCATTAGGAAATGAGGCAAACATTAGGGGATTTAATGAAGCTTGGTTAATTTTTGGAGTTACAAATGATAAGCAGATCAAAGGAACTAATTATAGAAAAGATGGAAATCTGCAGTCATTGAAGAAGGAAATAACAAATGGAACAAACGAAAGACTTACTTTTTATGACATATATTGTATAGAAATGGAAGAACATAGAATTGTTGCCTTCCAAATACCACCAGCAATACCGGGAATTGTAACGACATGGCAGGGGGCATCTTATGCGAGGGAGAATGAATCGTTAGTACCGCTTCCTATGAATAAAATTGATCTGATACGTAGTCAGGTAGGAAGAGACTGGTCAAAGGAAATAGTTCCGGATGCAACAATGGATGATTTAGATCCAGAAGCGGTTGCATACGCAAGAAAGATGTTCGTTAGAAGAGAAGAAAATAGAGACAGTGCATCTGGTATTATTGAGAAATTGTCAGACATAGAGGTTCTAAATAAAGCGGGATTAACATTTAAGGGACAAATTACAAGGACTGCATTATTATTGTTAGGAAAGAAGGAGTCTAGTTTCTATTTTGATGGATTCATACCAAGAATTACATGGACGTTGTATAATGCAGATAAATCGGTTAAGGCATATGAACACTTTGATATGCCATTATTATTAGCTGTTGATAAAGTATATGGAAAAATTCGAAATGAAAAATATAGATATTTAGCGGGACAAACAACTTTGTTCCCAGAAGAAGTAGATCAATATAATCCTAATTTAGTCAAGGAGATTATTAATAACTGTATAGCACATTCTGATTATCGATTACGAGGAAAGATAAATGTGGAGGAATACGAGGACAGGCTGGTATTTATTAATGAAGGCGCCTTTATTCCGGAAACAGTTGAACAAGCATTGGAACCCGGGTATAAACCACCTTATTACAGGAATGCATTTTTGTGTAATGCTATGGTTAACATGTACATGATAGATACAAATTCAATGGGAATACCAATGATTTACGAGATACAGAAGGATAAATGTTTTCCGCTACCAACATTTGATTTGGATACGCCGAATAGAGTAATAGTAACGGTATATGGTAAAGTATTAGATTATAATTATACGCAGCTGCTTCATGCAAATGGAAATTTGAATCTAAAAACTGTATTTTTGCTTGATCAGGTACAAAAGAAGAAGACTATTTCGAAAAGTGATTTTAGTCAACTTAAGTCAAGAAATTTAGTTGAGGGCAGATATCCGAATATATATGTTTCATATAAAATTGCTAAAGCTGTGGGCAACAAAGCAAAATATGTGCGTCAGAAAGGTCTGGATGAAGAAGTTTGCAAGCAACTTATTATTTCAACTTTGAGATTAGGATCTGCGAAAAAGGCAGATCTCTTTGCCGTTCTTAAGGAGGCGTTACCTGATGTACTTACGGAAGAACAGAAATCAAAAAAATTATCAAATTTGCTTCAAAAGATGAAAAAGGAAGGGATAATTGATGTAAAGGGAGTTGCCATAAATTCTGAATGGTATCTCTTGACTAAGGACTAAATAGAAAAAAATTTAGTCAAGAATTAGTCAAGATTCAGTCAAGAATTAGTCAAGATTCAGTCAAGAATTAGTCAAGATTCAGTCAAGCAAAAAGGTAGAAAGAAAACTTTTCTACCTTTTTGTATGTATCCTTGATGGCATGCGATTGTAGCATTAGTGATAGCTATTTATTCATGCTTAAAAAAGATATCTTCCAACGATACATCAAGTGTCTTGGCGATGATTAGATAAGCATCGATGAACCGTGGAAGTTTGTCATCCCATTCGATTTTACTATAAAGGTTTTTGTTGATTCCTGTTGCTTTGATGAAGGCAGAGGCAGTTGCATATCCCTTTTCTTTTCTTTTTAATCGAATAAATTCAGCGATTTCGGTTGGAGCTTTCTGTTTTCTTTCCATTTTAGGATCCTCCTTAAATTTTTTTCAAATATATATGGGCAAAAATTAAGAAATAAAAAACAGAGGTGATGTATCTTACATACCTCTGTTTTTTATAAGTTGATCAAAAAATAATCAGCTAAAAACTTAAATAAGAAAAAGTTCATCGAGCGGAATATCCAAAGCTAAAGAAAGCTTGATATACATCTCTGTTGAGGGTGTTTTGTTCCCAGATTCAATAAAGTAGATATATTCCGTAGTAGTATCACATTTCTCTGCAAGCGTCTTTTGCGTTAGATCTTTTGATTTTCGCACCTCTTTAATACGCTTTCCTAATTTTTCACGTAAGTCACCATTCATAAATAATATCCTCCTTTATCTTTGTATGTGTGCAGAATTTAAGAAATAAAAAAACAGACAATTTAATACCTGATATGGGAAAAAACAATTGGAAGAATCCCGGTTCAGTAGGATTGAATCTTAGAGCAGATGTAGTAAAGTAAGATTAGCAGTTGCAAAGGGTTTCAAAGAAGATTAGATAGAGAAAGATAGGAGGAACAGGCTATGAAAGAAGACCACGGAATCATCACCTATATGAAGGGTGAGCATGTACGTTGCCCGAAGGGTGGACGTGTCATGGATGTTGCATCGAACAACCTGCGGATCAGCTTTGACATCCCGAGCAGTCGGGCAGAGAGCTTGAAGTGTCCGAAGTGTCGCGTTGGTTTCCACACAGTATACATCCATTAGAGATGTACACTACAGAAGGAATGTTGCGGGTATTCGCGCCGGATAACTGTGAAATAATACAAAGTAAATAGAGTTACTACCGCGTGGATACACGATGTCATACCGCCGGAGTTTAGTCAGTACGAATAAAGCTCGTACCGATTAAGCTCCGGTTTTTTTGTTGAGAAGAATGGAGGATGAATAAAATGGCAAACAATAGAAACCTCGAAGAGGAGCTTAGAAGCAGCAGGATTGCAGATGAAGAGCTGAGAGAAACAGAACAGTATTCCAGCTATCTCAATTTGCTTGATACTTTCACGCACAACGTGAAAGCGCAAATGGAGAAAAAGGGAATCTCATATAAGGAACTTGCCCGGAAGTCAGGGGTTTGTATAAGAAGCATCTTAAGGCTGATGAATGAATCGCCGATGGATATTGGATTGCAGATGATTCAGAAAATCTGTGATGCACTGGATAGTGATGTTGGAGCCATGTGTGATATGAGAAAGAAGGATGATCGGTAATGGCGATATATCATTGCAGCGTACAGGTTATATCAAGAAATCAAGGAAGGTCAGTGGTAGCTGCATCTGCGTACCGGTCCGGATCGAAGATGTACAACGAATATGATGGTACAACCTGTGATTACACGAAGAAAAGGTGGATTGAGTTCACAGATATAATGCTCCCGCCGAATGCTCCGGCTGAATATCAGGATAGAGAGAAATTATGGAATGCCGTAGAGAAGGCAGAAAAATCTTCCGACGCCCAGCTTGCCCGCGAGGTCGAGCTGGCACTGCCGGCAGAACTTGATATTCAACAGAATAAGAAGCTGGTGAAAGAATATGTACAACATGCATTCGTTGATGTAGGGATGTGCGCTGATATCGCAATTCACAACCCGCCCAAGATGAATGATTTGAAGCAGCCGATAGATGCAGATGGATATCCAGTGAAAAAAGCTTCAGATATGCTGTTTTACAATCCACATGCTCACATATTGTTGACTATGCGTCCGATCGACGAAAAGGGAAGATGGCAGGCAAAAAGTGAGAAGGAGTATCTCTGCATGAGAGATGGAGAAGAAAAAGGATTCACAGCCGCAGAATTCAAGTGTGCGCAGACACAAGGCTGGGAGAAGCAGTATAAATACTGTGTGTCGGATAATCCGAAGAATAAGATGTGGCTCACACCATCAGAGGCAGAGAAATGTAATATGGAACGTGTCAATCGCAATCCCAAAGCAACAAGGTATGGTCGTAAGAATCCTGTTACAGAATATTGGAACCAGAAGGAACGCGTAGAAGAATGGCGCAAACAATGGGAGCAGACAGTCAATCGGACATTCGAGGTTTTGAAACAGGATATCAGGATTGATTCGAGATCGTTTGCAGAGCGGAACATAGAGCAGCTTCCAAGTATCCATATGGGGGTACATGTTACGAATATGGAACGAAGAGCGGATCGACTTTCCTTGGAAGGAAAAACTGACGAAGATAGAGAAATCACACACTCAGATATTGCAGAGCTTAACAACGAGATAAAAGAATACAATGGAATGTGGGTCAGGATGAAGGAACTGCAAGCGCGGATCGAGAATAAGATTCAGAGTATTTGCGAGCGCATAAGAGCGATCACGTACAAGATCGCGGATAATGTCCGAAGAATGGCTTCGCAACGGGCAACCGAGAAAAATGATAAGAGTCAGTTGGCAAACCGGATTGAACGCGTGCAAAGTGCAAAATTGCAAATCGCGGTGGAAAATGAACGATCGCGGAAGATTATATCAAGACTGCAGGATCAAAAGCGCGGTGCGAGGGTCCGGGGTGGGAAGATTGAAAGGCAGATCCGGCAGGAGCAGGAAAAGATCTCCAAGAGACAGGAATATTATGAAAATATACTTTCTCAATGCGGTTTTAAGTCAGAAGGCGAAATCGCCACCCTCTGTAAAAAAACTGTGGCACCTGTAGAAGATGTTTCGTTAACAAAGGAAACAGAAGTATTAAAGCGGGAGGCAGAAGAACTGATGCATGTATTGCCGGTAGAGACACAACAGACTTTGAAACAGGACAACAATAAAGCTAAGGCAAAGCTGCAAGAGAAAAGTCGTTAAGTATAGCGTGGTGTATAATGGTTATCTTATCATATTAGATATATGTATATATAACAGTAATATATCTTTATATTAGTAATATTTCTTTAAATTTTTTATATACAGTTTATATACTCTCGAACCAGTTAAAAATTTTGAAAAAATTTGAAAAAAATTCAAAAAAGTGCAATGTATTGCATAGGGGGTATGTTATAATACATACATAAGATGAAAAACAAATAAAGTTGCTACCGAGTGGATGAGGTCATACCGCCGGAGTTTAGCTCATGAGAGATCATGAACTAAGCTCCGGCTTTTTGTTTATCAGCGTGCATCTGTCTATGAATGCAGTTCCATGTATTTGTAGACAGGCGCATGCGCCTAGATATAAGGAAAGGAGAGACACAATCATGGCAAATATGATTGGCATTTATGGCGATCCGGGAATGGGGAAGAGTACGTCACTTCGATTTCTTCCGGCAGATCAGACCTTCTACGTGGATTGCGATGGAAAAGGGCTTAACTACCGCGGTTGGCGGGATAAGTACAACAGAGAAAAGGGCAACTACATCGTTACATCCGAACCAGATAAGGTTATTCAATGCTTGGAAGCAGTTGGCAGGAACCCGAAGTATGGGCATATAAAATACTTTGTGGTAGACACGATGAACAATCTATGGACGTCTGAGGAGATGCGTAGATGCAAAGAAAGAGGTTATGACAAATGGACCGACCTTGCCTCGACCTCTTGGATTTTGGTCGAGCTGCCATCAAAGTTAAGGGAAGATCTTACGGTGATTCTGCTGTTCCATTCTCAGACTGAGCGCACAGATGATGGATATGAATTTATCCGCATCAAGACAAATGGTCGGCGGACAGAGAAGAACGCAATCGATTCAAAGTTTCTGTGGCTGCTTCGATCTGTAAAGGTCGATGGCGAGTATCGATTCGAAACGACAAGCCATAATAGCACAAGCCGGACACCTCTGGATGCCTTCAAGGATGAATACATCCCGAACGATATCTTGCAGGTGTTGGAAGTAATGAAGGATTATTAGGAGGAAAAGAACATGTTAAAGAAATTTACAGACTATGATCAGGTGGATGTGAATGCATTGAATAATGCAACACTTCCAAAGGGTGCATACAACATGCAGATTAAGGGTGTACAGCTTATGTCAGGTGACAAAGGACAGTATCTGCGTGTAGACATGGATATCTGTGATGGCGAATATAAGAACTTCTTCGCAAAAAAGTTCGAGAACCAGAGCGGTGAGAGGAAAAATTGGGGATGCAGCTTCTTCGTATCTATCCCAGCGGAAGATGGTTCAAAGGGTGATAACTTCAAGAAGCTGCTCTTTAAGACTTTTATACTGAACGTCGAAGATTCAAACCAAGGATTCCACTGGAACTGGAACGAGAGTGAGCTGGAGGGAAAATACGTCGGAGGGCTTTTTGTACTCAAAGAGTTTCGGGGAAGTGATGGAGAAATTCATACGATCGTGAATATCGCGGGTACATGTACGCTGAAGCGGGTAGCGGATGGAACATATAAGCTGCCGAAGGATAAGTTGCTTCCAAAGGAGCGGGATAATGGCTTTAAGGATGTAGATCTGATGCAGGAAGATATTGTGCTTCCATTTGACTAATGGAGGCGTACGAGAAGAAACGGTTGCTGGATTCATTCGAGATCTTGGTTGACACGCGGGAGCAGCAGACACAGAAGCTGGAAAACCGGTGTGGAGATTTCGGTTGCGGATATCAAAGGGCAACATTGGATTATGGCGATTATGCCTATAATATTAAGTTGCCCGGCGGTATGCCGCTTCATGATACTGCTGATCGTGTAAGAGCTTTGGCGGTTGTGGAACGAAAGATGAATCTGGATGAGCTGGCAATCTGTTTGACAAGTCAGCGGGAGCGGTTTGTGCGGGAATTGGAACGTGCAAGAGAGAATCAGGCACGTGTGTATCTGTTGGTTGAGAACGGTGACTGGGACATGATTATTGCTGGAAAATATAAATCATGGATGCGTCCAAAGGCATATGCTGCGTCGCTATCAACGTTTATGACACGATACAATCTGCAGATTGTATTTGTATCGGATTACAACTCGGGAATTTTGATTAAAGATATTCTGTTTCATGACTGCCGGGAACGGCTGGAAAGAGGTGACTTTGGGTGAAACGATGCATGGGAATAACCGTAGATCTTATAGAAAGCAGCTATTGGCTAGGTGAGAGATTCTCAAAGGCGCAGGCATGGATTGATCTTGTTATGGCAGCAAATTACAAGGATAGTGAAGGCATGTTTGCCGGTAAAGTTAAACATTATCGTCGCGGATGTGTTTACTGGTCAGATTTCCATTTGCGAAAACGCTTCAAATGGAGTGAACAGAAGCTTCGCAGCTTCCTCTCGGAACTGGAGGCGGATGGAAAGATTCTGGCGAAGGGATCAGGTTCATACCGGGAGATCGAGATCGTAAATTACGATTCGATGATGGGATTCATGGAAGGATACACCACGCATACGAACATAGCACCAAAGGAACCGGATCCGGAGATAGCTGGTGAGAGTCCATCAGAAGGACAGAGCATGTCCGATAGTGAGCAGGAATCCGAAGATTATTCGTGGTTCGATCGACTGTGATAAGGAGTGTTGAATATGTATGATTTTTCTCCATATGATGCGCGAAGATTCGCGGACTTCATGGGAATCGAGACGAAAGAAAGAGGCGAGGAACTTGTATTTCGGTTCTGCCCATACTGTAGAAATTCTACGTCTGACAAGTATCGATTCAGTATAAATCTTACCAATGGCAAGTATCATTGCTTTCGGAGAAGCTGCGGTGCAAAAGGAAATATGCTTACGCTTGCACGAGATTTTAACTTTGATCTGGGCGATGGCACAGCTGGAAGACGAGGTTCCTTCAAAAAGTTTCGTGAGATTGACACAGGGACAAAACCGGAATCGAAGCCGGAAGCAATCGAGTATATGAAGAAACGTGGAATCTCAGAAGCGATAACAAGAAAATATAATATCACTGTGCAAAATAGCGATGCAAATGTGATGGTGTTTCCTTTCTACGATGACAAGGATTGTCTCAGATTTGTGAAGTATAGGGTAATGAACTACGATAAGAAGATTCATAGCTGCAAGGAATGGGCTGAACGTGGATGTATGCCGATCCTGTTCGGGATGAACCACTGCAACCTCGAGAATCAGGTTCTGATTCTGACCGAGGGACAGATTGATGCACTATCCGTAGCGGAAGCTGGAATTGAAAATGCACTGTCGGTTGGAACAGGAGCAAAGGGCTTTTCATGGATCCAGCATTGCTGGGAATTCTTAGAAAAATTCAAAACGATTATCGTATTCGGAGATTATGAAAATGGAGAAGTGACGCTGGTAGAAACGGTTGCAAAACGCTTCAACGGGCAGGTAAAGCAGGTGCGGGTGGAAGATTACCTCGACTGCAAGGATGCAAATGAGATACTTATGAAACATGGTGTAGATGCAGTCAGGTATGCAGTTGAACATGCACAGCTGGTCAGGTATCCGAACATTATTCCGTTGGCAGACGTGGAGCGTATAAACCTGAATGCAATGGAGCATGTGACAACCGGAATCAAACAGCTGGATGGCGTATTAGGTGGATTTTATTTCGGTGAACTGGTCGTTCTAACAGGAGAACGCGGCGATGGGAAATCAACACTTGCTTCTCAGTTTGCAACGATTGCCGTCAGCAAAGGGTATAACGTATTTGCATACTCAGGAGAGTTGATGAACTGGTTCTTCAAAGGATGGATGGAATATCAATTCAGCGGACCAGATCATATTAACCGGATTCAGAATGAAAACGGAAATGACAACTATTCTGTTGACGCCAGCTATCTGGAACAGATTGAAAACTGGTATCGGGAGCGGGTATATATTTTCGACAATAACGCCATCGGTACGAAGGATGAGCAGATTGCGTTGATCGATACGATAGAAACAGCAATTCGACAGTACGATTGCAGGTATCTTGTTATTGATAATCTTATGACAGCCTTGGTAGATGATCTTTCATCGGATCAGTATCGTCAACAAACGATATTTGTCAATGGTTTGGTAAGTCTGGCGAAAAAATACAATGTGTTGATAATACTGATTGCACACCCAAGAAAACAGCAGGGAGTGGCTTTCGAGAATGACGATGTGGCAGGCAGCTCCAACATAACCAATCTGGCAGATATAGTTCTTCGGTATAGCAGACCAAGATTGTCGGATAATCAGGATAGTGATGAGAGAATCCTGACTGTACACAAAAATCGGCTGACAGGAAAACTGAACCGCAAAGGAATTAAGATGTATTTTGACCCTGCATCCAAACGAATCTCAGATACAAAAGGTGAATTCACATGGAAGCTTGGATGGGAGGATTACAGCTCGGATGACATGGAGGGTGAGTAGATGAAGAGTGATGATGAAATCAGAAACCGTGATGGACCTTATGAGAGATTAGTTGCAGCAATCGTATATCAGGCATATCGAGATCTCAAGAAGGCAGCAGATCGATATATAAAATACGGAGATAACGAGAAAAATGATAAGGAGATAAGACAGTCACTAGATTTCTTTGATTCAGAATTCTATGATTTACTGACCGATATCTCACCAGAAGCGATCATAAGGAGGACAATTTATGAATCCACAGGAAGAAAAAGAAAAAATGAAGTATGTAAAAAGATATAGCGACTGTGAAAGAATGATTTGGGAATCAATTCATTCCTTGGAATTTAGAGATTCATATTATGCAGGAAAGACGTATGATGAAGCGGGGAAGGTACGCACATCGAGAGACGAACATCCACTTGAAAGTTATCTCATCCAGAAAAAAAAGCTTGACGCGATTGATGAAGAACTGATTGAGAAATACAAAAGGGAGCAGATAGCGATTCGCGAGGCAATAATGGAGATTCCAACTGATAATTGGAAGGACTGTATCTGGGAAATCTATATTGAGAATAGTGATATCGAAACCTTCTCACGAAAAAAGGGAGTTTCGAGGAAGACAGCGAATCGCTGGATGAAGCAAGGATTGCAGGCGCTTGTAATCAAATAAAATAGATGGAAGCGCACAACCGGCGCTCGAAATCACCACGCGTAAGCGTGGTGATTTGTCAATATATCAAAACCAGTGTATGAAAAGGTTCCGGTAGAATATAAGATCATTGACCACATCGCATACGATGAAACCGTTGGGAAACGGTGTACGAAGTGCGGATATGAAGTGAAATATTAAAGATTAAGGGCTTATCCATAATGGGCAAGCTCTTTTTTTATGCTTGAATGCCAGCACGAGCGAAGCTCGGAACCCCCTCTGAACAAACAAAAAATGCAGGTCTATAAAAACAGGAGGGGATTTTTTGTTTGTACAGAAGTTTTCCGCGTAAGCGTGCAAACTTTCAAAGAATGTAATTGAAATAAACATATTGCGTGGTATAATTACCGTATATGAATTACACCGCGGGAGATACACAGAGGAGAACGAGAATGAGAAGAAAGATAATGAAAAGACTGACGCTGACATTTAGTACCGCAGCTCTTGTCCTGACGTTATGTGCATGTGGGGACAACGCAAAAAGCCCGGCACACACACAGACGGACGTCTCTCTTATACAGATGGAGGCGAGTGCGAGTGATGCAGCAGAAGCAGTTATTGATACGGGAAATGACGCGGATGAAAACGAAACAACCGAATTGATGGCTGACGATAAGGAAACAACCGAAATTGCAGCAGTGGAAGAGACAGATATACAGTCCGGCAATGGAAAGAAAGCTGATTCCGATAGTAAGAAAGACAGCAAGACAGATAACGCTTCAAAGAAAGACAATGCTTCTGGAAACAGCAATTCATCTGCAAGTAACAGCCAGACAGGTTCTTCCAAAAAAGACAGTTCTTCAGGAAATAGTAACTCCTCTGTAAACAGCAACAGCCAGACGGCAGGCGGAAATACTTCCAAGCCGGGGAACAATGCCTCTGGTGGAAGTCAGACAGTTTCCGGAAACGGCAGTTCAACATCAGCCAGCGGTTCTTCATCAAGCGGAAGCACACCGAAGCCACCGGCAACCACGGAGAACAAGCCATCCGCAACCACGGAGAGCAAGCCCCAGACAACGGAATGTTCCCACGTATGGGAAAACATCGTGGTACACCACGATGAGGTATCCCACATCGAAACAGATATGGAAAATAAACTTGTCGGCTACCACGAATACTGCCGCGGCTGCGGCATGGATCTGACGCTGACGTATGGGGGGGCAGGCTGCGGAGATGCGCCAGCGCATCTCATGGCGGAACACGCAAGCTACGAGTCCAGACCGGTGTATGAAAAGGTTCCGGTAGAATATAAGATCATTGACCACATCGCATACGATGAAACCGTTGGGAAACGGTGTACGAAGTGCGGATATGAAGTGAAATATTAAAGATTAAGGGCTTATCCATAATGGGCAAGCTCTTTTTTTATGCTTGAATGCCAGCACGAGCGAAGCTCGGAACCCCCTCTGAACAAACAAAAAATGCAGGTCTATAAAAACAGGAGGGGATTTTTTGTTTGTACAGAAGTTTTCCGCGTAAGCGTGCAAACTTTCAAAGAATGTAATTGAAATAAACATATTGCGTGGTATAATTACCGTATATGAATTACACCGCGGGAGATACACAGAGGAGAACGAGAATGAGAAGAAAGATAATGAAAAGACTGACGCTGACATTTAGTACCGCAGCTCTTGTCCTGACGTTATGTGCATGTGGGGACAACGCAAAAAGCCCGGCACACACACAGACGGACGTCTCTCTTATACAGATGGAGGCGAGTGCGAGTGATGCAGCAGAAGCAGTTATTGATACGGGAAATGACGCGGATGAAAACGAAACAACCGAATTGATGGCTGACGATAAGGAAACAACCGAAATTGCAGCAGTGGAAGAGACAGATATACAGTCCGGCAATGGAAAGAAAGCTGATTCCGATAGTAAGAAAGACAGCAAGACAGATAACGCTTCAAAGAAAGACAATGCTTCTGGAAACAGCAATTCATCTGCAAGTAACAGCCAGACAGGTTCTTCCAAAAAAGACAGTTCTTCAGGAAATAGTAACTCCTCTGTAAACAGCAACAGCCAGACGGCAGGCGGAAATACTTCCAAGCCGGGGAACAATGCCTCTGGTGGAAGTCAGACAGTTTCCGGAAACGGCAGTTCAACATCAGCCAGCGGTTCTTCATCAAGCGGAAGCACACCGAAGCCACCGGCAACCACGGAGAGCAAGCCATCCGCAACCACGGAAAGCAAACCACAGACAACGGAATGTTCCCACGTATGGGAAGATATCGTAGTACATCACGATAAGGTACTTGCAACCGCATACTATACAGACCAGCAGATTGTTGGCTACCACGACTACTGCCGCGGCTGCGGCATGGATCTGACGCTGACGTATGGAACTGCTGATTGTGAGGCAGCCAGAAACCACCTTACGTCGGAACACGCAAGCTACGTGTCAAAACCGGTATATGAAGAAGTGCAGGTGCCATATGAGTATGTAAAGGAACCAGAATATGACGAAGTTGTAGGCAAAAAATGCCGGAAATGCGGAATGACCAAGTAAGAGGATACTATGTATCCTCTTTTTTTGTTTGTACAGAGATTCTCCGCGTGAGCGTACATGCTCGTAATCCTATGTGCAGACTTAATTAATGTTTTATGGAAAATATGATGCGGTGCAGCAAATCAAACAGACGGTGGCAGAGTGATGATTTTTAATATTAAGCAGACGGTTTATGTGTTTGAATGCCAGCGCGAGCGAAGCTCGGAACCCCCTCTGAACAAACAAAAAACACCCCGTCATACCATATATGTACCGACCCCCAAAAGTTAGACCAAAAATCTAACGATTGGGAGGTCGGTATTTTTATGGCAAAATATAGTTTTGAATTTAAGAAAAAAGTAGTAATTGCTTATTTGAACGGCGAAGGAGGGTACAACTATCTAGCACAAAAGTACAATGTAAAAAACAAAAGACAAGTGTTAAATTGGGTGGACTATTATAATAAATTCGGCGATGCTGGTTTGATGCGATCAAGAGAAAAAAAGAATTATTCTTTTGAATTTAAGCTTCATGTGGTAGAGTTATATTTATCAAGTGAGGTTTCATATCAGGAGTTAGCATTGTCTCAAGGAATAAATAATGCAGCAATGATTGCTCAATGGGTTCAAGGCTTTCGGATTGCTGGTCCTGACGCATTGAGACCTAAGAAGAAAGGTCGTAAGAAAACATTGAATCAAAAAGACAATCATAAAACTAAAACCTCTTCGTTTGAAGAGCGTGCAGTGGATACCAGCGCAGAACATGTCAAAGAACTTGAAGATGAGTTATTAAAGTTAAGGATAGAGAACGCCTTTTTAAAAGAACTGAGGAGACTGCGTTTAGAGGACGAAGCAAAAATGAGAGATGTGCAAGAGTCATCCACAGCCTCCGAAGAGAATTCAAACTAAAAGATCTTCTCTCATATACAGGTATGCCGAAAGCAACCTACATGTACTGGCAAAAGCGATTTGATAGAGAAAATCCGGATGCTGAATTAGAGGCTAAAATGCTAGAACTACACGCAGAGCACAAAGACTACGGCTATCGAAGAATGAAGGCAGAATTATGCAATCAAGGCTACGTGGTGAATAAAAAGAAAGTACAGAAGTTAATGCAACGACTAAATCTTCAAGTGACATCTTTCACTAGAAAATCTCGTAAGTATAGCTCTTATCGTGGAAAAGTGGGAACAGTTGCTCCGAATAGAATTAGACGACGATTTCACACCAATATACCGCATCAGAAGATTACAACAGATACAACAGAGTTTAAGTATTACGAGATAGATGAAAAAGGACGAATGGTGATGCAGAAGTTATATCTTGACCCATTTATGGATATGTATAATGGAGAAATCATAAGCTTTGGTATTGATAAACGACCATCTGCACAAAGTGTAATGACTGCTCTGGAAGAAGCAATCACAATCACTTCTGATTGTCGGTTTAGGAGAACATTTCACTCGGATCAAGGGTGGGCATATCAGATGAAGACTTACTCTCATAGATTAAGAGAAAATCGTATTTTTCAAAGTATGTCACGGAAAGGGAACTGCTATGATAATTCTGTTATGGAGAACTTCTTTGGATTATTAAAACAGGAAATATACTATGGTGTTGTATACTATAGCTTTGATGAACTTAAATTGGCGATTGAAAAATATATCAAGTATTACAATGAAAAACGTATCAAAGAGAAACTAGGATGGCTCAGCCCTGTACAATACAGGAAACGCCTCTTGGCTGCATAAATGAAAAATGCGAAGTGGAAAATCCACTTCGCAATAAAGTCTAACTTTTGGGGGTCACCTCAATTTGATGTTGTTTTTTGTGGGATTCTCGTATGAGAGAATATAAATATCTTAGAATGTTCTATGTTGTCAGTAAATTTCCTATATTGTCCCTTGCCAAGATTTCAGATAAGTGATATAATAAACTTGTATAATTATGGTTAGTGAATAAGCGTCAGGAAACTGGCGCTTTTTTTATTTCAGGAGGATTGTATGGAGAAGGAATATGGCAAGAGATTGATGGATGTAAAAGAGGTTGCAGAATATCTCGGAATCGGTATGACAAAGACGCGGGAACTGATTCGTGGAAGAAATGGATTTGGTGTTCAGATTGGGAATCGGTGGTATGCCGATAAGAAAAAATTAGATAGGTGGATTGATCAAAAATCATTGTAGTAGATTCCGGGTGACAATCTGGAATCTTTTTTATTTTCGGGTGGATAATTTGCGGATATGCTGATATACTTTTGTTAATGAAGATATTCGCTTTATTCACCGGAAAGGAGAATAGAGCATGGGAAAATCTTTGAAAGGCAGAGAGCTGGGAAAAGGAATCACACAGAGAAAGGATGGATTATATCAGGCAAGATTTACGAATCGTTTCGGGAAGAGAAAGACAATATATGCGAAGACGATGTCAGAGATAACAAAGCGGCTGCGTGAGGAACAGTATCTGGATGATAAGAAGTTGAATCCGGTGAATGATTCTATGACGCTGGATGAATGGTTTGAACAGTGGATCACAACCTGCAAGATACATTGCAGGGATACCACGAAACGGACGTATAGGATTCAGTATAACCGTTTGCGCGAGGATTTGGGCTGGCGTCCATTATCATCATTGAATCTGGTTATTCTGCAGGATGCGTTTAATCATTTGAAATCAGATGCATCACGTCGTGATTGCCGGGCTGTTTTAGTTGATATGTTAAACCGGGCTGTGGAATGTGATATGCTGATGAAGAATGTTGCATATGGAGTCAAGACAACTGTTGACGATGAAGAACCGACAGAGAAACGAATACTGTCCGATGATGAGATTGATATTCTGATCAACACAGCAGATCCGAGAGGAACGCTGAAGATATTTCTTATTGTTGCATTGGAGACAGGAATGCGTATGGGTGAAATCTTAGGACTCACATGGGATTGTATTGACTTCAGAGAACGGATGATAAAAGTGGAGAAAACACTTTGCTATCTTCCGAATAATGGAGAAGCAATCTATGAGTTTCACAAACCTAAAACGACAGCAGGTAAGAGAAGTATTCCAATGACAGAGAAGTGCAGACAGGCACTGTTGTATCAGAAAAATTGGAAGAGTCATGTTATGGTTCGACATAACCCGAAAACCGGATTCGAGAATCTTGTATTTTGCAGCAAAAGCAATAACCCTATTCACGAAGCAAATATTCGCGGAGCAATTCACTATCTGGTAGATAAGATCAATCGGGAGAATCCGGATATTGAATTTGAACCATTCACGCCTCATGGGTTACGTCATACTTTTGCTACCAAGGCGATCAAACGAGGAATGAAACCGAAGACCTTGCAGAAGATACTCGGACATAGTTCCTTGCAGATGACGATGGATCTCTATTGTCATGTGGAAGACGATACATTGAAGAGTGAAATGCTATTGTTTGAAAAAGCTGTGTAGTGTGGTGTAATGTGGTGTAAATTGGTGTAAAAATGGTGTAGTAGCGTTTGCTGGATATGTGAAAAAACTAGTAAATTCAATGGTTTACAGGGTGTCACTTGAAATTCTACATCTTCCAGGTTGTTGATGAAAAGTAATGACTGGAAAGTGGCGGAAATGTCTGAATTATGTTTAGATGATAATGAGTATGATGTAATCATTAACAAATACAAGTTGGTTGAGGGAATAGATATCAAAAGAGCGCATAAGATTAAGTTCTATTACAAATTGTTCTTTAGTACGCTACGGTGTTAATAAATGATACCGTAGCGTATTTTTATGATGATAATTGATACATAAAGAAGTGCAAATACACAAAAAATAGTAATGGCTATTGAAGTAAAAATAATTTAGTGGTAAACTAGCATTACCAAAATTTGTGCAATGCACAAAAACAAGGAGTAACATTATGGAGATTAAGAGAGATTCATACCTTGAACAGTTAAAGATAAGAAAAGATAACGGAATGATAAAGATTATCACGGGAATCAGGAGATGCGGCAAATCTTTCCTGTTATTTGTATTGTTTAAGAAATACCTATTGGAGAATGGCGTGGATAATGACCACATCATTGAGATTGCCTTAGATGGCATTGAAAATGAGGAGCTAAGAGATCCAAAGATGTGTTATCAGTATATTAAAGAAGCAATGAAAGATGATAAGAAGTATTATCTGCTTTTGGACGAAGTACAGTTTATGCCACGATTTGAGGAAGTGCTGAACAGTTTGCTTCGTATCAGCAACATTGATGTGTATGTAACCGGCAGTAATTCTAAATTTTTATCCAGCGATATTGTAACTGAATTTAGAGGTAGAGGAGATGAAATCAGAATTTATCCGTTGTCCTTCGTAGAGTTCTATGATGCTTTTGATGGAGATTATGATGACGCTTGGGAGGAATATATGATATATGGTGGCTTACCACAAGTGGCGCAGTTCTCCGTGGAACGCCAAAAGGCTGAGTACCTTAAAAATATTTTTGCCAATGTTTATATCAAGGATGTGGTAGAGCGAAATCGGATTCAAAATGTTGATGAAATCGGCACTTTGGTGGATATTCTTGCTTCTGCCATAGGAGCGCCTACCAATCCAACCAAAATATCAAATACCTTCAAAAGCGAGAGAGGTATCAATTACAGCAATAAAACTATATCCAACCATATTGATTATTTGGCAGAGGCATTTTTGATTTCTAAAGCGGGCCGGTATGATATTAAGGGAAGAAAATATGTAGGGGCAAATCTGAAATACTATTTTTCGGATATAGGACTTAGAAATGCCAGACTGAACTTCAGACAGCAGGAGCCGACTCATATTATGGAGAACATAGTTTATAATGAGCTGCTTGTGCGTGGTTACAATGTGGATGTGGGTATTGTGGATGTATTTGCAAAGAATAGTGAAGGAAAGAGGGTTCATAAGCAGTTAGAGGTTGATTTTGTAGTGAACCAGGGCAGTCAGAGATATTACATTCAGGTGGCTTATGATATAACTTCAGAGGAAAAGCAGACGCAGGAACTTAATTCACTCCGAAACATTCCAGATTCATTTAAGAAGATTGTTATTGTAAATGGAACGAAAAAGCCGTGGAGAAATGAGGAAGGCTTTGTGATTATGGGCATGAAATATTTTCTGCTTAATGCGGATAGTTTGGAGTTTTAATAATAATTCCTGATTTTTTGTGAAATGTACGATGAAAAGGCAAAACGCTTGATTTTATAGGATAAAAATGATATATTCCCATCTTTGACAGTTGGAAAGTAAAAAACGAGTGTGTGAATAAAAATCTGTAAATGGGATCTTCTATGATAATTCAGATAGGAAATCGTTGGTATGCAGATAAGAAGAAACTGGATCGCTGGATAGACCAGAGTACAGAATGAAAACAGAACAAACGTTCTAAAAACGATTGATATGCTTTATGATAAATACTATGAAAACAAAGATATAATCGAAAATGTATAGAAATGATTGAGCCATCATGATAAAATTATTAAAAATAAGTATCGGATAAACAGCTACGATAAGAGGCATGTTGAGTGACAAAGGCGGATGGAGGTTTGCAATGAATAAACATATAGAAAAAGCGATGGAGCTTCGAAACGAAACTCCTATGGTAAGCAACTGTTCCCAGACGATTATGCGTTGTTACGCAGAGGATATGGGGATTTCAGAGGAAATGGCGGCAGGACTTGGCTGTAATTTTGGCGGCGGTATGAAATGCGGCGGTGTCTGTGGCGCAATCACAGGTGGTTTGATGGTGCTTGGTGCCAAGGGTGTTGAGAATCCGGCGAAGGTAAATGAGTTTCGCAGGAAGATTGCAGAGAATCATGATGGCATGGTAAACTGTGTGGATCTGCTTCGCGCAAATGCGGCGAAGGGTGGCAGCAAGAAGGAACATTGTGACAAGATGATTCAGGAAGCAATCACGCTCATAGATGAAATGGTGTAAATTTTCCATGTGGTAAAAAGAATTGCCGTCGGTCCCCGTTCGGAGCCGGCGGCATGTATTATGAAAATTCAGAAATGTAACATAGATAAAAAATATAAAATAGAAGTTGTTAATTCCGAAACTGCACGCGGCGAAGCCTGAGGAACAGGTGGAGCGGGAACCCGTATTTGACCTTGGAGAAGAGGGGAGAATAAGCGGCAGTTTCTTTTTTGATTCCCTGAGATGTGTGATTTTTTTATGTCTTTGAAATCTGGAAGTAGTATACAATAGATATTATAAAAAAGGGG
The DNA here is from genome assembly GCF_022174665.1 of Eubacterium sp. MSJ-33. Taxonomy (NCBI): domain Bacteria; kingdom Bacillati; phylum Bacillota; class Clostridia; order Eubacteriales; family Eubacteriaceae; genus Eubacterium; species Eubacterium sp. MSJ-33. Next base: position 2,902,171 of record NZ_CP076562.1, read on the forward strand.
GATTTTTGACTGAACATGCGAAATTCCTGACTGAACTTCATTTTTAAGATATTTATATGATAAAAAAGATAAATAAATAATAAAAGCAAAATAAAAATACCACCTTCACGGTGGCATTTTTTATGTCAAAAACATGTTATTCTATATCCGGTAAGTTATGAATTCGGACAAAATGATTGCACGATCGCCATGACGACGATCAATCCGAACACAACGAGGATGTCTAACACAACCACACCCAGTATGCGCAACGCTTTTTTCTCGTGTTGGCACAGAGGCATGAGCTGTCGTACATGAAGATAGTCGAAGATGGAAGCCACGATAAAAAGCATCATAATGAGTGCAAATACACGCTCCACCCACAGTGCAGCACCGAAAGTATTGTTTACTTTCATGGATAAGCAAAACCAGGCCAGGAATATATAGGTAAGCAGTGCAACCGCCATCTTCCAAGGTGTTTTAGAACGGAAACCGGGAGGGGCAAACTGCATATGGTTTGCGGAAGTACCGGAATCGTTCTGTGTTTGAGCATTTGAACGATTGGAAGGTAGACCGGATAAATCTCCGGTGGAGGCTTGACTGGCATGTGTATAAGGAAAGATTCCCCCATTTGCCAACAACGCCTGACGTAATTCCCTGATGCTTTGATACCGTTCCGCCGGATTCATCTGTGTACATTTGGCAGTAACAGCATCAATATATGGATTTTGGCAATGCGATGCTTCCGCCATTTCCTTCAGAAGAATCCCCATAGAATAAATATCTGTCTGCGGGGAGGATTGTCCAAATCCGTATTGTTCCGGGGCGGCATAGCCCTGTGTACCAAGCAGGATTGTATCAGAATCTTTCGCGGCTGTATGGTATTTGGCAGCGTTGAAGTCAAGCAGCACAGCACGGTTATAACTGGTGATGATGACGTTCGATGGTTTCACATCCCGGTGGATGATAGCCGGATTATGCAGATGCAGCTGTTCAAGGATCGCACACAGGTCAAGCGTGTATTGAAGCATATCGCTTGGAGCTATGTCTGCGTGGCGGATCTTATCCTGCAGGGAAGTTCCGGAGATATATTCTTCGATGACAGTAAGCTGTCCCGCTTCTTCGTAATAGTTTATGATCTGCGGTATACCTGCGACAGGATTGCGGTATAACTCGGCATAGACGGCGAGGTTATAGACATCAAGCATTTTTTTGATGGCAATCTTTTTTGTCTCCTGATGCTGAACTAAGTATACATGATGCGGTTCATTTATGGCGGCTATTGGTTTATAATACGAAATAGCGAGACGCTGATCGAGATCCATATGCGTATATCCTTTCTATAGAGCAGGGGTACTGATTATACTTCATCAATCAATTATCCGGGTTGTTTGATACAGTTTTGGTAATTTGATGGTTTTATTATAACAGATTGGAGGATGAAATGAAGGAGAAAAATACAAAGGAATTAAATGAAGTCCTAGGGAAGACACATCTTTCGGATTTTGAGAAATATTGCGCGGAGAATAAAGAAAGTGTAAGCGATAATTCGGAAGCATTTTCTATCTATGTGAAGAACCTGCTACAGGAAAAGAAGCTTACCCAGCAGTATGTGTTCCTGCAGGCAGATATTCCGGAGCGGTATGGCTATAAGCTGCTGTCCGGGGAGAAGCGTACGCGGCAGAGGGATGTGATCCTGCGGATCTGCTATGCGGCGAAATTCAGTCTGGCGGAGACGCAGCGTGCACTTAAAAAATACGAGATGCCGGAATTATATGCGAAGGTCCCGAGAGATGCACTCCTGATGATTGCGTTCAATGAGCGGCCGGGAAGCATCCTGGACGTAAATGATCTGCTTAATCAAAAAGGCTTGCAGCCGCTTCGGACAAGCGGAGTGCAGGATTAGAGAATGAATTTGCCACTGCTACGGGGGCAACGAGGCCGGATGATTTATGGGATAATACTTGTGGGGATACAAGAGAAGAAAATGTCATAAACGAAGAGAATCGTGAGGATGTTTTCGATAAACTGCCACCGGGCAATGCACGGGGGTAATACCACAAGAAAAGGAGGAAGAGGTTCATGAAAACTTGGAAATTAGTGTCCGGCATTTTATCCATGATCTTGTTTGTCATCGTAACATTCCAGTCATGTGCAGCGGGCGTTGCCAATTCACTCGAAGCAAATGGCGAGACATCCGGCTCCGCAGGCGTATTGGTAGCAATTCTGATGCTTGCGGGTGGAATCGTATCGGTTGCAACGAGAAACGCTGAGAAAAAGGGCGGAAATATTGCTTTGATCGTTCTGTTCGGTCTGGCTGCACTGGTAGGATTTACCGGTTTTGGAAGTTTCTCAGATCTTGCAATCTGGGCAGGCTGGTGCCTGATCAATGCGATACTTGCAGTCGTTGCGATTGTAACAAAGAAGTAATTACATAGAAATTCAGGAGAAATGGTGTTGGAAGGCATCCGCATTTTGAGGTGACCCCCAAAAGTTAGACTTTATTGCGAAGTGGATTTTCCACTTCGCATTTTTCATTTATGCAGCCAAGAGGCGTTTCCTGTATTGTACAGGGCTGAGCCATCCTAGTTTCTCTTTGATACGTTTTTCATTGTAATACTTGATATATTTTTCAATCGCCAATTTAAGTTCATCAAAGCTATAGTATACAACACCATAGTATATTTCCTGTTTTAATAATCCAAAGAAGTTCTCCATAACAGAATTATCATAGCAGTTCCCTTTCCGTGACATACTTTGAAAAATACGATTTTCTCTTAATCTATGAGAGTAAGTCTTCATCTGATATGCCCACCCTTGATCCGAGTGAAATGTTCTCCTAAACCGACAATCAGAAGTGATTGTGATTGCTTCTTCCAGAGCAGTCATTACACTTTGTGCAGATGGTCGTTTATCAATACCAAAGCTTATGATTTCTCCATTATACATATCCATAAATGGGTCAAGATATAACTTCTGCATCACCATTCGTCCTTTTTCATCTATCTCGTAATACTTAAACTCTGTTGTATCTGTTGTAATCTTCTGATGCGGTATATTGGTGTGAAATCGTCGTCTAATTCTATTCGGAGCAACTGTTCCCACTTTTCCACGATAAGAGCTATACTTACGAGATTTTCTAGTGAAAGATGTCACTTGAAGATTTAGTCGTTGCATTAACTTCTGTACTTTCTTTTTATTCACCACGTAGCCTTGATTGCATAATTCTGCCTTCATTCTTCGATAGCCGTAGTCTTTGTGCTCTGCGTGTAGTTCTAGCATTTTAGCCTCTAATTCAGCATCCGGATTTTCTCTATCAAATCGCTTTTGCCAGTACATGTAGGTTGCTTTCGGCATACCTGTATATGAGAGAAGATCTTTTAGTTTGAATTCTCTTCGGAGGCTGTGGATGACTCTTGCACATCTCTCATTTTTGCTTCGTCCTCTAAACGCAGTCTCCTCAGTTCTTTTAAAAAGGCGTTCTCTATCCTTAACTTTAATAACTCATCTTCAAGTTCTTTGACATGTTCTGCGCTGGTATCCACTGCACGCTCTTCAAACGAAGAGGTTTTAGTTTTATGATTGTCTTTTTGATTCAATGTTTTCTTACGACCTTTCTTCTTAGGTCTCAATGCGTCAGGACCAGCAATCCGAAAGCCTTGAACCCATTGAGCAATCATTGCTGCATTATTTATTCCTTGAGACAATGCTAACTCCTGATATGAAACCTCACTTGATAAATATAACTCTACCACATGAAGCTTAAATTCAAAAGAATAATTCTTTTTTTCTCTTGATCGCATCAAACCAGCATCGCCGAATTTATTATAATAGTCCACCCAATTTAACACTTGTCTTTTGTTTTTTACATTGTACTTTTGTGCTAGATAGTTGTACCCTCCTTCGCCGTTCAAATAAGCAATTACTACTTTTTTCTTAAATTCAAAACTATATTTTGCCATAAAAATACCGACCTCCCAATCGTTAGATTTTTGGTCTAACTTTTGGGGGTCGGTACATTTGCGGGTGTCTTTTTTATAGAAAGTATGTTTTCAAATTTAGCGGAATATGGTACAGTTCCGTTAGAAAATATGAAAAGAGGAACCGATTATGACACGACAATCAGGCAGACCAGCCGATGAGACAGGCAGGCTGGCAAAGGAAATACGAACCTATGATTTTTTGGATGCAAACCATGTATGGTATGAGCGGATTGACCACGAAGCAGCGATGACGATGGAGGTTTGCGAGGAGATTGACAAGGCGTTGGAGGCGACAATCTGCAAGAATCTATTCCTGTGCAACCGGCAGGAGACAAACTTCTATCTGCTGATGCTGCCGGGGCATAAGAAGTTCAAGACGAAGGATATCTCGAAGCAGTTAGGCGTGGCGAGACTTTCCTTCGCGAAGGATGCTTATATGGAAGAATACCTGGATATCACGCCGGGCTCCGTGAGTGTGCTTGGACTGATGAACGATAAGGAAAATCATGTACAGCTTCTGATGGATAAGGATCTGGTGCAGGATGAATATGTGGGCTGTCATCCATGTATCAATACGAGCAGTCTGCGCCTTCTGATGGATGATCTGTTACATGTGCTGCTTCCGGCGATGCACCACGAGCCGATTTTCGTGACGGTGGAGGACGAGGAAAGTCAAATTAGGTAAATAATTGTAAAAAATATAGCTATTTTTGTAGATTCATGTTACACTCAATCTAACTTAACAGAGGGGGTGAACGCGTGGATACGATGCAGATTGTGAACCAGCTCGATGGTTTGCATAAGAAATACAGACAGGCCATGTATTTATTCGCAGCTCCGTTTGTATTGCTGGTGATAGCCTATATAGGTGCACCGGGAATGGGGGCGATGGCGAGCACAGTGGCTGCGGTATTGATGTTTGCGGTACCCGTTGTAATCATTTACGCATCCGGCAGGATGTCGAAGATCAACAAGGAATATCAGACGCTCTACAAGAATGCATTTGTTGTATCAGTATTGAACAAGACATTCTCCGATGTTCAGGTGAACTGGGAGCTTGGTTTTACGAGACAGAATGTCGAGCAGATGGGACTGTTGAAGCTTGGAAATCGTTTTGATTCCGAAGATCTGATCCACGGAGCCTATGAAGGCGTCTCCTTTGATCAGGCGGATGTCACGATCAAGAATGTGACGGGCAGCGGAAAGAACCGGCATACAACGACGTATTTCAAAGGACGGGTATTCGTTTTTGATTTGCAGAAATCCGATATACGTTCTGTTGGTATCCGGTCGAAGAATTTCCAGTATTATGGCAATCTGAATGGATTTCATCACGAGAATGTGAAGTTGGAGAGCGAAGCGTTCAACCGGGAGTTCAAGGTGTTGGCAACCTATCCGGTTGATGCGTTTTATGTTCTTACTCCACAGACGATGGAATGTGTGACAGACCTGTACCGGCGTGCGGGAAATGTAGCCTTGCGGTATCTGGGTAACAAGCTATATGTGGCAGTCAATACGACAGGAAATGCGTTTGATGGTGATATCAAGAAGCCATTCGTCTATGTGGATGAGATCAACAAGATTAAAAATGATTGTGCTGTGATTATGGATATCATACACCGGTTGCGGATTGGAGATGCACAGTAGCATTTTTATAATCAAACGCCTAAATTTCTATGAAAAAGAGAGGAGAACAAATTATGGAAGCGATTATTACAGTGATTATTGTACTTTTGGTCTGTATCGTGATCTGGTACATATCAACATCGAATGGAATCAAGCGGTCACAGCTTAAGGTGGAGGAAGCAGAGTCCGGAATCGATGTGGCACTCACGAAGCGTTACGATGTGCTTACGAAGATGCTCGATGTCGTAAAGGGATATCAGGCACATGAGAAGACAGTTCTGACAGAGCTTGTCAAGCTTCGAAGCGGCATGACGATGGCAGAGAAAAATGCAGCCAATCAGAAGATGGAACAGCTTACGAAGGATATCAACATTCTCGCTGAGAATTATCCGGAGTTAAAATCCAGCAACAACTTCATGGAGTTGCAGAAGACGATTGCAGATGTGGAAGAACATTTGCAGGCAGCCCGCAGATTGTACAA